>JANNDL010000198.1:0-36475 GCA_031387665.1 Chamaesiphon sp. OTE_75_metabat_95 | reverse complement strand
GTTAAAGTTGAAGCAAAATCTTCACGAAGCCTGACTAATTGTTGTTGAATATCTAGTTGAGATTGTTGTTTGACAATCGCGGCTCGATAGCTATGATTATTTTCACTCAACCATCCTGTCATTATTAGTGTAGCTGACGCGATCGCGCGATTGACTACCATCGGCATGGTAACTATTTGACCACCAGGAATCCAGATATAGCTCAGTGTCAATATGACCGCAGTCATCGTGGCATAGATAGCTGCGGTGCGACCAAATCGAAAGCTAGCTAGTAAAATTGGGACGGTATAAAGATAGCCAAATAAATAATCGACTGGAGTAGAAAGCTCTAATATTAGTATGGCAACAAATAGTCCAGCAATCGAGCTGAATTCTAATGAGTGAGGATGTAAAGGAGAAGATCGATCGCTCATTATTTTATCAGAAGGATGTGCTTTGACCACCAAAATTAGTTATTGATGATTCTAGTCTGAGTATCCTTGAATTTTAACCTAAAGTTTAGATCGTGGGCACTACTATTCATAACTGATGATTGTTGTTTAGGTTTGTTTAGATTGTAACTAAACAAAATTGCTCGAAGACAAACAGATGTTTAGACATTCATTGGTAGTTGTTCGATCAATAATAGAAATTGTCCGCTATTCATAGTTAATTTACTACTTAGATCTACTTATGTGGCAAGGACTTTTTCAGATTGCTTTAACATTATTACCGATCGGCATCATTACACCGATTTTGGGCAGGTATCTAGCGCGGGTATTTCGGGCAAATCCAGAAATATCTGCACCGCTAGATCCGATCTTTTCTCAGCTAGAGCGAGGTATCTACAGGCTCAGTCAAATTGATGATCGCGAAATGATGACCGGCTGGCAATATGCAAGAGCAATTTTTGTCAGCAATATTATGATGGCAGTCTTTGTTTTTACACTCTTGATGACTCAAAGTGGATTGCCTTTCAATCCAACTGGACTTGATGCCCCGACTTGGGATACGGCTCTACATACAACTATTTCATTTTTAACGAATACAGATCAACAGCACTATTCCGGCGAGACTACTTTTAGTTATGCCAGTCAAGTATTAGGATTAGGCTTCTTGATGTTTACATCTGCGGCGACTGGATTAGCTGTCGGAATTGCTTTTATTAGGGGTTTAACGGGTAGATCTCTGGGTAACTTCTATGTAGATTTAGTGCGCGGGATTACCAGAATCTTACTACCTTTATCGATCGTAATTGCCCTACTATTACTAATTGCTGGAGTACCAGAAACTCTCTCGCCACCTGTGACTGTGACTACTTTAGATGGTGCGACTCAAATAATTGCTGTTGGTCCCGTTGCACATTTGGAAAGTATTAAACAATTGGGTGAAAATGGTGGAGGATTCTTTGGGGCAAATTCTGCTCATCCGTTTGAAAATCCCAATGGATTTACGAATCTGATTGCGACAATCGCGATGATTAGTATTCCGGCTGCTTTAATCCATACCTATGGTATTTTTGCCAACAATACTCGTCAATCCTGGTTGGTTTTTGGGATGGTATTCACCATCTTTATTCTATCGATCGCAATTGCCGCAATCGGTGAATACAATGGCAACTCGATCGTTAATGCCCAACTAGGTTCTGCTCAACCCAACTTAGAAGGCAAAGAGGTTCGCTTTGGTTGGGCGCAAACCGCGCTTTGGGCAGTTGTCACTACTGGGACGATGTGTGGAGCGGTGAATGGAATGCTCGATTCTTTCATGCCCGCAGGTGGATTGGTGACTCTATTTAACCTATTCCTGCAAATTGTCTGGGGCGGACAAGGAACAGGGACAGCATACTTATTTGTGTACATGATTTTAGCTGTATTCCTGACCGGACTGATGGTCGGACGCACCCCAGAGTTCTTGGGGCGCAAAATCGAAAAGCCGGAGATTATCCTGGCTAGCGTGGTGTTATTAGTGCATCCGATCGCTGTTCTCATTCCCAGCGCGATTACTCTGGCTTTTCCTGAAACTCTATCTGGGATTAGCAATGCCGGATTTCATGGTATCTCCCAGGTAGTCTACGAATATGCGTCAGCCGCAGCAAATAACGGCTCCGGCTTGGAAGGATTAGCTGATTCTGCACCCAGCCCAACCGGATTGTGGTGGAATCTCAGTACGAGTGTAAGTATCCTGATCGGGCGATACGTGCCGATTCTCGCCCTGCTATTACTAGCGGATGGGATGTCCCGCAAGCAGCCAGTACCGATGACTACAGGCACGCTCCGCACCGATACGGTGTTGTTTACGGGGGTGACTGCTGGGGTGATTTTAGTATTGGGCGCATTGAGCTTCTTCCCGATTCTAGCACTGGGTCCGATCGCCGAAGCCTTTCAGATCGGCAAACTCTAGAAAATTTGGGTGGTAAATCCCCTCCCCTACGGTTGGTTTGAACTTATTATTCACAATAATTACCATGACATCAATACCTCGATCGCAACGCAAGCACACACCCAAAGCTAAATCCAAAGGGATGCTCGCCCGCGCGATCAAACAATCTTTCATCAAACTCGATCCCCGCATCGCGATCAAAAATCCGGTGATGTTTCTCGTCTGGATTGGGACGATTATTACCGCCCTGATGACGATCGATCCCAATATTTTTGGTACCGTTGCAGGTAGAGATGTGCGGCTGTTCAATGGTTTAATTTGCGGGATTTTATTTGCTACCGTGCTATTTGCCAACTTCGCCGAAGCTTTTGCCGAAGGGCGCGGAAAAGCACAAGCAGATGCCCTCAGAGCGACGAAATCGGATACAACAGCGCGGAAGGTACTAGCAGATGGCTCAATTTCTGAAATCAGCTCCACTAGCTTGCAGAAAGGGGATATCGTCAAGGTAATTGCTGGCGATATGATCCCTGCTGATGGTGAGGTGACGAGCGGGGAAGCGGCGGTAGATGAGTCAGCAATCACGGGAGAATCTGCGCCAGTACTGAAGCAGCCTGGAACTGACATTGCTAGTTCAGTGACTGGAGGGACGCGAATTCTCTCCGATGAGCTACTGATTCGGGTGACGGCAGATCCAGGCAAAGGATTTATCGATCGAATGATCTCCCTGGTAGAAGGTGCAGATCGGAGCAAAACACCGAATGAGATCGCTCTAACCGTTTTACTGGCAGTGTTAACGCAAGTTTTCCTGATTGTGATTGCTACCCTGTCACCTGTGGCGAATTACGCCAAAGCACCTGTGAGTATTGCAGTGCTGGTGGCATTGTTGGTAGCATTGATTCCCACCACCATCGGCGGACTATTGAGCGCGATCGGGATTGCTGGCATGGATCGGGTGGCACAATTTAACGTCATCGCCACCTCTGGACGGGCGGTGGAAGCCTGTGGCGACATCAATACGTTAGTTTTGGACAAAACAGGGACAATCACCCTGGGCAACCGTTTAGCGGAGGAGTTTATCCCCATTGGGACTCACGATCTCGCTAGTGTCGCCCAAATCGCCCTCGGTTCGAGCCTATTTGATGAGACTCCAGAGGGCAAATCGATCGTCCTCCTCGCCCAGAAATTAGGCGCAGTGCAGCAGCTCGATAAAAGTACCGCCACTGGCCTCGAATTTTCGGCGCGTACCCGCATGAGTGGTACTGATGCCAATGGAGTCGAAATCCGCAAAGGTGCGGTGGATGCAATTAAAGGATTTGTCCGCTCCCGTGGCGGACAAATTCCTGCTGATTTGGATGCTGCTTATGAACGGGTATCGCGACTGGGTGGTACACCGCTAGCGGTATGTCAGGGGGATGATATTTATGGCATAATTTATCTCAAAGATATTATCAAACCAGGCATTCGAGAACGGTTCGATCAAATGCGCCAAATGGGGATTCGGACGGTGATGTTGACGGGGGATAATAAAATTACTGCGTCGGTAATTGCCGCAGAAGCGGGAGTTGATGACTTTATCGCCGAGGCAACTCCAGAGGATAAAATCGAAGTAATTCGCGCCGAGCAAGCTCAGGGAAAATTGGTAGCAATGACGGGAGATGGTACCAATGATGCTCCGGCTCTAGCGCAAGCAAATGTTGGTGTTGCGATGAATTCCGGTACCCAAGCCGCGAAGGAAGCAGCAAATATGGTAGATTTAGATTCCGATCCGACGAAGTTAATTGATATTGTCACAATTGGCAAGCAGTTGTTAATTACGCGGGGGGCATTGACAACGTTTTCGATCGCCAATGATGTCGCTAAATATTTTGCAATTTTACCCGCAATCTTTGCTGGCGCGGGAATTGGTAGTTTAAACGTGATGGGTTTAGCCAGTTCCCAATCGGCAATTTTATCAGCGTTAATTTACAACGCGCTAATTATTCCAGCGTTGATTCCACTAGCTCTGAAGGGGGTGAAGTTTCGCCCGTTGACGGCGGAGCAATTGTTGCAGCGGAATATTTTTATCTATGGTTTGGGTGGGGTGATTGCACCATTTATTGCGATTAAAGTTATTGATGTTTGTGTCGCCGCTGTGGGTTTGAGTTGATGCGTGGATCTACCCACACTTCGGCTACGCTCAGTGCAACGCCCCACCCTACGGGCACCCCTGTCCTGTCGGTTTTTTATATCTCCTGACGGAGAGGCTATTGCTAGCGCAAACGCTCCGCTACCGCCAACGGGGGAACCCCCGAATAAAACCGCCGCTCCTGGGAGGGGATTTTCCAGAGAGTAATCCTTTTTAGTGAGTTCTTAAAAATGAAAACAATTACAGTTATTGAAGATTTACAGTCGATCGCAACTCAACTATCCAGCCGTAAGTTAACTCGTTATCTACTCTGGAGTTCAGGCATTAATCTCCTCCTTGCTCCCGTTGTCTATGCCGCTACTGGCGGGACTATTTCGCGCGAACAGTCTTATGCTTTGGGGTTTTTGGGGCTAGTTACAGTCGCTTTGTCAATGTATCTATTCGCAGTCATCTTTCAACCGGAGAAATTCTAACATGAATCAAATTAAAGAACTTGGTACCGCCATTCGATCGACTCTAATTCTCTG
The DNA here is from genome assembly GCA_031387665.1 of Chamaesiphon sp. OTE_75_metabat_95. GTDB lineage: Bacteria > Cyanobacteriota > Cyanobacteriia > Cyanobacteriales > Chamaesiphonaceae > Chamaesiphon. Next base: position 31,465 of record JANNDL010000198.1, on the reverse strand, counting down.
GTTAATTGTTGCTGTTATTTACCCCCTGATTATCCTCGCTTTTGGACAGATATTCGTACCATTTCAGGCTAATGGTAGTATCATCAGAAATAATCAATCTGTCGCACTTGGTTCGGCATTAATTGGACAGCCATTTACTAGCGATCGATACTTCTGGAGCCGTCCAAGTGCAATCAATTATAGTACTGATAAAACAGCCGCACCAACGGGTGTTTCGGGTGCAAGTAATTTAGCTGTGAGTAATCCAGCTTTGCCTAAACGAATCAAAGGTGAAATTGACAGGCTAAAAGCCGCTGGAATCAAACCAACGAGCGATCTAGTTTATACATCTGGCTCTGGCTTAGATCCACACATCAGTTTAGAATCTGCCCGAAATCAAATCTCTCGCGTCGCAAAAGCCAGAGGACTCAATTCAAATAAAGTTGAGATTATCATGACTCAATCGATCGAAGATAGATTCCTCGGCATCTTTGGCGAACCTGGCGTAAATGTCCTAGATCTCAATTTAGCCCTGGATAAACTAGCTAAATAGTTGGGTGTGTTGGGTTTCATTCTTCAACCCAACCTACAGATCTAAACTACAGATCTAAACTTTAGATAAATTAAATAAATAGTACATGGTATTTTCGCTATCAACTATCAATTATCAACTATCAACTAAAAAACGTGCGCCATAAAGGTAGACATAAAATATTCATCGGCATGGCACCTGGAGTGGGTAAAACCTATAAAATGCTCCAGGAAGCCCAAGCTCTCAAACAAGAGGGAACCGATGTCATTATTGGTATCCTAGAAACTCATGGACGTAGTGATACTGCTCATCAATCAATTGGACTAGAAATCCTCCCTAGAATCGGCAGTGATAGCGTCAACGCTAACTTTCTAGAAATGGACATCGACAGGGTTATTCAACGTCAGCCCCAGTTAGTACTAGTTGATGAATTAGCACATACAAATATTCCTGGTTCAGCGCGAGAAAAGCGATATCAAGATGTTGAAATTATTCTAGATGCGGGCATTGATGTTTATTCCACTGTAAATATTCAGCATCTCGAAAGTTTAAATGATATTGTTGCTAAAATCACAGGAGTAATTGTTAGAGAAAGAATACCCGATCGATTGCTCGAAGCAGCAGATGAAGTAGTCTTAATTGATGTTACCCCCGAAACACTAGAAGAGCGATTGATCGACGGCAAAATATATAAACCCGAAAAAATTCAACAATCGCTTCAAAACTTCTTCCAGCGGCGTAATTTAATCGCATTAAGAGAATTAGCACTGAGAGAATTAGCCAACGCTGTTGAAGATCAAGGCAGTGAATATCCAGCCATGAATGGGCAATATTGCCCAATTCGCGAGCGGATTTTGGTGTGTATTTCCACCTATCCCAATTCACTGAGATTGCTGAGGCGGGGGGCGCGACTAGCAAATTATATGAATGCTCCCTTGTGTGTATTATTTATTGCTAATCCAGATCGATTTTTGAGTAAGCCGGAGAGTCTCCATCTCGAAAATTGTGAACAGCTCTGTCGAGAATTTAGTGGTAGATTCATTCGGGTAGTTGGTACCCAAATTCCTCAGTTAATTGCTGAAGTCGCCGAGCGGGAACACATCACCCAAATCGTCATTGGCGAGAGTCAACAATCCTGGTGGAAAATCTTACTCCGGCAATCTTTCACCGAACGAGTCCTCCGATTAATTAGAGCAAAACAAATCGATCTTCATATCATCGCCACTGAACAAGGTAAATAGTTAGGAGTTGGGAGTTGATAGATAGATCTGTAGGTTGGGTTGAAGAATGTTGGCGGAAGCCCGCTCCGTCAGGAGACAACCCAACACACCCAACTAATAGCTATTACTGGACAACGAAAGTGACGACATCATTCATTTTCACCAGTCGCCCTGCTAAATAGCAATAACAGCTACACAACAACCTTAACGCTGGCGTACAATTCCTTGAATAAACGCTGTTGAACGCTATGATCGACGATCGATACCGGATATCCCACTTGATGTCGCGTTAGTGGCAAAAGATCGCCGCTGAGAATCATTTTTGTATCTACGGACTTGAGTTCTGGCACCCATTTACGAATATAACTAGCATCTTTATCGAATTTTTGAGCTTGAGTATATGGGTTGAAAATCCGCAGTGGTTTGGGATCCATCCCGCTCGACGCGCTCCATTGCCAGCCGCCATTATTCGCCGCCAAATCCCCATCAATCAGGGTTTGCATAAAGTATTTCTCGCCCCATTGCCAGTTGATAATCAAATCCTTTGTCAGGAAACTCGCGACAATCATTCGACAGCGATTGTGCATCCAGCCAGTCTGATTGAGTTGGCGCATGGCGGCATCCACGATCGGATAGCCCGTTTTGCCCTCACACCAGGCTTTAAACTGAGTTTGGTCATTTACCCAGGGAAACTGCTTGAAATGGTCGCGGTAAGACCCCTGGGCTAGGCTGGGGAAATGATAGAGGGCTTGCTGATAAAATTCTCGCCATGCCAGCTCTTGTTGCCAGGTAGTAATCCCTGCGAGAGCTGTATCATCCCTAGCTGCCTTAGCTGCGGCGGTTGTCGCTGCCCAAACTGTCCGAATTCCGATTGTCCCAAATTTGAGGGCTGCACTCATGCCTGAGGTGCCAGAGACTGCGGGATAATTGCGTTGTTCGTCGTATTGGTCGATCGAATCATGACAGAATGTGGCTAGTTGTTTTGCTGCGGCGGCTGTCCCTGGCTCAAAAATCAATGGTGCTATCCAAGTAAACCCTGACTCAGCAGCGGTGGGCAGATCGATTGTGGGAAGTTGAGTCAGAGCCTGTGTTTCAGAGGGGGTTAGTTCACTTTTTGGTAATTTAACTACCACTGGTGCTGGTTTTGGTTGACTATTCCAGTTGCGCCAAAAGGGTGAATAAACGCTGTAGGGTTGTTTATTGCCAGTTTTGATCTGATTGGGATCGTGGAGCAGTCGATCCCAGTTGGTATGGATTTGGATACTTTGGGCTTTTAATGCAGTACTTACTTGTTCGTCACGAGTCAGGGAGTATGGCTCGACATCGTGATGCCAATATACTGCTTTGGCTTTGAGCGTACTGGCTAGTTTGGGGATGCGCTCGACTGGATCTCCATCGACAAATAATAGTTGGCTACCCGCTTGGCGATAATCTTCAGCTAGGGCTTTCAAACAGCCCAGCATATACACAACTCTAGCTGGCGCAATGTCATCACCGGAGAGGATAGCTCGATCGAAACAAAACACACCCATCACTCTAGCATCAGTGTCACACGCCTGTGCTAAACCAATGCTGTCTGAGATGCGTAAATCATTGCGGTGCCAAAATAAAACTAGATCTGACATTAACTTAATTCGTATCCAAAAAATTCAGTAGGGGCAATTCATGAATTGCCCCTACTGAATTTTAACCGATTTAATCGATCGAGTTGTTCAAACTTTTACTTCCGACTACCAGTACGCGCACCAAATAATGAATTGACACCCGCTGTCGAGAGATTGCCAATTGCTTTAGGTAGACTTTCAGCAAAAGCACTAAAGGCAACATTAAACAATTTCGCTGGCTCCAATTCTCCTTTGACTAAGCTCCAGAGCTGTTGAATTTCAGATACATGCAGACGGTTATCTTCTGTCAATGCCATCACCAGTTGATTTCGCAGAGATTGTCCTTCCGCTGACATCAGGAATTGGAAACCCAATTGAGCCGTAGGTAGCAGATCGAAATTGCTATCACTCCGAGCAATCCCGATCATATTTTCTAGCCGTTCCCACTGTAATTTACCATCTTTGATAATTACCTCAACCAGTCTGCGGCGCATTTCTGGTGTCTCACTATTGAGCAATCTCTGAGCGACGTAAGGATAACCAATCTCGACAATCTTGAACTCTGGATTGAGACTTAGTGCCACACCTTCTTGAGTCACAAGCGATCGAATAATCAGCGAAAACTGAGCTGGGATGCGGAACGGGTACTCAAACATCAAACCTGAAAACTCATCGGTGACGGTTTTGAAGTTGAAGTTACCAACACTTTCACCCATGGCATTGCCTAGTACTTTTTCGAGGGCGGGAATGATTGGTGAGATGTCAATATCAGGAGTCAAAAATCCTAACTTAACAAAATCATCTGTGAGCGAAAGATAGTCCTTATTAATCAGATGCACAACCGATCCGGCGATCGTTTCTTTGGTATGTTGGGTGAGCTGATCCATCATCCCAAAATCAATGAATGCCATCCGTCCATCCGGCATCGCAAATAGATTACCAGGGTGAGGATCGGCATGAAAGAAACCAAATTCTAGTAGCTGTCTCATCCCTGATGTCACACCAGCTTTGATTAGCTGATCTCGATCGAGTCCAGCTCTCCTAATTCCCTCTAAATCAGTTAATTTGATGCCATCAATCCACTCTAGTGTGAGGACTGTCTGACTACTGTATCGCCAGTAAATTGAAGGAACTTTGACAGTCGGATCGTCTTGGAAATTAGCCGCAAATTTCTCGGCATTGCGCCCTTCATTTTGATAGTCGATTTCTTCAAATAGCTTCACCCCAAATTCATCCACCACAACGGTGAGGTTGTCGCCAAGATTTAGTGGTAGTAATGGCTTGATCCAACTCGCCGCCCACCGGAGCAGGTACAAGTCGCGGGTGATTGCTGGTAATAGATTAGGGCGTTGAACTTTGACAGCAACTTCTTCACCACTGTAAAGTCTAGCCTTGTAAACCTGCCCCAAACTAGCCGCTGCAACTGGGCGCGGGGAAATCTCTTTGTATAGTTCTTCGACAGACTTTTTGAGCTGAGACTCAATAATCTGCATCGCTAGCTCATTGTCAAATGGCGGAAGTTGATCCTGGAGCTTGATCAATTCTTCTAAGAAGTCTTGCTTGATCAAGTCGGGGCGAGTCGAGAGTGCTTGTCCGACTTTAATATAAGTCGGACCTAGATATGTTAATATCTCGCGGAGCTGAGTAGCCCTGTCGCTTTTATTTGCGTCTACATGTCCGACGGCTCGATCGATCAACAAGCCAATCAGAAACCCTGCAAATAGCCATACAATCGTTATTGCTCTCCAGATCACCAGCCACGGACGTTTATTATAATAGCTGGCAATCGTTTGGGGATTGTAACGGCGCAGTTGGGCAAGTTGTTGCTGGCTCACGATTGGAATTTGACTCCTACTCGATCGAGTTGTATTTTTGGTAATTACTTGTTTACAAAGTTAACTTTCGTTAAGCTATACTCTGCTATCTTAACTTTGTCTGGATCGGAAGATTAATTCTTCTTAACATTAGTATACAAACATACAAATTAAGTTGACTTATCGCGATAACCGAACCTATAATTGTTGGTTAAGTCAATAGCATAATTTCAATTAAAAAAGCTTAAATCTTTATAAAGAATTAGAGCGTTAACTCCGCTGTAATACTTAGCAAGTACAAGCCTCGACAGATTCTTAGCTACTGCGTTAGTTCACTATTAAACTCATTAAAACTTCGGCGTTTGAGTTCAACCGATTCCTTGCGGGGAAGTAGATCGAATACCTCACGGAGAGTATCGTCCATTTTTTCAAATGAGATTTGACCTACTTGATTAAGCCGAACTTTACCAGCTTTGTCAATGACTACCGTTTGGGGCACTGTACCGCCATAATAATAGCCATCTTCGGTATTGACGTACTTTTTATCTAGGGCAAGGCTATCGACAGTTACGGGGATGAAGCTAGCCGCTTTGCCATAGTAAGCTTGCAGTTGAGATATCACTGTCGAATATTTCTTACAATCAGTGCTGTCATCGACATAGTAAACTAACAATGCTGGCTTTTTGGCTTTGAGAGAATCAGCTAATGAGATTCGAGCTGGCACTAGTGAGCCATTTCCGGCATAGAGGACGAAAACATTGCCATCATATTTATCATCATCAATTCCGGCAAAGGCTGGACTGGTGAGTAGCAGGGAGCAGACAACAATTAGGGTGGTCGTTAGGATCGATCGATAAATAGATTTAAGATAATTAGATAACATTTTGGATGTATGATTAGTGCGCTATGATTCGTAGATTGTTGGTGCGTTGGTGCGTTATGCTCCGCAGTAACACACCCTACGGTTTAACGAGAAGCAGAGGTCTAAATGCTCCACATTCCCTACAAACCCAGTTCTCAATTCTCAATTCTCAATTAATTTAACTGCTTCTAGCATTTGTGAGTAATAGACGCTCTTTTTCGTAAAGGCTTTGCGTCTAATTTCAAAGCCTTGGCTCTCGAGAATTGCGATGATATCTGCTTGGGTGTGGAGGTAGGAGCGGGTAGCTTTGCTGGCTCCAGGAAAGAAACTGCCGATTTTTTTAAGCACTGAGAGCGCGGGTGTTTTCGGTGCAAAGCTAATAATTAACCGTGATTGTGCCAAGGATGCCAGATGGGAAATCATTTCCGCAGCTTTGTCTTGAGGATAGTGGATCAATACGTCCAAGCAGACGACTGTATTGTAACTACCATTGAGACTTTCGAGATCTTGAACGCTGAAACTGGGATTATGATTATTGCCAAATAGTTCAGCCGCACGTTCTTGGGCTTCTGTGACCATTTTCTCCGAAATATCACTGGCTGTGACAATTGCTTTCCCAGTTGCGAGGGGAATGCTCAAGCTACCCACGCCACAGCCTGCGTCACAGATGGATAAACCCTCCAGGTTGCCATCTGCCTCGAACCAACCCAGGAGGGTGTCTACAGTCTGCTGATGCCCAATGCGCACCGCAAGCTGGACTTTATTCACTTCACCATCACCATAGATCCGTTGCCAGCGATCGAATCCCGTATTATTAAAATATTCTTTGACTATCGCCTTATCATCTACTAGGTTCATCGAAGTTTGGGTATAAAAATTTAATGCTAACGGTAGATCACTATAGCAGGCGATCGAGCGTGTCAGGTAGTATTGGCGCAGATTTCGGCTCAACCAAGGTTTTTAGCTTTCTAGTAAGATTATACTTGGAGCCTGCTCTAAAGCTCTTTAGTTCTAATTTAGATATTCTATGTCTCGACGTTATTTTCTGAGTAGCCTAGTTGCCATTTGTTTGAGCGCGATTTTATGGGGCAGTTCTGGTGCCACAGCCCAGGCAATGGGCGGGAAATTGCCGATAATCAACCAGCCAGCACCCGAATTTAGATTACCAACGAATACAGGTACAGGGCAAGTAGCTCTAACTGATTATGTGGGGAAATGGATCGTCTTATATTTTTATCCCAAAGATTTTACATCTGGCTGCACATTAGAAGCACGGCGATTTCAACAAGATATTAATAAGTATCAGCAGCGTCAAACCCAAATTGTGGGAGTCAGTGCTGATTCAGTTGACTCTCACGCCGAATTTTGCGATTCGGAAGGATTGAAATTTCCGCTCCTAGCTGATACTGATGGCAAGGTTAGTAAAGCCTATGGTTCCTGGATGGGAATTTATTCGATGAGACATAGTTTTATTATCGATCCTCAAGGGGTTTTGCGAGCAACTTTTACTGATATTAATCCCACAGCTCATAGCCAGGAAGTGCTAGTCGAACTAGATCGACTTCAATCAGTTAAAACTTAAGATATATAGCCGAAGTCACTACCTCTAAATCCAGCGGTTAAAACTGCTGCCGATAGCACAAAATCCACCTGGGCTGGTTTTGTGCTATTGACAATTAGATTACTGGAAGACTCTGAGTAGAATTGGCGGTAGCAATTTAAGATATATAGCCTAACCAACTATTCAGAATAAGCTGTTATTCAGCCGTCCGGCTGAATCAGCAGTGGAAACAGCCAAATGTCCCAAGGAAATCGATAGATCGATCGGTTAATATCTAAAAGTAGTAATAACATTGCCCTCGCGATCGACAGGGTGGCTAATAGAAACTAAGGTTTCAGTAGATATAGCCAAACAGCATAAAGCGATCGATAAGTCATTGCTAATGCTTAATTAATATCCAGAATTTTTATACAAATAAATTACTATATACACTTCATATTCAGCATATTCTGCCATTAACTGGTAAGGGGAACAATTTTCATGGGAAGGATTTTTATTTGTGCGGTTTATGGTGGCTACGAGGGTGCTGCTGGCGATCCAGAAACGATTGGGCGAGGAGCAAATGGAGCTAAAGATATGGTATTTTTGCGAGATTCGATCGTTCCAGAACTTCGCAATCGTGGCTTTGAAGTCTTAGCGGTACCTGACTCTGATAATCCTAGATTGAGTATCGATTGGATCGATAAACGTGCCAAACCAGGCGATATCGCTTTGGGCATTCATGCTGATGCCTACGCTCATTCCCAAACCAAAGGAGTGAGTACTTTTTATATTGCCAAAAATGGTGAACGCAAAAATCACGCCCAGATGCTGCTGCTATCCTTTTCCAGCCGTGTTCCCGATTTACCTAGTCGTGGTGCAAAGCCAGATACAGTAGCAGGTACAGGTAGTCTAGCTTTTTGTCGGCGATTGACGATCCCATCGCTACTGATGGAAATTGGATTTCAGATCGAGAGTGAAGATCGATTGACAATTCAAGCTTACTGGCGCGAAATCGCTCTGGGCATTGCTGATGGGTTGGTACCCTGGAGTCGGGATGTGCAGATGCAAATCACCAGTAACAACCATACCGTACCCGTTCATCTCAAAGTCAACAGCGAACCTTCGCCCGAACGCGGGATTGCAATCAATGGTAATGTTTATATTCCGATCGATTTAGCTGATAGATTGGGTGTAAATCTCGCTCTCAATCCGCAGATGCGCCGAATTCGCTATCGAGGTGTAGTATACATCAAAGCGATCGAACTCCGCGATCTGAATATCTCGATCGTCTCAGAGATCGGTCGGACTTGTAATATTAGATCGCAGCATCAATTCAATGCCGATGAATTCGATCGAATTATGGTCGATGGACATACCACCGTCACTCATCTGAGTGAATTCATGACTGCCAATCATCCTGAATCTCTAGAAAAGTTCCCGAACTTACCAGAAATCTATATCGAAGAAGCCAGAGCGGAAGGAGTCAACCACGATCTAGCCTTTGCTCAAATGTGTCTAGAAACTCGCTTCCTGACCTTTGGCAGTACCATCTTGCCCGAATTTAACAATTTTGCTAGTTTGGGCGATAGGCAAACCGAATGGGCAAAATTCACCGATCTCCGCCTCGGTATCCGCGCGCACATCCAGCAACTTAAAGCTTATGCAAGTACCGATCTATTAGTCCAAGAATGCGTCGCGCCTAGATTCGATCTGGTCAAGCGCGGCATCGCGCCGACGATGCGACAGTTGAATGGTCGATGGTCAGCAGATGTCCAATACACAGTCAAAATTTCGGCAATCCTACGCCGTTTGTATGAGACTGCTGGACTTTTCTAACAAAAATGTATCAAACATTACTAAATGTTTTGTGCTGATTTGTGATAGTTTACAAACCTAAGATTCGATCGTGGATTTGCAACAAATTGATTAGTATTGCGTCATAACTGGTAGCCGAAGTCTAAGATGAGTCTAAATAACGTGCGATGCGAACGGCTCAACGCAGGGATCTACCACCAGCTAGCCGAAATCGTCCCCAGAATTGTATAGGTGTGCTTTGTATGTCAGAACCCCAAAAAAATTTCCCAATTGGATCGCCAGATCCCAGTCCAACAGAACAGAATACGTCCACCACTGACCAGTCCCCACCCTCCGCACCACACCCAGATCCAACCCTCAAAACATTGCGCCGAGGTAGCAAATATATCTCGCTGCTATTTTTGAGTACGATTGCTAGCTGCTCATTTGGCTATCTCGCTGCCAAAGAACAGCTTCCCACAAATATCGAATCACCAGCAACTGCCCAAATCGCTAACAGCGGCAGTGTGCTAGCTGGAGTCAACACCAACTTCATCACTCAAGTTGTTGATAAAGTTGGACCATCAGTTGTCAGAATCAATGCTTCTACTACCGTAGTTACCCGTTCAGGTGGGGACGATGATTTTGAAGATCCCTTCTTCAGACGATTTTTTGGAGATCGGATGCCACAACGGGGTCGATCTGCCGATCGAGAAGTCAGGCAAGGCACTGGTTCAGGCTTTATCATCAATAACAATGGCCAAATCATCACCAATGCTCACGTAGTAGCAGGCGCAACCAAAGTTACCGTCACTCTCAAAGATGGTCGGACAATCCCTGGTAAAGTAAAAGGACTCGATCGAGTCACAGATGTAGCTGTAATTCAAGTTGACCAGAAAAATCTCCCCAGTATCCAAATCGGCAATTCCGAGCGGATTAAACCAGGTGAATGGGCGATTGCGATCGGCAATCCCTTAGGATTGGATAATACCGTCACCGCCGGAATTATCAGCGCGACGGGCAGAACCAGCGCGGAAATCGGTGCTGCTGACAAGCGAGTCAACTATATCCAAACCGATGCCGCCATCAATCCAGGCAACTCAGGTGGCCCTCTGCTCAATGCAATGGGACAAGCCATCGGCATGAACACCGCCATCCTACGCGGCACTCAAGGCTTAGGCTTTGCCATTCCAATCAATACCGCCATGCGGATTGCCAATCAATTAATCGCCACAGGCAAAGTAGAGCATCCCTTCCTGGGGATCCAGATGATCAATCTCACCGCTCAACTCAAAGAAGAGATCAACAGCGATCCCAAAGCCAATTTCAAAATCGATGTTGACAAAGGTACCCTAATCGCCCGCGTTGTCCGAAATTCACCCGCTGCTACTGCTGGCATGAAATCCGGCGACATCATTCAAACCGTCAATGGCAAAGCGGTTAAAAACTCCAACGAAGTCCAGCAAGCCGTTGAAACAACCAAGATCGGTGGCAACGTTCAAATCCAAGTGCGCCGCAATGGTCAAACTGTCAATCTCAATGTTACGCCAGTTGCTGCACCTCCACTGACGGCAGAAAGAGAACGGGAGTAAGGATTAGGCTTTAGCCTTTAGGTTCTATGCAAAAATCAGCTCGGATTGACTTTAATGCGAGTCAGAGAGATATTGAAGAGTAGTTGATGGCTAAATTCTCCCACAGCCTAAAACCTAATACTTAATGATTAAATCCTGGCTAGTGATTGGAATTGTGGCGGTGTTGGTAGGATTTTTGCTCACTAAATTGAACACCCCCGAAGGATATCGGTGGTTCAATCGTCAACGTCGCCCTCAATGGCTAACATTTGAAGGCTTAATTCCATTGATTTGGACGGTAGTTTTTATCTGTGGTGCCTGGTCAGCCTATGTTACTTGGGAAACCGCCGCTCCAACAAATCAGCCGTGGGGGTTGATGGCATTGTATCTGCTCCTAGAGGCGGCAATTATGGTCTACACACCCTCAATGTTTTGGTTTAGGAGTCTCAGAGTCGGCACGATCGTTGGTGCCACAGGCTGGTTTATCGGGGCAATTCTGGCGACATTAGTATTGCCGATTTCGGGCATGGCTGTAGTTCTACTAATACCCTACCTGCTCTGGAGTCCGATCGGTACCTTCGTCACCTGGACGATGGAAGGGTTAAATAATTGATAGTTGATAGTTGATACTTCTCTTCGAGACGCTACGCGAACGGCTACGCAATGCCAGAGGCAAGGCTTCTGCGAAGGCAGAGGCTACGCCAACGCCAACAGTACAAGTAGTTGATAGTTGATTTAGAAAACTCACAGTCTCCCCATCTCCCAGTCTCCCCGTCTCCCAGTCTCCCCATCTCCCCATCCCCCACACCCCGCCATCCCCTTGTACAATAGCAATCGAACAAATTTTTTAGAGAGCGCGGTACTGGTATCATGGGCGAAAGTTTATCACAATCATTAGAACCGATCGCAAGTATATTTCGGGGTCTGAATCTACCCGCAATTGTGACCCATTGGGGACATCCATTTTTCATGAGCATCGTCATGTTTGGGATGGGTGGGTATGGTGCCTATGCTGGTTGGAAAGGTCGAGTATTGACAGCGACTGACGTGGACGTAGCGATTAAGAACAAGAGCGACCACAAGAAGATTATGCCAGCAATGTTTGCTTTTATGGCGATCGGTGCTACTGGCGGTGTCTTATCTCTAGTGATCCAAAAGCACGAAGTGATGGCAAGTCCGCACTTTTTGACTGCATCGATTGTATTGACTTTTCTAGCAATTAATAGTGCAGTTTCTTTCAGTGGTTTTGGTGGCAATAATCCTGGCTTACGGAAGTTTCATGCCTATTTCGGTAGCGGCATCATGGTGATGATGATTGTCCACGCCCTCATGGGTTTGAAATTAGGACTATCATTTTAAGATCCGACTCTGGCTCCCTTCTCCCTCAGGGAGCGGCGTTTTTATTCTGGGGGAACCCCGTCTTGTTGTTTCTTTATTCGGGGGAAACCCCCGAATAGAAACAACGCAGAATAAAAAAACGACAAGACAGAAGGGTTGGGGACGAGGGCAGTTAACCTACGCTAAAAATTGGAATTATCCCTAAATTGGACTCAAGCCAGTTAAATTTTTCTATCGTTATTTCTCAAATCTAGATCAAACTAGATAAGATCTATTTAGTTCAACTTCGTTTCAGGAGCACACGATCATGGCAGTCAAACAACAGTTTACTAGTTTTGAAGATGCGATCGCCAACAGTGATACGCCAATATTAGTCGATTTTTATGCAACTTGGTGTGGTCCATGCCAGATGATGTCCAAGATTTTGGAGCAAGTCAACATCGACTTAAATGGGCAATTGAGAGTAATGAAAATAGATACCGATAAGTATCCGCAAATTGCTTCTACCCACCATATTCAAGCATTACCAACCCTAGTGTTATTCAAAGGTGGTCAACCTGTCGATCGAATCGAAGGCGTATTACAAGCAGCACAATTGATCGATCGCATTGGTCAATTTTTATAGATCCCATTTGATGTCTTGTTATTGATTCGTCGATAGATCCGTAGGGGTAGGTTCATGCTAACAATTATCGATGTTACTGTTTAATCTTAAACAAAACCTACCCTCTTCCACCAGAATCTAAAAAGATCTCAAATTGGTTCAATCTAGCCTTACGATGAGCTTGAAGATAAGCTTGGAGTGATTCGCCAAGATTGTGTTCATAGACAGGATAAACTGGCAATCTGGGAGACAACTCCCAGCCCGCAGTGGCTAATAATGTCGTTAATGCTGACAACTGCAAATGATCATAGTCAGGATTTACTTCATCCTTGGGCACAATCCCACCTAAATCTCTTGCCCCCGCAGCTAGACACGCTAATAATAAATCTGGATTAGGAATCAAATTTGGCGGAATTTGGATCGTAATAGCTGCGGGTAATATCTCTCTGGCTAACTGAATTATGCTGGGTAATTTAGCAATCTCAAAGCCTAATCCACCCAAACTTTCCTGACTACCTGGGCTGTATGGCTGAAGAATTACTTCCTGAATATGTCCCCATTGAGCATGAATATCAGAGATCGATTGTAGACTAGTTTCCCAACTTTGCTCAGACTCACCAATCCCTAATAATAGCCCTGTAGTAAAGGGAATTTTCAACTTGCCAGCCCAATGGAGTTGTTCGAGTCTAATTGCAGATACTTTGCTCGGCGCATGGCGATGAACTCCCGCGAGTAATGTCGGATCGATCGATTCTAGCATCAGCCCCATTGAAACATTAACTTCAGCTAATTTCTCCATTTCTACATAGCTCAACGGGCCAACATTACTATGTGGTAAAAAGCCCAGGTCTAGTGCTAATTGGCAGAGCGCGTAAATACGATCGAACCAAGCTGGACGACGTGCTGATTGGGGATGAACTTCACCACTTAAAATTAATATTTCACAAATATCTGTGCCTTGAAGATCGGTGAGAATCTGAGTAGCTCGATCGATCTCCATCCAATTATCACGTCCAGGATCTACTCGAAAGTTGCAGTAGCTACACCGATTGAAACATTCATAAGTTGGTACGATCGTATAGGCTGGACTATATGTGACAACTTGCATCGGATAATTTCTCCAGACTAAATCCTAACGCTTATTGTCGTATCGAATCCGATTATATTCCTCGACCAACCTGCTTTCAGCTAATGACTTTTGTTCTTGAACGAGCAGATTACCAAATTCGACTAATCGATCGATTGTAAAATAGGGTTTCGGGAATGTTGGCTTAATTCCATTGGCAGGATTGACTACTTCCATTGCGACTCGTTCTAGCCCGATCTTCTGAATGAAATCTCTAATTTGTTCATCATAGATTCTCGCTCGCATTGCTGCAAAGAAATCCACAGCTTGCTCTGGAAACCTGTCCACTAAACTGACGATTTCGCGGGATGAAATATTATCAGGCGCGAATACACCGCTGACAATCCCAATTTTGTCATCACGAGTTGGCACCCAATAAAACTTTTCCATCCGCCCATCGCGAACCAAGGGCGCGTAGAGCGTCGAAAGATCGTTCCCCGTCAAAATAATTGGAATTCGCGGTAACGGTTTAGAATCATAGCTTCCAGGTAACTGAACGTTGGTAGGATTGTCAGCAATGTTCATCAGCGTGGCGTTAACCAACTGAGTATTGACAGTATATTGGGTGCCCTGATCGAATCTACCCGCGCCAGCATCAATATCATTAATTACGAGTACTGCCATCCTGCCCCGCACTTTAATAATCTCGGCGGCTTCCCGATAGCGCAAGCGAATCAAACGCGCTGAATCTCCCGCATCAGGACTTTCCAATTCACCTGCGGAAATATGGATTGGTTCCACCTTCATCCGCTCGAATACTAATTCACACTGAAAGGTTTTTCCTTCGCCTTTACGCCCATGTACGCCCAGGATTAGCGGTACTTTTACGCCAGGGAGATCGAGATAATTTTTGGTGATGTGTACGGCTAGTTTGTCGAGAAAGGCTGGAGCGATGTAGTAAGACATGAATTGGTTGTGAGAGTCAGAATAAATATATCTTCGAGAAGCCATACAGCAACTTTTTGGTTAAGAGTCTGATAACTAACCCTCTGGCTTCCTTGACACGCCCTTGAGTCTCTCCTTTAATTTCACCCTTCATCTCACCTTCAGCCAAAATATCTTGATACGTTACAGATTCTCGCATAATATCTCTCCGAATAATTTGCCCAACTCGATCCCGATTTAAAACTAACCCAGCGAGAATATAGCTCATTGCCGAGATATCAGCTTGAAGTTTACGCCCTGGCAGTTCTTCAATTCTAGCAGCCACCTCTCGCAATACCAACTCTGGTTCATCCGTTTGTGCCAGAGCCGCGAAAGGGTATAAGCCCACCGACTCCAGAAATTCTGTGGATTAACTTACTTGCCGAGCATTTGGAGTCGATACAAACTTGCGTACAAGCCACCTTGCTCCAATAGTTCACCATGGCTGCCAGATTCAATTAATGCACCTTGCTTGAGTACAAAAATCCGATCGACATTGCGGATTGTAGATAGACGGTGGGCGATAATAATAGCGGTGCGATCGACAATTAAGCGATCGAGTGCATCTTGAACCAAGGCTTCGGTACCCACATCTAAACTAGCGGTGGCTTCATCGAGAACTAAGACACGGGGATTGCGAATTACCGAGCGGGCAAAAGCGATGAGTTGTTTCTGTCCGGCGGATAGATTGGAACCACGTTCGCGCAGTTGGGTATCATAACCCTTGGGTAATTCACTGATAAATCGATCGACATTAGTAGATTTAGCAGCATGGAGAATCTCCGCTTCGGTATACTGTTCACCAAGGGTAATATTCTCGCGCACATCTCCCGCGAACAAGAAACCATCCTGAAGAATTACGCCTAAATAGCGACGTAGCTCGGCTTGGGCAATCTTTTTGATATCTACTCCATCTACAAGGATTCGACCCTTTGTTGGCTCATATAGACGGCAGAGCAAGCGAATAATCGAGCTTTTCCCCGCACCAGTTGGTCCGACGAGAGCAATCTTTTCACCTGGTTTGATGGTGAAATCCAAATCGCGGATCACATAATCATCATCCTTGTAGGCAAACCAGACATGTTCAAATCTAATCTCACCTTGAGCCGCACCATCAATGTGGGTGAGTGACAAGCTTTGGGCATCTTCAATATCTTTGATTTCGATCGGTTCATCCAGAATATCGTTGATCCGCTCGACAGCAGTGAACCCCGATTGAATCGACGTAAATTTCTCAGCGAATTGACGCAATGGCTCAAATAGTTTTTGGGCATATAAAATAAACGCCGCTAATGTCCCAAAATCTAATGTTTTATCCAGCACCATCAAGCCACCCCACCATAGGACTCCAGCGATTGCCACTAGGGAAATCCATTCTAGGGTTGCTGAGACAGCGGAGTCATGAAAGTTAGTTTTATCGATTTCTTTGATATATCGATCGCGCACTGTCCGAAATAGTTCAGCGTTGTATTGTTCGCGTCTAAATAGTTGAACAACGTTGATTCCTACTACGTTTTCTTGCACCATTGAATTGAGCAATGATAACTCTTCTCGCCCCCGATAATTTGCTTTGCGATACTCCTGTTGAAAGTAGATTACTAATGCCGCAACGGGAATCAACATCACTAACAACATCAGGGCAATCTGCCACTGAAGTGTAAACATATAGTAGATCATGACCAGGATCGAAAAGAGATCGCTAATGATCCCAATTGCTCCAGTGGTAAATACGTCTCCCAATGCTTCAACATCATTAGTCAGACGGGTAATCAGCTTCCCCACGGGTGTCCGATCGAAGAATCTAACTGCCAAAGATGTGACTCGATCGAATAAATCATTCCGAATATCAGCGGTGATTTGTTGACCGATCCGTTGGACAGTATAACCCTGAACTGCTGTCAACAATAGTCTGATTACTACTGTTCCCATCAGGATTAATGTGAGGGTATTTAATCCATCCAGCATGGATAAACCACTCACAAAATCCCAGGTTTTCTCACTTCTAATTTTAGAAATTGCCTGTCCAATAATTAATGGTTGAACTGCATTGGAAATTGCTAATGGAATCAACAACCCAAATGAGAGGATAAATAAATTACCACTGCGACGAGCATATGGAACTAATCTCAACAACAGCCGCCAGTCATTATCTGGGAGTACTGGAGATGCTAGATTTTGAGAGCGCGATTTTGTAGCAGTCATGTCAGAGAGGGAGAACAGAGCGCGGGAAGCTGGGGAAAACTTAGAGAGTGAACAATGATCACTATTTAGATTCTAGACAATTTCAATGTGATTAATTACTTTCGGGTCACTATTTAAAATTACTCTTGCGACTATGGTGCTAAACTGATGGTTAATTTAAGAGCAACCTTGTTCACCCAATGGCAGAAACGCCCATTGCAGATCGATCGATCCAGATTCTCACGATCGATCCAGATCCAGTCATACTATCAGGATTAGTTACCTGCTTGAATCGGTTTGCGGATCTACAGGTATCCAGAGAAGCTGAGAATGTTTCCAGTGCTTGGCAACTCCTGACAAATCCAGGGCGCGAGACAGGCTCGCTCGATCTAATTTTGCTAGGATTACCATTATCAACTGATATCGTCGCAGCAGCCGCGAATATCACCTTTTGTCGGCAGGTTAAAGCTAGATATCCAGACTTACCTATCCTGCTCTTAGCTCCGCCTCAACATCAAGATTTGAGTACACTGTTTCAGCTAGGAATAGCAGGCTGTTGTCTACGCGGTAGTTCTATTCTGGATTTAGTTGTCGCAATTAGGCAGGTTGCTACAGGCGAAACTAGTTGGGCTGTAGAAATCTTACAGCAGATCAAAATAGGCACAGATAATTCAGCCATCAGTTTCCCGAAAAGATGGCAATTAACCAGTCTGCAACAGATTGAAACTACTTTAGCAAAACTGAATAATCATCTCTACAACTCCCCAGATCGGGATCGAATTTCTAGACTAGACAGATTAATTCTGACTGGACGTAGACGTGAACTTAATACCGCGCGGTGGCTAGTGAAACAATTATTTCCCAGCCTAGATCCAGTTGGATCCACACTCGATCTTAGTCCGTCAACTGCTGAATTAGCCACATCATTACCTGCACAAATTAGTAAATCAAATCTGCAAACGCAATCATTATTTGAACAGATCGCTGCAAAATTACAATCTGGCTTAAATAATCTTACGCCAATGGCTCTAGAAATAGATATCTTGCGTCAAGAACGGAAGCGAGAATTATTCTATCTCATTCTGCAACAGTTTGAAGGACTGCTAGATGAATTAAGATTTTCACAAGTTACGATCGATCAATTAACGACCAAGAAATCTGACTTATTACTGGACTTATGGCGATCGATAGTAACTGATTTTTTCGGTCGATATCATACCCTTTCAATTGAAAATAATCATATTGAAATTATTCCAGTTATCTTGCAAGATGCTCAGATAGTTTATGTCGAAATTCTCGCCAAGATTCCGCAATCGATCGAGTTATTAAATTACTTACTATTTAAAGTACCATTAGTAATTGATAATGCCATTAACGATCCAGATGGTCAAACATCTGAAGATCGAGCCTGCATCCTGCTCGAAAATCTCACAATCCAAATGGCAAATGCTGTGATGCAACCGCTGCTCAATCGGTTTGGTAATGTAGAATCAATTAAATCTGGATTTTACGATCGCAAATTACTGTCTAGTCGCGAGATCGAGAGATTCCGCAATGAGCTATCTTGGCGGTATCGGATCGATCGATATATCGGTGAACCTCAAGCTATATTTGAAAGTAGATATCGACTATTTATATTCACAGCTTATGGGATCGATCGAGTATCTATTTATGCCCCTCGACCACAAGAATTATCACAGCTAGCGGGAATTCCATTAGTAGTAACTTTAGCCTTGGAAACCAGAGACGCGCTCACTCCGCGATTGAAAATGGTAACTACATTTATGGGTAGCAGTGTTGTTTATATCCTCACCGAAATTATCGGTCGTGGCATTGGTCTAATTGGTCGCGGTGTAATCAAAGGAGTTGGTAATATCTTGCAAGAAAGTAAGCGCAATCCTTAAATAATATTTAAAATCAATTATGCAAAATACCCGTCTTAGTACCCTAATCGATCGAATTTTTCAGCAATTTACTCAATGGGCTGAAAATCCTTGGCGACGATTATCACTCATAATTATTAGCTTACTATTTGGTAATTTTCTGGCTTCAGCCGTTGCCACATCTTCTGGACAAAGAACAGATTTAGATATTATCACCAGTTTAACTATAGTTGTCGGTGTAGAACTAACCTCTTGGCTGACTTATGGCACCATTATTGGTCAGCGCAAATCTGAAAAATACAATTCAATTCTTGGTCAACGTCCCATTTTGATTGCGATCTTAAACAATATTAAAGTAGGTCTAATTTATGGTCTATTTGTCGAAGCATTCAAGTTAGGAAGTTAGGTTAGTTGATAGTTGATACTTCGGCTACGCAATGCCAGAGGCAAGGCTTCGCCAACAGTACAAGTAATTGATAGTTGATAGTTGTCATGCCTTAATCCTAGTTAGGTTGCGCACATAAAGTTAACCTGTAGGGGCGTGGCCTTGTGCCCGCCCTCTAGGGTTTCTGCCACCCATTTTAGATATAAAATAGCTCCACCAATCACGAAGACTGATAGAGCTACTTTTAGCTATCACTGATTAACTAAAACCATTTTTCAGCTACGGCTTCTTCCTTGGTATTGGTATTCCGAGAAGGGGTAGACCTGTCGAATGTCATGTGGACAGAACGTTGCTGTTCGCCATCCTTGGCTACAGCGATGATTGGGTAGTCGATGTTGCCATCTTGGAAAGACATCTGGTACCGGAAAGTACCATCAGGATTGAGCTTGATTTGTCGTCCGCCGATAGTAACTGTTGCATCAGGCTCAGTTGCACCGTAGACGATTAGTTCAGCATCTGCAATCAGCCAGAACTGGCGTTGACGTTCGCCTGCATCCATGCCGATTCCCGACATACCGACACCAGACATATTCACACCGGAAGTCGTCGGTAGTGACCACATCCCTGCCCCAGAGGGGAAGATGAAGGAACTGACAGAATCTAGGGGTGAATGCTGCATCGAACCATAGAGAGAACCATTGATTCTCAGTGATTCCGTTGATTCTGACATCCCGAAAATTCGGTTGTAGACAGCATTCTTGTCGGTAACATTGTCAGCCGCCGCCGCACCAGCTTCTGCGGCTTTGTTGCGAGGTGGAACTAGTTCCACAAATGTTCTACCAACTAGCTCTTCTTCCCACGGTACAGTAATAAAGATATCTTCGATCCAGTCTGAAGGATAGACAGGTGGAATGCCCACTGCGCCAGAGCGAGCTAGTACCAACCAGCGACCATCACCACAACGATAGCCGATATCGATCGTGTAAGATCTGTCGCTAACTGGAATGGGAATATACCATTCTCGCGCCATTTCATCGATCGGATATTCTTGGATACTATGAGGACTTTGATGCTCCAAGTTGATATCGGTGACATCATAGATTCGCAGTGCTAATTGCTGCCCGCCGTGATAGCGTAACTCATTTTTGTGTTCGATCGGAATATCCCAATAAGCATAAGCCCACTGCGGATCTCTGGGTAATAACACAATCCGACTATCACCATAACCAGCAGGTAATTCACCTAATCCTTCATCGACGGCTGCTAATTCTTCAGCGGTAAGATCGACATCGACTCCGAGTTCAAATTTTCCTGCTTCCACTGCTAATTGCGCCTCCAGTTGTGTAGATGGGATGTGAATTGACTGGCTACTTTGAGCCTTCTGAATTTCTTCCAGGAGTTGGGATTTCCGCATCCTGCTGTAACGGGACACTCCGTAGACACTTGCCTCGCGGCGAAGTTGTCTGAGCGTCATTTCTTCTAATGGATTATTTGTCGCCACGATCTGAATCTCCGAATAATGTGTAGTTGACAAACTCAATAAATTTGCAACTACACTTGGTGTCACCTAGTAAAATTGCGATTGTTCAGTCAGTTTGTAAACCAACTACGTTTAGGCCGTTTATCAAATTTCTAGAGTCTGCGGTGTCGAATGGATGATTCGATCGCAGGTGACTAAATTACGTTGGCTCAGGGTGCGATCGTTAATTTGAATTTACTAAGTCCTGAAATATTTTTGTTTCAGTTACTCAGTGATTAACAATTGCTTGAGTACATATACTCATCTAACAAAACTTTACCCCGATCCGTCAAGGGGGGATCGCTATCAATTTCTGGGGTTTAACGCTGTTAGGTCATTTCAGCCAGCTCAATTGTCATGGTTTCTTGACAAACATCTGAAAAATTGGATCTGGTAAGCTATCAAACATCTAAATCACACTAACCATGACCACCAAAGATAAACTCATTTGCGCTACCTACGCCCTAATTGCGTTGTTAGCCATCCCCGCCACCTGGATCAACAACATCGCCTTCATGCAGCAGCCCAATAACTCCTTCATGGACTTTGTAAATGCCGCCTACGTCAATGCTGCCGCCGCATCCCTCTCCAACGATCTGCTATTCATCGCAGTTGCCGCATCAATGTTTATGGTCATAGAAGGCAAGCGCGTTGGCGTTCGCTACGTCTGGCTCTACCTCGTCTTCTCCGGTCTCATCGCCATCAGCTTCACCTTTCCCCTCTTCCTCCTCGCCCGACATCTCAAGCTTAATCAAGAGGTGACTGAGCAGGTTTGAGGGCACGGGGCGTGGGGGCGTGGGGGCAACGAGGCGACGGAGCATGGGAGCAACGGAGCATTCTAAGTCTTACTCCCATGCTCCCACACTCCCTATTCGGCATCCCCCACCCACAAATCGAGCGCGGATGATACCATAAATAGATAAGAAAGCTGTAACGATATAAATACTTCAGCACTCATAATTTTTAGATTAAACTCCCCCATCGCTTGTCTCCTATGCTGAAAAAATTATTTGGCGATCCCAACGCTCGCAAACTGAAAAAGTATCAACCGATCGTTGCTGAGATTACGCTGCTAGAAGAAGAGATGCAGCAGCTCAGTGACGAACAACTCAAAGGGAAAACCACAGAATTCAAGCGCAGACTGGAGCAAGCCAACAACGATGAGGAAGAAAAAGAACTCCTCGATGAACTCCTCCCCGAAGCTTTTGCGGTAGTCCGTGAAGCTGGTAAGCGCGTCCTGGGATTACGCCACTTCGACGTGCAAATGCTGGGGGGTATGGTGCTCCATGAAGGACAGATTGCCGAAATGAAGACTGGAGAAGGTAAGACCCTGGTAGCGACCCTCCCAGCCTATTTAAACGCACTTACAGGCAAAGGCGTTCACGTGATCACCGTCAATGATTACCTAGCCAGACGAGATGCTGAATGGATGGGACAAGTTCACCGTTTCTTGGGCTTATCAGTCGGACTGATCCAATCGGGGATGAATCCACCAGAGCGGAAGAAGAATTACAACTGCGATGTCACCTATGCCACCAACAGTGAATTGGGCTTTGACTACCTGCGGGACAACATGGCGGAAGCAATGGGCGAAGTCGTTCAGCGTCCGTTCAACTTCTGCGTAATTGACGAAGTAGACTCGATTCTGATCGATGAAGCGCGGACTCCGCTGATTATTTCTGGTCAAGTCGAACGCCCAACCGAAAAATATCTCCAAGCGGCGGATATCGCCCGTGGTTTGAATAAAGAAAACCACTACGAAGTGGATGAAAAAGCCCGAAACGTTCTGCTCACCGATGAAGGCTTTGCCGAAGCAGAGCGACTCCTCGGTGTCACAGATCTTTATGACGAAGCCGATCCTTGGGCGCACTATATCTTTAATGCAATTAAAGGGAAAGAACTATTTACCCGCGACGTTCACTACATCATCATGAATGATGAGATTACGATCGTGGATGAATTTACCGGACGGGTACTCCAAGGACGACGTTGGAGTGATGGCTTGCACCAAGCCGTTGAAGCCAAGGAAAAGGTCAAAATTCAGAACGAAACTCAAACCCTCGCAACGATTACCTATCAGAACTTCTTCCTGCTTTATCCAAAACTGGGCGGGATGACAGGTACAGCCAAAACCGAAGAAGTCGAGCTGGAAAAAACCTACAAAATCCAAGTCACCGTCATGCCCACCAATCGGGTGCGTCAGCGGTACGACTTCCCCGATGTTGTCTACAAAACCGAAGAAGCAAAATGGCGAGCTGTCGCCCAAGAATGCTCGGACATGCACAACACTGGACGACCTGTATTGGTCGGTACAACTAGTATCGAAAAATCTGAAGTCCTCTCCACACTATTGAATCAACTGGAAATTCCCCATCAACTGCTCAACGCTAAACCAGAGAACGTCGAGCGGGAATCGGAAATCATCGCTCAAGCTGGACGCAAAGGTGGTGTAACGATCGCCACCAACATGGCCGGACGCGGTACTGATATCATTTTGGGTGGTAACTCTGACTACATGGCACGGCTCAAGGTGCGAGAATACCTGATGCCTCGGATCGTTGCACCTGAAGATGATGGCAACTTCAGCCCCGCAACTGTAGCTGCCGCCCAGCAGAGCAAGGCTTCCGGCAAAGGTTTTGCTACTGGTAAAAAAGTTAAAACCTGGAAAGCATCTCCCGATATCTTCCCAACAGAACTATCCAAAGAAACCGAAGCAATGCTCAAAGATGCGGTGAACTTTGCCGTCGGGCACTATGGTGAACGGAGCTTATCCGAACTCGATGCGGAAGAAACTATCGCCGTCGCCTGTGAAAAAGCCCCAACAGAGATCGAAGCGATCCAAAAGCTGCGGGATGCCTATCGAGCCATTCGCAAGCAATACGACGAACTCACTTCTGTTGAGCATGAAGAAGTCCTCAACAATGGCGGCTTGCACGTCATCGGTACCGAGCGGCATGAATCCCGCCGCGTAGACAACCAACTCCGAGGACGCGCAGGTCGTCAGGGCGATAAAGGCTCTACGAAGTTTTTCCTCAGTCTCAAAGATCCATTGATGCAAATCTTCGGTGGCGATAAAGTCAGCGGCTTAATGGATGCCTTCCGCGTCGAGGAAGACATGCCCATCGAGTCCAAGATGCTCACCAATAGCCTCGAAGGTGCCCAGAAGAAAGTAGAAACCCACTATTACGACATCCGCAAGCAGGTATTTGAATACGATGAAGTGATGAACAATCAACGTCGCGCCATCTACGCTGAACGTCGTCGCGTCCTCGAAGGGCAAGATCTCAAGGAACAAGTGGTGCGCTATGCTGAGAAGACAATGGATGATATCGTCAATTACTACATCGATCCAGATCTACCACCCGAAGAATGGGATCTCGAAAAACTAGTCTCCAAATCACGGGAATTTGTCGCCCTGTTCAACGATTTGACCCCCGCCCAAATTGAAGACATGACTTACGATGAAATCAAAGTCTACATGCGCGAAGAAGTCCGCCGTGCCTACGATGTTAAAGAAACCGATATCGACAAAGTTCAAGCCGGACTGATGCGCCAAGCCGAACGCTTCTTCATCCTCCAACAAATCGACACCCTCTGGCGCGAACACCTTCAATCGATGGATGCTCTCCGCGAATCAGTCGGACTGCGCGGTTACGGTCAAAAGGATCCGTTGATTGAGTACAAGCAGGAAGGTTATGAGATGTTCCTGGAAATGATGACAGACATTCGCCGGAATGTGGTCTACTCAATGTTCCAATTCTCACCCGAACGTCAAGCTCAAGCAGCATAGAAAGTTATGAAACCCGACATTAAATGTTGGGTTTCATTTTTCAGTAAAACCTATTTCTATTAGTTCATCAAGTTGTTTAATTTGAATTTAGATTAAGCTATGAAAATCCAAAATTTCACAGTAATCATCCATAAAGAGGATGATATGTATATCGCTGAATGTCCAGAGGTTGGTACAGTCGATCAAGGCGAGACGATCGAGCAAGCAATTGCCGGATTAAAAGAAGCAACACGTCTATATTTAGAAGAATTTCCTTTACCTCAAACATCACCTAGATTTATAACTAATATTGAGGTTAGTTATGCCTAAAATGCCGAGAATCTCAAGCAAAGAAGCAATTAGAGCACTTGAGCGTTTAGGCTTCGATCGAGTTCGTCAAACGGGGAGCCATGTTGTGCTCAAAAAGGAAACTGAAGATGGCGAAATTGGTTGTGTCGTGCCCTTACATCGAGAATTGAAAATTGGTACATTGAGTAGTATTCTTAAACAAGCACAGATTTCGATCGAGGAATTTATTGGAAGCTTGTGACATTTAACAGCAGAGAGGTTTAAATGATTGAAGATATTGAAATTACTAACTTTAGATGCTTCGATCGACTCAAAATATCTGGATGTAAAAGAATTAATCTAATTAGTGGTAAAAACAATGTTGGTAAAACTGCACTATTAGAAGCAATATTTCTAAACAGTACGCCAACTAAGGATACAATCATTTCCATTGGTGATTTGAGAAGAGAATCAAGCCACGTCAGAAGAGAATTTCCAGAACAAATGTGGAACAACTTATTTTGGAAGCAAAATATTAATTCTGCTTGTTCCGTTAGTACTGTTTCTCAAAATGAAATTTCAAAAACAATTGAAATATTTGTTAGAAACGAGCAAGATATTTTTGCTTTTATATAAATTAGCAGAGCAACTGAATGTCCAAATATTCGCTACAACTCATAGCTTAGAGATGACGGAGGCTTTTATCAAAGCAGGACTCGATCGACAAGACTCAGCCGCTCATTTTGAGTTTACTCGACATGAAAAAACCAATAAAATTGTTGCCATTAATCGAGATCTAGAAACCTTGGACTATGGAATCAGTCATCATAAAGAGGTGAGAGGTGGGGCGTAATATTTTAATCGTTGAAAGCAAGAACGATGAATATTTTTTTCGATTTGTTATCAAACATCTAAATTATGATATCGAAATAGAATCTCCTATTTTTGCCGATGAAGATTATCGACCGATGGGGGGATTAGATCCAACTAAGCTAACCCAAGCTCTCAAGAGCATTAGAGCTGAAATCCAAAAAGAAGATATCGAACGGATTGGGATTATTATTGATATCGATCGAGATTCAGAGATCGATAGAATCAAATTTATCAATGAGTGTATTGTCAAGGCATTTCCTGAGGCAGTGCTAATCGATCGAATCAATCAGTTTATCGATCTGAATTTTGAAGATTACCAGATTCAACTCGCTTGCCATTTTACAAATGTTGATGGGCAAGGTGAACTAGAGACAGTCCTAAAAGCAATTAAGAGTCAAGATTCAACCCATGCAGATTGTCTAGACAGATGGCGCGAATGCTTGACAAGTAACAATAGAAAAATTACCGACAAGAATTTTGATGGGAGCATGTCACTTTTGTGATGAGTAGAAATACTTAGAAAGAGCAAGATAGTGGCTGTGAGCTATTGTTGAGCAAAATCGGCGAAAATAAGGAATGTATTAATTAGTGGCGAATGAACAATGAATCCAGAACAACAACAGACGATTAAAACACATGTGGAGGCGATTGTTGCTTACAAAAGTGCAGCCCAAGATATTGAATACATAACAGGAATTACTGTTCCAGCAAAGACACAACAAAGATTGGTACATTATCAAGAATTTGATCTGCCAGTAGCAACAGTAGAAATTTCCGAGCTAAGTGCAGACGGAGGAAAAGCCCGATTAATCACACCAAAAGGAGAAAAATCCGAGTGGAAAGATTATAAAGCAATTGTATCAGAGGTAGGAATAGTAGCCAGTACTATTCACAGAATTAAAGAAAAATCAGCAGTTAATTTTTGCAAATATTTAGAAAAGCACAAAGAAAGAATTATTAATTACGAAGTTTTCCAGAGAGACAAAATTTGTTCAATTGGCTCTGGAGCAGTAGAGTCAGGAATTAAACAAATAGCTAGACGGATTAAAATATCTGGAGCAAGTTGGAAAACAGAAAATATTGGGCAGGTATTGGCTCATCGATGTGCCTACTTAAATGGCTTAATTGGTAAGCCACAGAAAGTTGCTTGAGTATTTATACTTATCGCAAAAGTGACATGCTCCCAATTTTGATAAACTATGGATTGCTAATTATATTCGCTATGATACTTCCACGAAGGATGAAAAAAAAGACGCTGCTAATAAGTTGACACTAAATTATGCTTTAGAAAATAAATCATCAATCTGGAATTTAGACCACCCAATCCTAGGGACTTCCTATAATCAAATCGTTCCAGCATTTTTGAGAAATTTACCAATCGTGCCTTTGATGAAGCCGTTCATCTGGGACAAGAATACCGCAAATCTACTAACGGTGAAACTATACGATCGAAGTCCAAATTTGCTAAAATAGAAGGACAATAAACCATCAAAGCAATCGTGTTCTCTACAACGCATATAAATTAGATTACCTCCGGTACGCTCCGCGAACGAGGAGCGTCTGGGTATTTCTCAGTCAACGATTTCGCTTTCTATAAAAAATGGCAGATTCAAGAGTTGGCACTGTTTGGTTCCGTCTTGAGAGCGAACTTTCGCCCTGATAGTGATATTGATGTATTGGTAACATTCGATCCAGTATTCCAGCGAGGTTTATCAGAAACGATCAATATTCATGCCGAATTAGCCGAACTTTTACAAAGGGATGTTGATTTAATCGTCAGAAAATCTCTACAACGTAGCGAGAATATCCCTCGTCGAGATCGTATTTTAAACTCATCTCAGGTGATTTATGCAGCGTGAACGGGACTTTGATTCACTCCGAGATATCATTTTGTGTGCCCGTCGAGTATTGGAATATATGAAAGATGTTTCGCAAGCTGATTTCGAGCAAAACACCGAAAAACAAGATTCGATTACCTACCGAATTTTGATTATGGGAGAAGCAACAAAACGGCTTTCACCTGAATTCATCAAACAGCATTCCAATATTCCTTGGCGACAAATAGCTGCGATGCGGAATTTATTAGTGCATGAATACGACCGAATCGATCTGGATGTTCTTTAGGATGTCACCCATAATAATATCCCTGAGCTACTCAATCTTCTTGAGCCATTATTAGCTTCTGAGTGAAAATTTCTGATACTTGCTAGAACTCACCTCGATCACCTTGTGGCTCGCTTGCGCGATCGATTAAATGATCGAGATATAATAGCTATAGGTGTTCGATCGATAGGTAATAATATGAATATTAAAGCAGTTATTCATCCAGCAGAAGAAGACGGCTATTGGGCAGAAGTTCCAGCACTTCCTGGTTGCATCACTGAGGGAGATTCAATGGAAGAAGTAGTGGCTAATTTAAAAGATGCGATTCTCCTTTAGGAGAGGCTATGCCAACGAAGGTTGGCTCGATGTTGCTAATAGTAATATAATCGCACTAACAGATCGAGTATGATGTTGGTGCGTTATACTGTCGCAGTAACACACCCTACGATTGGTACTTTATTTTCAAGCAAGTCCCTTCCCAATCTCCCATCCAAGACCAGTTACGCAGAGTGACAGGCACAGATTAAAGCAGCAATGGCGAAGATTGGGGATTTGGCACGAAAAGATGTTTTGGCTCAAGCTGCCGCCACAACTACCCTGAGCGACTCGATCGAGTCATTTATTGGGATCATAAATTTACCGTTGCGGCAAACTTATGGGTTAAGCCACAACAGCGATTGAGGATAGTCTGTAGATTTAAAACGGAAAGGGTGAGATTCGAACTCACGGAAGCTTTCGCTTCATCCGATTTCAAGTCGGACGCAATCGACCACTCTGCCACCTTTCCAGACGGTAGCATCTTATATTAGCATACTCAAAGCAGATGTTGATAAAAAGCAGAAATATTTGCAATTCTCATTCTGAGCAACTGAGCCGACGAAAACGTCATCTAATCGATGAAAGAAACTTTGTTGGGTGCGTTGGGTTGTTTCCTTCTCTTCGAGACGCTTCGCGAACGGAAAGGCTTCGCCAACATTCTTCAACCCACCCTACAGATTTTTGTACTGAGCCAGTTTCAGCTAAGTTCCTTAGAAGAGGCTCCGCCAACGATCCACCAAAATTCATGAGAAAGTTCAGGTACACACACAATACTCCCATGCAATCTTTACAGCAACTCATTGATTTCGATCGCTTGCATGTTTGGCATCCCTATGCAACCATGCCAAATCTGCAACCAGTATTTCCCGTAGCATCCGCTCAGGGGGTATATATTCAATTAATGGATGGCCGATCTCTGATTGATGGGATTTCTTCCTGGTGGACTTGTATTCATGGTTATAATCATCCCCGCTTAAACCAAGCTGCCCATACCCAGATCAATCGAATGTCACATATCATGTTTGGCGGTCTGACCCACCAGCCAGCCGTAGATTTGACCAGGAAATTGGTTGAGATCACACCCCCTGCACTTCAGCAGGTGTTTTTCTGTGACTCTGGCTCCGTTGCGGTTGAAGTCGCGATGAAAATGGCGGTGCAATATTGGCATAATCGCGGCTTGCCAGAGAAGCAAGGTTTTCTCACCCTGCGAAATGGCTATCATGGAGACACCTTTGCCGCCATGTCAGTTTGCGATCCGGTAAATGGGATGCACCATCTGTTTCGCAATCTTGTCACCCAGCAATATTTCGCCGAGGCACCACAGATTAGCTTCGAGGATGACTGGCAAGAGCGGGATATTGAGAGTTTTGCAGTTTTGTTAGCAGCACATCACGATCGCATCGCAGCGGCGATTTTTGAGCCAGTGGTGCAAAATGCTGGGGGAATGCGCTTTTATCATCCAGAATATCTGCGTCAAGCAAAGGCATTATGCGAGCAATACGATGTCTTGCTGATTTTAGATGAGATTGCCACTGGTTTTGGTCGCACGGGCAAAATGTTTGCCAGCGAACATGCGGGAATCTGTCCAGATCTTTTATGTGTTGGTAAAGCTTTATCTGGGGGGTTTATGTCCCTCGCGGCGACACTGACAACGCGGGAAGTTAGTGCCAGTTTTGCCACAGGTGAAGCTGGCGTATTTATGCACGGTCCCACATTTATGGCGAATCCCTTGGCTTGTGCCGTGGCTGTCGAAAATTTAGCCCTGCTGGAAAGTTATGATTGGCAAGCCATAATTCGATCGATCGAATCTCAACTCAAAGCAGAATTAGAACCTTGTCGAAGTTTGACCGCAGTCAAGGATGTGCGAGTATTAGGCGCGATCGGCGTGGTAGAATTGCATAACCCCGTGGATATGCAAATAATTCAGCCGCGCTTTGTCGAACAAGGCGTATGGTTGCGTCCGTTTGGGCGGTTGATCTATACGATGCCGCCATATATTATTCAACCAACAGAACTCACCGCAATTACGACAGCTATTTATAAAATTGTCGCGCAGATATAGTTTAACCACACTTATAGAATTGAAATCTGATCGATTGAAATCGTTTCAATCTAACTAAGATCGATCTTCAATTTACTAATTCCCTTAATATCTAACAAATATCCCTGTACCATCTCCAACGCATATCGATTGGGTAAAACTTGCTGAAACTTACTAAACCGATAATTCGGCAGCTTCTCCAATAGATATTTATGAGTTTCTTTCGACTTCCAAAACTCTGGTTTAATAACTTCTGTGATCGCAGCTTCAAATATTGCTGCTGTTAAATGTTCACCTGTGACAGTTATTTGAAAATTATCCGCCCTGACTTCCCAACCCCAGAGACATTCTAATCCATATTTCAATGTGCGATTGATTCTACCGCCTGCAAATGTCCACCATTGTACCTGCTTATCTTCTTCCCAAATGATTCGATCGATCACTTCTTGTCGGCGTTCACTGCGGGCAGTATTTAATGCTAATTTAGCATCCTTGTCTAAATAGACTAAATCCTGTTTAGATTTTAATAAAGCTGCAATTTCCTGACAAATTTCCCAGCCGAGAAATTGGGGGATAAATCCGCCCCAGGTCGGGTTCTTACCGTTGGATGCGGGGGCGACTATGATTTTGCGATTATCTCGATCGATTGGGCAATCCAGGATCTACCACCTAATAAGAAGCAACTAATTTCGGGAGTGAGGGTATCGATAAACTTTTGTTCTAAGGAGCCGATCGGTTGGTTCGCTCCAGAGATTTCCTCAGCCAAAGCGCAACTCTGACAGAATAATAGACTCTTTTTGCCCTGCGCCAATAGACTGCCAACAGCGGAAACATGCTCGCCTCAGTCTTCCCCCCAGCCGTCGGTGCGAGGACGATCGTATTGTAGCCATCGAGGATCGCATGTCCCGCCAGTTCTTGGACTGGGCGCAAGAATGTCCAACCCAAGCGGGAAGTAATGGCTGATTGCATTCGATCGGGAAAACGGGAAAAAGCAGAAGTCACATGCCATAGTTGTATCGAAAAAACAAGAGGCAAGTAACGAATATAGTTACTTGCCTCTTGTCTCTATTATGTAAATATTAAGCTTGGCAGCGAGCTATTTTGGCAGGGGGCAACCCCCCAACTATCGTCGCCGTGCGAGCGTTTCACTGTCCGAGTTCGGGAAGGGATCGGAGTGGTGCCGCTCGGCCATAG
>JANNDL010000193.1:0-14807 GCA_031387665.1 Chamaesiphon sp. OTE_75_metabat_95 | reverse complement strand
CGCCCGCATAAAAACGCCGCTGTCTTGTCATTTTTTTATGCGGGGGGAACCCCCGCATAAAAACGCCGCTGTCTTGTCATTTTTTTATGCGGGGGGAACCCCCGCATAAAAACGCCGCTTAATGGGTACCCTAAGATCTACCCTAACTACTAATATTTTTATACTGGTGCAAGATCTGAGTATTTCTCGATCGGGTAGGGGCAAATAATTTGCCTCTACCCGATTTTTTAGTGCAGTAATCCAAATTCTAGGTAAATACCGATATCAAGATTTATCAATATCGGCTGATAATAGAGCAATCAACCACTCTGCGGCATGAATCAGGTAAAGAGTGCAATTTCACCTCAATGGATGGGCATACTGAAAGTGAAGGTATGTTCGATCGTAAATATATTCTTGTCTAAAAGAAATGCCTACTCGTACTGAAGTAAACAATCTCATCGATGCCAATTTACCATCCATCCAAGTGGTATTAGCAGAATCAAATCCATTCGAGGTCGATCGGATTAGATTGAGTGTAGGTCAAGAATTTCAAGCTGGGATTAGAGTTGCGCGTAGTTATGATGACCTGATTACTCAGATTACTGAAGAGTTGCCTCAGCTAGTGTTATTGGGCAGGATTGACAGGTTCAATTACTTTGATATCTGTAAAGAGTGTCATGAAATTAGAGAAGAATTACCAATCTTTCTGATTTCTAGGGAAGAATCAATTAGTGATTCTTTCCTCAAATTAGCCAAAACTCGTGGGTTGACAGATATTATCGATCCAGATCCGGTCAAATTAAACTTACTGTTTCAAACGATTGGCAAACCAATCTATCCGTCGCAAACTAGTGAGCGATCATTTAGGCTGCCAATTATTGGGCAAACAATGCTGACCTGGTTAGAAGAGATTATCACCATTAGTAACAACTACTTTGGTCCTCTAGCTCAAGGTAATTATTGGCGCAAGAGTCGGGCGCGGATCGTTGATGAATTTCCATTTCTGTCGAACTGGTCAGTCGATCACTTTAGCAAAATTAGCTGTGACGAGCACATTCTCGATCGAGACTTGACAGACGAAGATATCCACAGCCTACAGGTTTGGATCCGCATGTTTATTGAAGAATGTGAGCGGATTATTACTGACTATCGATCTATCTTAAATAATTCAAATCTGTCATTACTTGCCAAAGATCTACTAATCAAATCCTAACTTCAATAAACCCATGTCAACAATTACGATCGATATCGATGGTCAGCAAGTTCAAGCCGAGCAGAATTCTACGCTGTTATCGGTATTTCGAGAGCATGATATCTTGGTCAATCAAATCTGCGGTGGTCAGGGAATGTGCGCGTCCTGCCACTTTTTTGTAGTTGGTGGTAATGATGCTCTGACAGCACCAACCAAGCAAGAGCAGATGACGCTTCAGTATACCAAAATCGATCGACCTGGGGCGAGATTAGCTTGCCAGACTCGCGTGATTGGGGATGGGATTATGATTCAATTACCCAACGGAACTTTCGTAGAGTCCGAACAGGATTTGGTGCAGGAAATCGGCAAGAAAGCCAAGAAAACCTTGATTCACCCCATGACAGGTGAAGTGTTAGTAGAAGCTGGCAAGCTGGTAATGAGATCGGCTCTGGAAAAAATGAAACAGGCTAGTGACAGTTTTGTCGCTAATTTTTCAGGAAAATAATTTTAAATAGTAATAACGATCGCTAAATTGGGCTAAATAAGAGTAACAAGATACATTCGATCGAATACAACTAGCATGATTATTGCTGTGATTGTCTAGGATCGATCGTTTCAACCAGAGTTACCTTATGATATCTGAAGACCGAAAACAAGCTACTCTAGATACGCCAATTGCCAAGCCATCTAGTCTTGATGCAGTTCACTATAGTCGTGCCAAGTTTTTTAACTTTGACATGGCGCAGGGGCAGATTTCTGACTATCACCATCAGCGCAATTTACTTGTTGGTGAAGATTTCATTGTTTCCCTATTAAAGGGACTAGAACATGAGGTGGGCGAAGCCGCAGGCTGGCTTTGCTATCAGATTGGGTTTGAATGGGGTCAACAAGATGCGGTGCTATTTCAAGCCTGGTTTAAAGAATTTTACAACTTAACGATCGAAACATCCAATCTCGCTTTTGCGATGGAAACATGGTGGTGGCCATTTGCAGCTCAAGGCTGGGGGAAATGGGCACCAAATCTCAGCGGGCGGGAAAGTGGCTTTTTCTATATCGACATCTATGATTCGGCAGTTGCCAAATCTCTGGGATATGTGGGAAAACCAGTTTGTCATCTCTATTCAGGCTTATTAGCTGGCTTTTTTAGCGTCGCTTTCAAGCAAAATTTATGCAGTACTGAGATCCAGTGCTATGCAATGGGCAATGATTTTTGTCGCTTTTTAGTTGGCTCAGAAGATCGGATTCAAGCTGCTGAATTTTGGATTACCACTGGAGCTAATGCAACGGAAATTGCCGAGCGGTTTGAAGCTGGGGAATTTGCCGCAGAAACAGAACTATCAATCCCCGCAGGTAAATAATGAACACACGTAAACATCGTAAGTTAAAAAGACACCCGATCGTTAGGTTTATTCGGGGAATATTTCGACTATTCCGAGTCTTATTTAGACCAAAGCGAACTGCCAGATTAGAAGTACCGCGCCCTGTTGCGATCGCAGAACCTAGCTTTGAACCTAGCTTTGAAGAAGATCGACTCATTACAGTGGGTGAGCTGTTAGGCGGCATCAAATGGCAGTCCCCATCACCAAAGATTCAAAAGGAATTTACTAGTAATAGTAGAGTTTCCAGGCCACAGGATGTTTCTAGAAACTAAAGCTAGAAATTAGAGAAATATATTTACGCGAATAGGTTTAAAAGATGATTACGCTATTAGAAGCATTGGTAGAAGGGGCAGATGGATCTTATGCAAACAAGCAAGATCTCCGCAATTTAGAACATGCAATGTTTGCCTGGAACGATCGCAAGGAAGCTTATTTAGCTGTCCAAAGCAATGAGAAATCGATCATCGATCGAGCGATGACCATGATTCAAGATACTAAACCCACAGCAGATACTAAGAAAATCGATCCAGTCAGACTGGAAAGCTGTCGCCGCGACATCACATTAGCTCTGAGATATTATGCATTGGGAATGCTATTGCAAGACGAAGAAATGTTGAAAGATCGGTTTATCTACTGGCAGAAAAATGTGCTCCAAGCAATGGGCTTGCACCATTACAATGGCGTGCAATTTGTCCTAGACTCAATTTGCATCGAGCTACCAAAAGAACAGGCAAATTTATTCAAACCCTATTTCAAACTCGCTCAAGACATGATTATGTCTGAAAAGAACTAAGGTGATTCCCGATAAAGACTATACCCATTAACCAGGTTTCGACTTCGCTCAACCACCGAGGGTTGAGCGAAGTCGTTGGCGTTAGCCTGTCGTAGGCACAACCACAGCCCAGGGTATATTTATTCCTGGGAATCACCTAACGTAATCAACATACGTCCTGACGGTCGAATTAAAAGATAGATGATAGAAATCTGTGGTATCAACTATCAACTATCAACTACTTGTACTGTTCGCGTAGCGTCTGCCTTAGCAGAGCGTAGCCGAAGTATCCACCATTCATCATCCACCCATGAACGAATCTACAATTCCTATTCCAGCTAATTGCTTTAACCCCAAAAGCTATGTTAAATCCAATCCAGCTTCGGGATTACTCGCTACACGCCAGGGAGATCGGCTGATTGCGGTACCAGAAGCTCTCCTCCGCAGCATCCCCAAAATCTTGCGCGTGGAAGCAGGTGAAGCTTCTTACCTGGCTCTCTACACCTTTGGTGATAACTGGGGGAAGACCTTTGGCGATCGGATGGTGCAAGAGATGGTAAATTACTATCGCCAGCCGATCTTAGACACGATCTCGACTGAATTTTTCGTCAATGTTCAGGCAGTATGGGCAGTTCACGGCTTGGGTAAACCCGCTTTCGATTTTAGTCTCGCCGACAAGGGATTAGTCGTAGCCACAATCGAAAATTCGGGCATCGATCATGGCAAAACCGTCGAAGATACTGCTAGCTATCGTTCTTTCAGTCTAGAAGCTGGTTTCATCGCAGGTTGGTTTTCTAGACTCGCAGGCAAACCGCTCCGCGCTTGTGCCAGCAATTGGAGTCAAGCTCCAGCATCAATGCAGTTTTTGATTGGTAGTGTTTCGCACATGGAATCGATCGAACATTTTCACCTGAGTAAAGGGATGTTGACAGCCGAGCTGCTTAAATCCCTGTAGTCTTCGATCGATTTTATCACAAGCCATCGCCCACTTTTCTGGAATAGTCGATCGATTCATGGTAGCTATAATTTAGGGGGAATGGATATTCATTCGCCCGAAAGGATTTATTTTTTGTGTGTGAGGCACAAGCAATGGAAAGCACTAGAGTCGGTTCTCGGTTCCCTGAATTATTTGCTGGATTAACTCTATTATCAGCGGCTCTAATTGCTAGCTCATTTTTGTGGGCGGGGGCAATTCGGAATATCAAACGGGTAGATGATGGATTGTTAATTACTGGTTCGGCAAAAAGACCAATCAAATCAGACTATATTGTCTGGCGCGTGGCTGTTTCCAGCCAGCAGCCAACGGCTCCAGCAGCTTACAAAGAATTAAAAGGCTGGACGGAGAGAGTACAACGGTATCTTAAAGAGGCGAAAATTCCCGATGCGGAAATCTCGTTTAATTCCCTCGAAACTACCACAGTTCCAGAAGTGATTAATAGTCGAGAAACGGGTAAAACCCTGGCATATAAGCTCAATCAAAGACTAGAGATTCGATCGAATCAAGTCGATCGTTACTCCAAGTTATCACAGCAAATTACCGAACTAATCAATGAAGGTGTGCCCCTGACTTCTGAACCACCCGAATACCTCTACAACGAACTGAGTAAACTGCGGATTGAAATGGTGGCTGAAGCAACCAAAGATGCCAAAGCCAGAGCCGAATCGATCGCCAAAACCACTGGAAATCGCGTCGGCGGCGTGCGGAGTGCTGATACGGGCGTATTCCAAATTACTCCCCGCAATTCTACTACTGTCAGCAATGGTGGTAGCTATGATACCAGTTCGATCGACAAAGATATCACCGCTGTCGTATCCGTTAAGTTTGGAATTGACTAACCTGTGGGGACAGAAACCCGACTTTTAGGAAAAAGTCGGGTTTCTTGCGGGTTTCGATAGCCAGTTTCAGAAACAATCAAAGGCTGGCTATCGTCTGGAAGGGGATTAGACAGATTAAAGTCACCCGTAGCTGACACTAGTGCAAAAATATTAGCAATTAGCATAGATCCAGGGCGGGCACATTTCGGCTACGCTCTGCTAAGGCAGACGCTACGCGAACAATGCAAGCAAGACCGCACCCCTACAATTAGACTGTAGGGGTGCCCGTCTTGTGGTTTTCTTATGCGGGGGTTCCCCCCGCATAAAAACGCCGCTTAATGGGTACCCTCAGATCTACGCTTTCACTAGCTCTCATATATTGTCTTCAATCTTTTTATAAACCTGAATTTCAAAGGGCACTACCAATGCAACTTAAATCAATCGCTGGCTCGATCTTCGCCATCCTCGTGACACTGCAAATTACCCCCGCTTCGGCTCAATTAGTGCCCGAACCTTGGGTGACAGTTGGTTCTAAAGATAGTGCTGTCACCTATGGTGCTGGGGTCAGATTTTTTGATTTTGGGGCGGAAATTGGTACGGGACCAAAAGGTGTCACGGGAGTTGATGCGCTTAAGTTTTTCGGTTTCCCAGTTGTATCTCCCTATGCTGGCTTGGGACTTTATGGTGACAAAGGTGTGGCGTATTCTGGCGGGATTCACTTTACCCCTCCTGGGAATACGTTCTATGGCATTGGCTATCACTCCATTCGCGGCATCAATGCTCAACTAGGGATTAAGTTCTAGATCGTCGTTAGAATTAGAGTGTTAATTGGGTAATTCACTCCCAACTCCCAACTCCCAACTCATTCCAGATGCTCCTAACCTCCCAACAACGTCGCAAACTTGATACTGGTAACGATCGAGCTTTTTATGACGTACCTCGATTTGTTACCCATGTCGATGGTGGTTTTATCGATCGATTAACCAATTTATATCACGACAGACTTACGCCGAATACGCGGATTTTTGACATGATGAGTAGTTGGGTATCTCATCTTCCCGACGATCTCCAGTTTGAGCATATTTACGGGCATGGATTGAATGGTGAGGAACTCGCTAAAAATCCGCGCTTGAACGAATACTTCGTCCAAAATCTCAATCAAGATCAAAAAATACCCCTCGCCGATGCCAGCGTTGATGCTGTCTTAAATACTGTCTCCGTCCAGTATCTCCAATATCCTGAAGCAATTTTTGCCGAAGTTCATCGGATTCTCAAGCCAGATGGAATTGCGATTTTTAGCTTTTCCAATCGGATGTTTTATCACAAAGCGATCGAGGCTTGGCGCGATGGCAGTGAGATCGATCGAGTAGAATTGGTCAAGGGTTATTTCCAATCTGTTTCAGGATTTAGCGAACCAGAATCGATCGTTCATGTCAGTCAAGTACCGGATTTTCTCCGCATGGTGGGTATCTCTGGCGGCGATCCTTTTTATGCTGTAACTGCTAAGAAAATTGGTTAGCTTCTGTAGGGTGCGTTACGCTCCGCGATAACACACCCTACGGTAACTGAATATCTCCAGTACTC
Source organism: Chamaesiphon sp. OTE_75_metabat_95 (assembly GCA_031387665.1). Lineage (GTDB taxonomy): Bacteria > Cyanobacteriota > Cyanobacteriia > Cyanobacteriales > Chamaesiphonaceae > Chamaesiphon. The sequence continues at coordinate 8,083 of JANNDL010000193.1, read as the reverse complement.
AAACCAACCCATGCGAATTGGCATAGCTCCAAACCGTATTTTCCAATAGCATCGTTACCGTCATCGCCCCCACTCCTCCAGGTACAGGCGTGATCCAACTCGCCACATCCTTCACCCCATCAAAATCCACATCCCCAACTAACCGCGACTTCCCAGTACTGGGATCCTCGATCCGATTAATCCCCACATCAATTACCACCCCACCAGGCTTAACCATCGCGGCTGTAATCATCTGAGTTCGCCCTACCGCCGCCACCAAGATATCTGCTTCCCTACACACAGCAGCAATATCCGGTGTCCGAGAATGAGCGATCGTCACTGTAGCATCCGCAGCCAATAACATCAACGCCAGCGGCTTCCCGACTAAAATACTCCGCCCTACTACCACCGCATGTTTGCCCTTAATCTCTAGCTGATATTCTGCCAGCAGCCGCATTACGCCCCCAGGCGTGCAACTTTGCAGTCCAGGCTCTCCGCGCACCAATCGTCCCAAATTGAGGGCATGGAGACCATCTACGTCCTTGTGGGGCGCGATCTCATGTAGGAGTGCCACTGAGTCAAGTCCATCCGGCAATGGTAACTGTACCAGAATCCCATCGACTCGATCGTCAGCATTTAATTCATGAATAATCGTAGTGAGCTTCTCCTGGCTGACATCAGCGGGAAAATGCTGTCCAAAAGATCTTACCCCCACCTTGGCACAAGCGCGTTCCTTACCCCCAACGTAAGCAGCACTCGCGGGGTTATCTCCCACCATCAATACTGCCAATCCAGGCGGGCGACCAATTTGGGGTTCTAGTTTACCAATCCGCTGTTGCAGTGCGTCCTGCATCTTCTGCGCCAAAGCTTTGCCATCGAGAATTTGACCAGTATTTGTGCTCATAGTTATCTATAAATTGGGTATATATTGCGTCAAATTGCTCTTTAACTTTTCGAGTTTCGTCTCTTACGCTTGGAACTAACAGTACCCTGAAATCTAATGAATCTTACGCTAGTTAGTTCTTCCCTTAATGTTGGCGGCGCGGAACGAGTCATGTCAATCATGGCAAACTATTGGGCTGCCCAAGGTTGGCAAATCACAATTCTTACTTTTGATGATGGTGCCCAACCACCATTCTACGATCTTGTTGGTGTTGGCGATAGCCTACCGTTAGGTGATAGTCGCTCCTGGGAGAATCGCCGGATCGATCTTCAGCCATTGGGAATTAGCCCAGATAGCTTCAAGTTTTCGGTATCGTCAGTGTCATACAATCTCCGCCGAATTCAAGTTCTCAAGCAAGCAATTATTGATAGTCAGCCTGATTTGGTGATTAGTTTTGTCAATACTACTAATATTCTGACACTGCTCGCTTGTCGCGGGCTGAATGTCAAAACGATCGTTAGTGAGCATGTCCATCCTAGCTTTAGTCAACTCAACAAAGCGACTCAACTATTACAAAAATTGGTTTATCGGCAAGCCGATTTGATCGCAGTCCAAACTCATGCTGCACTGCCTTTTTTCCCGATCGATAAATACAAAACTTTTGTTATTCCTAATCCAGTTGTCTTGCAAAAATCAGAGCCGATTCAATCTCAATTGTATACTGATGATCGACACTTACTGGCGATCGGTAAGTTAATTCCCCAAAAAGGTTTCGATTTAGCAATCAAAGCTTTTGCTCAAATTGCTCAAAGATATCCTGAGTGGACTCTGACAATTTTGGGTGAGGGTGAGATGCGCTCTGAACTAGAAAAATTGTGCATGGAACTAGATCTAGAAGATCGCGTATTCATGCCAGGAATTGTCAAAAATGTTGATGCCCATTTGCGAAAAGCTGACATCTTTATCCTTCCCTCACGATTTGAAGGATTCCCGATTACCCTATGCGAGGCGATGGCTTGTGGCGTACCTGTCATTGCTAGCAATTGCCTGAGTGGACCTCGCGAAATTATCCATGACGGAATCGATGGCATGTTAGTATTGCCAGACAGTGTGAGTGCTCTAGCCACCGGATTGCACCAGCTCATCTCCGATCCTGGCAAGCGACAATATTTCGCACATCACTCTCCCAAAGTACTCGACAGATTTGGAGTTGAAGCAGTAGGCGCAATCTGGAATAGAGCTATTGCCCAAGTATTAGCAACAGATCCCACTAGAGTCAAAATCAAACGCAAAAGACGAGTAAACATTCCTGCTGCGGCAGTAAAGTAAATCGTTGATTGCCAGATGCAATTATTTGTGAAACAGATTCTATCTGAAACCTAGTTTGTAAACAGCTATCAACTACTTGCACTGTTGGCGTTGGCGTAGCCTCTGCCTGTGCCTAACGGCAGGCTATCGCCAACGCAGAAGCCTTGCCTCTGGCATTGCGTAGCCGTTGGCGTTGGCAAAGCCTGCCGTAGGCACAGCCTCTCCGCAAGGAGAAGTGTCAACTAGCTTAAATACTTTTCCACACAACGGACGAACATTTCTACACCTGTAGCTAAAGCTGTCTCGTCAAAGTCAAAGCGGGGATGATGATGGGGATATGCTAGCGATCGATCTGGATTTGCCGAACCCACAAAGAAGTAGCAGCCAGGTACTTCTTGCAAGAAGAAAGACATATCTTCTCCGCCCATCGTTTGACATTCAGGCACAATTCCTAGTGGTGTTTCGACGATATCTACCGCAACAGATCGCACTAATTCAGTAATATTCTCATCGTTGATTACAGGTGGATAAAACTTGATATAATCAAGCTTATAAGTTGCTCCATATGCAGCGCAGATACCCGCCACAATTGATTCAATTCGCTGATAAAAAAACTCAGCTAAATTAGGATTAAAATATCTGACGGTACCAGCCAAACTTGCCGTGTCAGCAATCACATTTTTAGCAGTTCCAGCATTAAATTGTCCAACGGTAACTACTGCCGAATCGATCGGATTGACATTACGGGAGACAATTGTTTGCAGCGCAGTCACGATTTGACTGGCTAACACGATCGAATCCACCGTCTGATGGGGCATCGCACCATGTCCGCCCTTACCCTGAATCGTCAGATTAAACCGCTCCACCGCCGCCATCAGTGCCCCACTTCGCACCCCGATTGTGCCCAAGGGGAGATTATTCCACAGATGCAGCCCGATGATGGCATCCACATCTGGACTTTTGAGTACACCCGCCTCAATCATCGGTTTGGCACCTCCAGGCCCCTCCTCAGCGGGCTGGAAGATGATTTTGACCGTCCCCGCAAAGTCATCTCGATGCTGGGACAAATAATAAGCAGTCATTAGTGCGATCGAAGTATGTCCATCGTGTCCACAAGCGTGCATCACGCCCTGATGCTGGGACTTATAGGGCACATCATTGGCTTCCTGAATTGGTAGTGCGTCCATGTCCGCCCGAATCGCCAAAGTTCGTGGTTTCAAACTAGTCTTCCGTCCTTGAATCACCGCGACAACGCCAGTTTCGGCGATGCTAGTTTGGTGAGCAATGCCCCATTCAGTCAGCTTACTAGAAATTCTAGCCGCAGTGATTTGTTCCTTAAATCCCAGCTCTGGCTGTTGATGAATCTGCCGTCTCAAAGCGACTAAATCGGACTGTAAAGCCTGAATACTCGATCGAATCTTGTCAGGACTAATTGGCTGTGTGGGGGCGTTGGTGGCGAACATTAGGCTTTAGGTTTTAGGCTTTAGGTTTTGGGGTGAGATGTTAGTGCCCCGTCACCAAAAATATTGAGTATTTAGACTTATCTTAACGTTGTGCCTAGTCATTAACCACCCGCGACTAAAGTGCGGGATAATAGCTAAAGTCCACTTAAGTACTGGGCGGGGGACCCGCCCATCAGACTTAAATTCAGGTAGCCCGTGATTTATCTACGGGCGGTTGATGACTAGGCACAAGAGCTTGGTAATTTTCTTTCTCTGTATGAAAATACTCTGTCTACAAGTTACCTGTAGGGGTGCCCCTCGTGGGTACCCTAGGATCTATGCTTGATAATAGTTTGTATGTATTGGTGCAAGATGTGAGCCGATCGAGTTACCCTAAGCCAAGACGGGCGAAGCTGATTTTCGATTAATTAGCATCGATCGCCAAATTTTCGATATAATGGAGCAAGGTTCAAGCCTAAGTCCAGGCAAGATGTCTCCATCAGTGAGACGACATCAAGTTTTTAGCATAATTTGCTTAACTAACCAAAATATTAAAACCCCATGTACTTATATAGTTGGCATCGATTTAGAATCTAGCAAGCTTCGTCCAGTTGAGGACATGTAGATCGATCGATGCTTACTCTTTCCACCCGCCAAACGTACTTAAATTACCTCACCATCTCACTAGCGTCGGCATCGCTATCAATTAAGCTGTCGAGATCCAAGTACGAACGCTAGCTACCACGGGTAAAGTTCTAGATCGATCGAGATATTTCCTCACAATCCTACCCAACCTCGTATTTAAGCTCACTCTCGCCACCCTGCTAAATCATGCAAAATCAGACATCAGATCGAGATATTCAAAAGCTGGAAAATAGCATGGATGCCAATGTCCTCGGCGATACGAATATCAACTACTCAAAAATCTTGATCACGCCTAAAGAACTCAAAGAAAAGCTCCCGCTATCTCCAGTCTTGGAGCAACGCATCCTCAACTACCGCCAACAGATTCAAAAAATCCTCGACTTCCAAGACAATCGTAAATTCATCGTCGTTGGCCCCTGTTCGATTCATGATACCGCTGCGGCGATCGAATACGCTCACAAACTCAAAGATTTAGCCGATCGAGTTCAGGACAAATTTCTGCTAATTATGCGAGTTTACTTCGAGAAACCCCGCACCACCGTCGGCTGGAAAGGACTGATCAACGATCCCGATATGGACGAATCATTCGATGTCGAAAAAGGCTTGCACACAGGCAGAAATCTCCTGCTTAAAATCACCGAAATCGGCTTACCCACAGCCACAGAAGCCCTAGATCCGATTGTCCCCCAATACCTGGACGAACTCATTGCTTGGGCAGCAATTGGTGCCCGCACCACCGAATCCCAAACCCACCGTGAGATGGCAAGTGGACTATCCATGCCCGTCGGCTTCAAAAATGGTACCGATGGCAGCGTCACAGTCGCGCTCAACGCCCTCGAATCAGCAAGGCAACCCCACAACTTTCTCGGTATCAACAAACTCGGACAAGTTAGCGTTTTTCAAACCAGAGGCAATGCCTATGGACACATCATCCTACGCGGCGGCGGTGGTAAACCCAACTACGATCCCATCAGTGTGCAACAAGCTGAAGATGAGTTGAAAAAATCAAACCTACCACCCCGAATCGTCATCGATTGCAGTCACGGCAACTCTAATAAAGATTATCGGCTCCAACCGATCGTCTTTGAAAGCACGATCCAACAAATCATCAACGGCAACACCTCAATGGTTGGCATGATGCTAGAATCCAACCTCCACGAAGGTGGACAATCAATCCCCGCCGATCTCAGCCAGCTCAAATACGGCGTATCAGTCACTGATAAGTGTATCAACTGGGCAGACACCGAACGCATCATTCTCGCCGCACACGATCGACTCTAACCCAACTTCTCCCCAAAAAATCACCGCATGTAAATCCCCTTCTTGAAGACACAGGGTAAATCCCCTCCGTTGGCGCAGCCTTTCCGTAGGAAGTGGAGGGGTGCCCGAAGGGCGGGGTGGGTAGATCCCCGCCACACAGATAGTTAATCCCCATGACTACCACCGCCTACAAATGGTCGATCGAGCGTTATCATCAAATCACAGTTAGTTAATTAACAAACTCAAATCTTTCTAATAAATGATCGATCGACCTTCAGCAATCGAATTCAAAATAGATCAAGTCGTTTGTCTCGAACGAGATGATTCATACCTATTCGCCGAGGTAATTGACAATATTACTATCTCCGCTCGTTGCTGGGTAAGACCCCTAACTATTGCTAGATCTAATCCTCAAAGTTTGGAATTAGAATTTCTACATGACTTGCGCGATGCCTCACAACTGATCTTACCCGCTGAATTATTTCGTTACGCATTAGATACCGAAATTTTACCGCTGATTTCTGAATTATTCCATCCCGATAAAGACTCAAACCTCACCATTGCGGCTAAACAAGCATTACATAAATTTATCGCCGATATCTATCAATCTCCGAGGTGACGATCGATAGATATCGGCAACTAATTAGTTAACAGCAGTCTTCCTGCCGTCTGAGTAACCGATTGAAAATTTCCTTGCCAGTAGGCGAAAGCACCCGCACACGGATAAAATCAGGGTCTTTTTTTTGCCAAACTGCTTGATAGCGAGTACCACCATTATTCCAAGTATAGGTTCTCCGATCGCGTGTACCACCAATTACTGCACCAGCCAGATCGATCCCATTTTTATCACCAACACTATTAGCTTTGTATCGATAGGTATTGCGACCGTAAGCAATACTTACATTCCATTTTTGATCGCTAAATACACCACCAAGTTTTTGCTCTGGCTGCGCCATGACTGGAGCCGGATTAAAAATAGTCAGGAACGCAGGCGTTGATAGTCCGATGATAGTAGCGATCGCGATTTGATGTAGCTTAGTCATACTTACCTGTGAGAATAATTGAGGTTGATAACTATAGCTTCAAGATCTCGATCGATGATTTCGTAAAAATTCGATGTTGTTTTTCTCGAAATCTCAAACCGCTGATTTTATCGGATTGGTAGTATTGATCGCATACGTGAGATGACCTAAATAGATCCAGTTACTTCCATTCTAGGTAATTAGAGTGCGATGATAGTAAAGAGATCGATCCACTTCAGCGACGACCGTTGTCTATCAGCTCTGTCAAACTCATCTGTCAAGATTTTCTCTATCTATTTCAACATCAATTCCATGTCCAGATCCCGCGAACCATTGATCAGCCTCGCTCTCTATCATGCCTTCAAGCAACCAATTATCAATCCCTTCTTTTACCTATACCTAAAAGGCAAAGTAGCAGGTACCGAACACATCCCCAAATCAGGTGGATTTGTGGTTGTGAGTAATCACGGCAGTAATTTCGATCCACCCCTATTATCTGCGGCTGTCCAAAGACCCGTCGCATACATGGCAAAAGAAGAACTATTTAAAATACCAGTATTCAAAAATGCGATCGAGCTGTATGGTGCTTACCCAGTTACTCGCGGTGCAGTCAATCGAAACACCATTAAAGCCGCGTTAGCCTATCTCGAAGCAGGTTGGGGTGTCGGCATATTTCTGTCTGGTACACGCACACCTGATGGCAAAGTGATCGATCCAAAACCAGGCGCGGCTCTGATTGCAGCCAAGGCTCAAGTCCCCTTGCTACCAGTTTCGATGTGGGGGACTCATCTAATCGAACAAACAGGTAAAAAATACCCTCAATCAACTCCAGTAACAATTAGAATTGGTGAATTGATTTCCGCACCAGCTTCAACGAAACGATCGGAACTCGATCTAGTTACCGATTTGTGTACGATTAAAATCAACGCTCTGCACGATCTCGGTCGCTAAATCAGCCGTGGTATCATATTCTAAATAAATAAATAAATATCATCACTCGTTCGCGAAGCGTCTCGGAGGGAATCGCTCATATGACAGAAAATTTACGGGAGCAACTAACTGAACTACTCGATGAAGCTCAACTAGAGTGGCTCAAGCCACATATCCAAAAAGATGCCGTAATTATCGTCGTTCCTGATCTGGATATTTTAGATGTAGGCGTGGCTATTTCTAGCGACAATACTCAATCTATTCAGCATTGGATTAGTGAACAATTACTAGTCAAGCCATCACAAGAAATTCTCGATCGTTGGAATGCCAATTCTAGCCAAAGATTTCAAGCCCTAATTATTCAGCCATACATCTTAGTAAAAGAAATCGGATAGAAACCCCTTAATGTCTAATGTCTGTTTAGCTAAAAGTAAGTCTAAAAAAGAAGAAGGGGCAGTTACTAAATGAGTAACTGCCTCTTGTCTCTATTATGTAAATATTAAGCTTGGCAGCGAGCTATTTTGGCAGGGGGCAACCCCCCAACTATCGTCGCCGTGCGAGCGTTTCACTGTCCGAGTTCGGGAAGGGATCGGAGTGGTGCCGCTCGGCCATAG
>JANNDL010000119.1:0-15221 GCA_031387665.1 Chamaesiphon sp. OTE_75_metabat_95 | reverse complement strand
CTCAGTCCGAACCTGTTGATTTTTACCGCCGCTGACGACAATTGATCGATCTTGAAGTTTTCCGACGCCACGAATGCCGATAAATTTAATGATTGGATCTATTTGTTGATAGACTACATTACCAGTTCCAATGAGCTGTTGGGAAGTAATTTCCCAAACTAGTCGATCTGCACTAAGTTGTGATTGATTCCGAGTGGCGACTCCCCGGGCTTTACCTGCCAGTGTCGCGATCGATTGCTGGAGATCTAGCTCACCAGTGTTAGCATTGAAAGTGACAGCTTCTTGTCGATCGACAATCGTCAACGGTCGATCGGCTGTAATCAATTCTCGATCAATATTCCAGGCAAATGATTCACCATTGACCTGAATCAGGGGCTTAGTGGCGTTTAATTGTACATTACCTTGCAAATTGATGATTTTAGATTCGAGTGCGGTAGAGAAGCTATTTGCAGTAACTTGGCTGGTAATCTGATTCTCTTGATAGCGTTGGATTTGAACAGGTTTACCACCGACAATTTTTCGATCTTTGACTAGCCAGGTAATCTGACTTGTCTGCATTGCCAAGCGGGGATCCTGGTAATAGGCGGTAATTTTGCCAGAAAGATCCAATCGTTGTTTCCGGCTGAGGTATTTGCCCTCGTCAGCATTGACTTGGAATTTAGGCTGATTTGCTTGCACCTTGTCGCGAATAATCAGTAAATCTGCTTTTGGCTGCCATTCTACTTCTTGACCGATCAAAGTCAACTGGTTGCGAGTTTCTTTGCTCACAACATCACCTCGCAAAATTACTTTTTCGCCTGCCTGTTCTACCTCACCCACCTTAGCCGTAACGTGTAAAACAACTTGACCATCTTGATAAAAATCACCATCTAAGTTAGTAACTTTAGCCAGTTTTTTATCAGGTGAATAGACACCCTTTTGAGCACGAATTTTCCACAAGGGCTTACCTTGTTTATCCGTCTGTTGAAAGCTAAGATTAGTTAATTCTAGTTTAGCTTCGATCGCCGCAGCAGATTGTTTAGGCTTAGGTTTGCTTTCAGGAGCACAACCACTAATTCCTACAATCGCGATCGTCAAAACAATCTTCAGAATTCTATTCCAGTGGCATAGCTTCATTTTTTCCAGCTCTCAACTCTTAAATAATCTAAGTCCAAATATCGGGAGTCAGCGATAAAGGATTGGGATTGTGTTTGGGTGTTTTTTGGATCTCTTCTTTAACATTTTCTAGATCGATGTATCGATCGGAGACATTAATCAGACTATCACTAGTCATCGATCTCAAGCTGACTACCTCTACCCGCACACCGCGATAGCTAACAGCATCAACGGCATAAGCCAAATCGCCATCGCCACTCACCAGCACTGCGGTGTCATAGGATCCGACTAGTGCCATCATATCGACGGCAATTTCCACATCTAAGTTCGCCTTCTTGGAACCGTCAGGTAATTGAATCAAATCTTTGGCAATCACCCGATAGCCATTGCGCCTCATCCACAGCAAAAATCCTTGCTGCTTCTCATTAGTTCGATCGACACCAGTATAGAAAAACGATCGCAGCAATCGTGAACCACCAGTCAGTTTAGCCAACAGCTTTGTATAGTCTATTTCTATATTAAGTTGCAGTGCTGCATAAAACAAATTAGATCCATCGACAAAAATTGCTACTCGTCCCCGATTTTCCAGAACTTGCTGTGCTGAAAAGATCGAATTTTCATCATGACTGAAACTATTCATCATTAATTCGGGTAATTATAAATTTTTAAAAAGATTTAAAAAGAATTGATTTATATATTTGTGGTGATAGATAGCTACTCACCTACATTATTGAGCATAACAGATTGAGTCCAGTTAATTGTTGGCAACTACTGGTAGTTCTAACTTCGTAAAGATTGGACGGGGTTCTCCGAGGAGATCGTTCGCTTTTAAGATGCCCCAGTCTAAGTGATTTTCGCAGTTAATTGACAAATTCGATACATCTTCATTCGATCGAACTAAGCTACTGCCACCGACAAGATCGAAATCAATTTCCAACCCCAACTGTCGATAAATATCTGTACTAATTTTGGGAACTATTGGTGCTAGAAGATAAGCTGCTAGGCGAGCTGACTCCAATGCTGCATACAAGACCTCAGCTAGCTCTGCCTGTTTGTCCTGCTTGAACAATGCCCAGGGCGCGAGATCGTCGATGTACTTATTGCTTGAGTGTGCCAATGTGATAATTAATTCACAAGCTTCCTTAAATGCTAAATTAGCATAAGCAAGACTTACTTGAGTTCCTAACTTTTGACCGAGTACTTTGAGTGGATTATCCGCAGGTATATCTGCGGGATTGCAATTTGGTACTTGACTTTGGCAATATTTTTTAGCCATGTTTAGGGTCCGGTTAACTAAGTTCCCTAAATTGTTGGCAAGATCGGCGTTGACTATTTCAATAAAGCGCGTCTCATTAAAGTCTCCATCTTGACCAAATTCAATTCCCTTAAGAAAATAATATCGCAATGATTCGGCACCATAACGATCGACTAATTCGATCGGATTGATCGCATTTCCTTCGCTCTTGCTAATCTTTTTGCCATCTTTGGTAAAGTAGCCGTGAGCAAAAACGCGATCGGGGATCGGTAGTCCAGCCGACATCAACATCGCAGGCCAATAGACAGCATGAAAGCGTAGAATATCCTTACCAATCAGATGTAAATTAATCGGCCACCGTTGGGCTAAAGCATTGTCTAGTGTGGGTTCCTCACCTGGTTCTAGTAATGCTGTCATGTAGCCCAACAGCGCGTCAAACCAGACATAAATTGTCTGCTGGGGATCGGCTGGTAGTGGAATTCCCCAGTCAACATTTACACGAGAAATTGAGAAATCTTGCAATCCTTGAGCAACAAATTTCAGCACCTCATTCCGCCGACTAGTTGGCAGAATAAAATCAGGACGCTCGGCGTATAAAGCTTCTAATTGCTGTTGATATTTAGAGAGCCTAAAGAAATAATTACTTTCATCCCGCCATTCTACCTGCTTGCTCGGATGGAGTGGACAGTGATTATTTTCCAGCAGATCTCGCTCTTCCTTAAACTCTTCACAAGCAACACAGTACCAACCCTGTTGAGTGCCTTGATAGATATCGCCACTTTCCCACACGCGCTGGAAAAAATCTTTGACAATACTCTGATGATTAGCGGCTGTTGTCCGACTAAACCTATCGTACTTGATATTTAGCTTGCTCCACAGGGAGTCAAATCGCTCGACAATGCGATCGCAATGAACTTGAGGATCGACTCCTGCGGCAATGGCTGTGCGCTCGATTTTCTGCCCATGCTCGTCAGTACCCGTGATCAGCAATACGTTTCGATGCTGGAGTCGCTGCCATCTGGCGATCGTATCTGCGGCCATTGTCGTGTAAGCATGTCCGATATGCGGTACGTCATTAACATAGTATAGGGGCGTAGTAACTGTAAAAGACTGGTGATTATTAGTGGGGTTCATAAAGGCGACTAAAATGTATCGAAATTCGATCGGCAAAAAATGTTTCGGGTCTGAGTGGGCAAACCAAAATACTCACAGCCTTGACTACAGTTACATCTCTGAGATCTGTGGATCTTGATGTTGAAATCAATCGATGTTGATATTGACGACTGTAGAGACTTTGGCGATGATTTTTGACATTAAAAATTTAAAATAAGCGCGTGTCGGTTGAAGAGTCGTTGGCACGCTGCGACTACGCTTTTCGCTCAAGGCGAATAACTGCGCCCAAGTGTAGCTCCAGCATCTATTATAGCTGACATTGACCTCACTCCTACCTGGAATTTGGTGCGTCGGTGTCTAATTGGCTATTTACCCTGTTAGAATGGAATACAGCCATTAGGATAACTAGCTCAATGGTAGAGCATCGGACTCTTAATCCGTTGGTTCCGAGTTCGAGCCTCGGGTTATCCATTTCTCAAACCTCGCCATGCCATGTGCGGGGTTTTTGAGTTTTCGGTAACTTCACTGTTTTCAACATCAAGGGCAATAAGTACCGCTTGATAGTATCGATCGACTATGAAGCACAGCTAATAATTAAAATACCCCCAACCGATGAAGTTCAGGGGTATTTCGATTAAGTATCAATTATCAATTAATTTAATAGCTATCAGTCGGATTCACCAATCGTAGTAACTTTTGCTTGATCTGATTGTCGAACACTTCCCACTTCATCTTGGAAAATTCTGAATTGTCATTGAATCCACACAGGAATCCGACAGGAATCTCAAATCCACCAGCGGTAAATCTACCACCACCGAAAAACCGTCCTTCGCTATTTTTCCCAAAGGCTTCCTTGATAAACTCGTCTGGATCGAGGGTTAATTTGGACGTGCGGAGGGATCCAATTACTAATTCTACTTCATCATCCTCATCGCGAACGATGCCGTATACCATCGCCGTATGGACGTTCTCCTCAGTCACTAGGAAATCTGCTGCTTGGGGGATTGCATCTCTGTCTTCATAGCGGAGATAGCCGACTCCGGCGATCGAGAAGTTGTTTTGAACTACTCTATTAGTTAGGGATCTCTGGATTACTTCCATCACCCGTTTCGATCGATATACCTGTAGGATCGCATTTAGCAATTGGGCATCATAAAAGCGGCTGAGATATCCCGCCGCCAAAAAGTCCTCTTCTTGCGCTTGCATTAGGCGATTGGTATCTGAGCGCAAGCCGTGCATCAGAGCAGTTGCACATTTCACATGTTCGGCAATACCGCTATCAAGCTTGAGCAATCCGGCTTGAAGGTACTGAGTTAGGATTGTCGCAGTCGCACGAGTCGAGGGGCGAATATCGACAAATTCAGCGTTGAGATCTTCTTGGAGACTATGGTGATCGATAATTACGGTGATTGGAATGCCCGCATGTCTGATGATATCTAACAACTGACAGGTGGTACCTTGATTATCGATCAGCACACAGCCTTGATAAGCAGCTAAATCTTTTTCTTTGAGACTCGCGCTAGAAACCTTTTTTGTTGGTAATCCAGTTAGCTTGACTAGGGCAATATTTTCTTGGTGACTGAGGGCACCTGCATAGACGAGATCGCAACTAATGTTATATTGCTTGGCAATTAGCTGGTATGCCCAAGCTCCAGATAGTGCGTCAGGATCGGGGAAATCTTGCAATAGGACAATCTGGCGTTCGCCCCGATGCCGCTCTAGCGTCGCCTTGAGTGCTGCTACGCGAATATCCTCGGAAGGTAAATCGTAGCGTTGCTCTAGGGGTGCTGGGATTGAGTTTGATTTACTATACTCACGATCCGATCGATCTGCTGGATGTTCGACATCAGAATCTAGCTGCTGTGTCATTTCGAGCAGTCCACGCATAGAATTTGTATCCATGTTTGAAGCTTTACCATTGAGAGGCTTAATCAACTTTGAAGACATCTGTATATCACGCAAGGTAGTGCAAAACGGGAAGCTCTGACACTCTTTGTGTTGCGCGGAACGACGATCTCCCGTGGGTATAATATCCCTGATAAACCATCATAAACAACTGCGATCGGATTGGCAATTAGCGATTCTACCTAGTCTTAGAAATTATTCACTACTAGCTTCTGATAGCAATGGTTCTAGATATTCAACTGTTTTTGCTAATGTCTGGCAATTTCAGTCGTTAGTCCAATCAGTATGGTGGATCGCTAGCTGCAATATAAAGCACCTGTGACATCTACAGCCGCTGTAATAAATTTAACCCGTGAGTGTCCGTGCCACAGGTATGCAGCAGATTATAGCTTTTACCCAATCTTTTGACAGTTTCTGTCTGCTCAAAGCTGGGAATCCAGGGATTGGGATTGTTGTAGGCGTAATAAGTCTCAACACCGTCAATGCCCAATGATACAGCCGTCGGAATCAATTCTTCTGGAGATCGACGATACCGTGATGGATGTGCTAGTACAACGATGGCACCAGCCTTGTGGAGTGCGGCAATTACTCGTTCAGCGCGAGCATCCACGCCTCTGGGTTCGCGTCCAGTCAGATATGGGGCTAAACTTGGCTCTAGGGGGTTGAAGCCATAACCGAGAATATGCACATCCACAGGTGGCAGATATGCGGTGATTTCGATCCCTGTCCACAGATGAACTGAATCGATCGATTCTTCTTCTAGCCATTGAGCAGCCCGATAGTAGCCTTGTACGCTGTGATGATCGGTGATTGCCATGCCTTTTAGCCCAATCTGCACCGCCTGGGACATCAGATCTGCTGGTGTGAGCTTGCCATCAGAACAATTAGTGTGCATGTGAAAATTGTAATGCTTTGGACAACTATCAGCCTGAATATTGCTAAAGACTTGGCGCAGTAAGGTGGTATTTTGGGCTGGGGGTTGGTTCTCCATAGCTTTGGGTGTGTGAGTCTGATAATTCCCTCGCGATCGTCGTCGTAATTCTCGATCGGGAGTGTGACATTTATTAAGATTACCCCAATGGTTGTAAAACTTTATGAGAGTAAGTGTGGATGCTTTCTCAGGATTGAACCCATTTGGCATGGCTGTTCTTTACATTGTAACTGTTTGCTGTCAACACCAGATAGTTAGGGCAGCCGATCGCAGGTAATCGACTGCCCTAACTATCTACCTCCATCCCATACCTATCAATGGTTTCGAGCACAATGTGTAGATTTTGGATCGATTATCAAAAAGTTTAATGATATTTTAAGATTTCTCACAGATTGGAACGATCGCTAGATTGCTAATTTATGATATGAAGGTGAGCTAGATTTAGCCATCAACTATTTAGCTATCAACTAGTTAAGTTCTTTCAGCCATCAAGCGGGTGAGGTTGCGGTCGTGTCATCTAAATTACTACGTTCTTTATCCCTGGCGGTGGTGTTGAGTTTCTTCGCACCCATGCTGCTGATGTCTGGTTCTTTGGCTAGCACTTGGTTGCTAGCCTGCATTCCTGGGCTAGGATCGATTGGGCAGATCCCGACAGATATGTTGCTGGATGTCTTTGGTACCTTTGGCGGCGGTTGTGCTGTTCAAGGGATGTTAACCATCGCTCTAGTCTGCGGATTTGTCGGCGCACTGTTTGATATCTATGCTTTCTATAATTTTCGGACTCTAAAGGGAATTGACTAAACTCGCTAATTCCGATTTTATGTCCGATCAAATTACAATTATTGGTGCTGGTGCTTGGGGCGGTGCATTGGCAAACCTCACCCAAATTAACGGTTATGAACCAACTGTTTGGTCGCGAAATTGTGGTGAGAGATTATCAGATAGTATCATCGGTAAGACCGCGATCGTTTCAGCCGTATCGATGTCGGGCGTGCGTTCCGTAATTGAGACATTAGCAGCATCGATCGAGCCAAGTCAAATTATTGTGACAGCGACAAAGGGGTTAGATGCTCAAACTAATTCTACCCCTGCCCAACTGTGGCGAATTGCTTTTCCTGCCAATCCAATTGTGGTGTTGTCAGGACCAAATTTATCGCTGGAAATTCAGCAGGGATTACCTGCGGCGACGGTAGTTGCTAGTCAAGATCATCTCGCTGCTACTAAAATTCAAGAGATATTTTCTTCGTCGAAGTTTCGAGTTTATACTAATGACGATCCAGTTGGGGTGGAAATTGCCGGAACTGTCAAGAACGTGATTGCGATCGCCGCAGGTACTTGCGATGGTCTAAAATTAGGAAATAATGCTAAATCTGCCCTATTAACACGAGGGCTGGCTGAAATCATTCGGATTGGTCAATATTGGGGTGGTAAAACTGAAACCTTTTATGGTTTATCTGGTTTAGGTGATTTATTAACGACTTGTAATAGCCCCCTCAGTCGCAATTATCAAGTCGGCTATGGTTTGGCTCAGGGCAAAACTTTAGAGCGAGTTCTCGCAGATCTGCAAGGCACAGCCGAAGGCATAAATACGACGAAAGTATTAGTGGAAATTGCTAATCAAAATCAAATTTACATGCCAATTACACTATTAGTTGATCGCATGTTAAAAGGTGAAATCACCGCTCAGTCAGCAATTATTGCACTAATGTCGCGGGATCGGAAATCGGAATATTGAGCATAGATCCAGGGTGCCCCTTGTGGGTACCCGAAAATCTACGCTTAGTAATAATATCTCTGGACTGGTTTAAGACCTGAATAGAATTCAAGTATAGTAGTAACGAGTTAAGTGATGAGTCAATCGCTGGAAGATGCAGATAATTTAACAGCTACGATCGATAATTTCAATACAATTCAATCAGAACGAAATTATCAGCAGGCGCAGGCTAGTTTACGTCAAATTTTGGTAAATCTAGATCTGAGTCAACGGGAAAGATTTGGACTAGAAGCCGAGATTGCCGAGCTGAGTAATATGCTGATCAAGCTCGATCGATCGGTATTTCAAGTAGCTGTATTTGGGATGGTAGGCAGAGGTAAATCTTCACTGTTAAATGCGTTAATTGGGCAGGATTTATTTCAAGCTGGTGCCTTACATGGCGTGACGAAAGAACGTCAGCAGGTAGCTTGGGAAATAGATAATTGGCAAGATGAATTCGATCTAGATAAAGATACGCCCGCTACATTGCAAGAGATAGTCGAATTTATCGATACTCCAGGGATTGATGAAGTAGCAGGTGAACAGCGTCAACTACTCGCCCATGATATTGCTTGTCAAGTAGACTTGATTTTATTTATCATCGCTGGAGATATTACCGAACTCGAACTGCAAACTCTCTCCCAACTTAGAGCTGCGGGTAAACCGATCTTATTAGTATTTAATAAAGTCGATCGTTATCCCGATCGAGATAAGCTAGCAATATATGCCAAAATTCGGGATGAGCGGGTAAAAGAAATTCTTAGTCCAAATGAAATCATCATGGTAGCCGCCGCCCCAGTTGCAATCCGTGCCGATCGACGCGAAGATGGCACTATGGGCGTAAGCTATCATCCAGGTGTACCCCAAATATCAGAGCTGAAATGGCGGATTGTCGAAATCCTCCAGCGTGAAGGTAAATCTCTAGCAGCACTCAATGCCATGCTAGCAGCCGATCGGATCCAGCAGCAACTGATCGATCGCAAAATGGGCAGTCGCGAAGATAAGGCTAATGATATTATCTGGCAATCAGTGATGACAAAAGCAATTGCGATCGCGATTAACCCGATTACGGCTGCGGATATTATCGCAGGTGCGGCGATCGATATCGCGATGATCGTCCGACTATCTAAATTCTACGGACTGCCGATGACTCGATCTGGTGCCGCTAAACTACTGCAAACGATGGCAATCGGCATGGGCGGGCTGACAATTAGTGAATTTGCAGTCAGACTCGGATTGAGCGGAGTCAAAGGCTTGCTCGCCATCCTTGCCCCTGCTACAGGTGGAATTAGTATCGCACCCTACACCGCCGTTGCCCTGACTCAAGCTAGCATTGCTGGAGTCGCTACCTACACCGTCGGGCAAGTTACCAAAACTTACCTAGCAAATGGTGCCTCCTGGGGAGACAATAGCCCCAAATCTGTGATAGCCCAAATTCTTGATACGATTGATAAACATTCAATTGTCGATCGAATTAAGCAAGAATTAGGAAACAAAACGTAGGGTGTGTTACTGCGCCTGTCTTGTCTCGCTAAACCGTCGGGAAACCCGACGTTGGCGGTAGCGGAGCGTTTGCTTTAGCAATAGCCTCTCCGTCAGGAGACGCGCGAGCCGCAGCATAACGCACCAAACCTAAGTGTTAATAGTTGAGTTCGTTGGGTTTCATTCTTCAACCCAACCTACAGATCTGAACTAAAGCCTAAAGCCTAAAGCCTAATTAAAGATGCCAATTTTTGAACAATCAATTCAAATTAAAGCCAGTGCGACAGCCGTGGATAAATGTATCACCGATCTAGCCTTGATGCAGCGATGGCTCAATCCGATCCTCAAATGTGAACCGATGGGAGAATGGCAAACTAGTGTCGGGAGTAAGAGTAAATTTATCATCCAGATTCCGGTAATTCAACCAACCTTGAAAAATACTGTAATAGCAAGAGAACCTGGCTTAATTATTTGGGGCTTTGATGGCTTTTTCAAAGGAATAGATCGATGGGAATGTGAGCCAAATGAACGCGGAACGAGATTAATTAATCAGTTTGAGTTTAATATTCCCAATCGGGTGGTTGCTTGGGGTTTCGATCGATTTGCCGCGACTTGGACAAAAGCTGATATGGAAGCTCAATTACGACGTTTAAAACGAGTTGCTGAAGAAATACAGCAGGATTTTGGCAATTAATTGGAAATTAGGAGTTAGGAGTTGGGAGCTAGTAGCATTTTGGATAGTAGGTAATATTTACCTACCAATAGATTGCAAGAAATTTAGAGATGAAGCATCCATTCTCCCAAAATGAATCGCGCCAGCTACATTCCAATTTTCCAGCGATTTAACTAACCAGGGGACACCATTGCACTGTGAAGATTCATAGTGATTGAACAGAATTGATAATCTGCTCTCTAATAATGGCTTGGCTTTTTGGCAGATCAAGACGATTTTGAGCAGTAATCCGGTTGTAAATACCGAGCCTAAATTACTAATCATATCCATAAAAATAAAATGCTGCGGATTGCTGGGACTCTCGATCACTAAATGATTGAGAATATGGGTACAAGTTCTCAATAGGCTCAGTTCATCTAGTGGCTGCCGATCGCGATCGGGTGAAATATTAATAATCGTCTTGTATAATCGATCGTTAAAAGTACGACTACCATAACTACTATCTACCCCAGACACAAGATACTCATAAAAATCTCCCTTAAATTTCTTGACACTAGGCTGCATCTGGAGTCGCGAGACAAAACCGCGCGACAAATCTTGGTAACTAGCATCACCTTCAGCCTTACCAGAAAATTGACTAAAAGCCATCCCCAATTCTTTAGTAGAAAGTAAGGTGGGATTTTCTACCCGCTGCAAATCATTAGCAGCATCGCGTCCCGATTGAGCCTTGAGTCTAGATCTTCTCACTTGATAAGCAAGATAGTGCGATAAGTTAGTTTCCTGCTGCTGGCGCAAATTTACTTGAACTCGTTTAATCGTTTCGACATTTTCAAATGTCCGCTCTTCTGAGACTAGAGAATGATCGTATAAATAAGGATAACGGGAGATTAATGTGCCTAATGGCCGATCTAAAATTGTTTTTTGATCGGAGCCAGTTCCATTTAGAACAGCATTCAGCCGCTTGAGTTTGGGATAGTCATCACCTTGCAGATATGTCTGTAGCAAATGGCGGAGACGACGCACCGTTCGAGAATATGTCATGCGGACATCATTGAGCTGGTCTAGTAACGCCACCAAATCAGCAACAGCTACTCGTCCAGTAGGTTGCATTTGCCAATAGTTAACCAGAATATAACAGCAACGGTTAATTACTAAAGGGAAATTCTGTTCGGCAGTTTTTTCAAATGCTAATGTTTCGATCGTATTCCAAATTCGGGTGTCACTATAGCTGACACCCTCAATAAATAAACTCTTAAATCTTTCAATTACTCTGGCTGGAGTTTCAGTTTTAACGACATGCAAAAAATGTTCGTAGATAATTTGCTCGATCCCGCTACCAACTTTTTTTCCAACTGCAAACATATTCAATCTCCATGCCTATTTTTGGCAAATAACCACTGCAAATCACCATAGTGGTTGTTTTAATCGATTTCCCCAAGGAAAGGCTACCTCGACTCCGCAATGCCAAAGGCAAGGCTAACGCCAACGGCACAAGTCCGCCAACGAGATCCTGGGGCAGGAAATACAAGCTGTATTAAATAGCCTGGAACTCCAGGTAGGGAATCGATCGAGACAACTTATGCCAACTTTAACTATAAAAATAGTAGACTGCTGTGAGATCGATCGCTCTTAGCATACCCATAAACATCACTCAATCTGTCATATCCCATAAATTTTTGCTGGAGATCGAGTCTCAAGGATCTAGAGGGCTTCGATCGATTAAGGTAAAGGACGTTGCCGAATTCGATCGCGTTCTGCGATCGTAAACCAGCCTTCAATCTGCAATTCATCAGCCTGAAACAGATTCAATAATATTGCTGCTGGTTCTTCTGGGGTATGAGGGCGAAATCATAGATAGATTACACCTTTTGGTGGAGGTAATCGAAAACGATAAATAAGTTCGCCATAATCGCGGTCAAATGTCAAAATGATCCGTTGCTCGTCTACCGCACGAGCCAAGACTTCAGGATTCAATTCCTGGCGAGTCTTCAGTGATTGATGCGACCTCATAGCCTGCTTTTCGCAGCAGTTGGACGCTGACTAGCGGGAAGTTTTCATTAGCCAGAAGCTGCATTAACTTACCTTAGATAATAGAGGTGTGTAGTAGACATCTTCTTTAATGCACTCTGCGGCAAAAGCGAATACAGCTTGGATCGATCGAGCATTCAGTGTTGGGTAGTTTTCTAAAACCTGTTGTTCTGTCCACCCTTCTGAAAATAGTCCGAGAATAAATTCAACGGATAGCCGCGTTCCTTTGATTACTGGCTTTCCCAGCAGAATTTTGGGGTCTGAATGAATATATGTTTTCCAATCCATGATTTCATCTATCTCCGTGGCTTTTGTCTATTGTCCTCGATTTGCTTGGGTTGTTGCTATGAGATCGAGTCTCAAGGATATAGAGGCTCGATCGAATAATTGACATTGCATATCGATCGAATAAAATAATTGCAGTGATTATCCGATATTAATGTCGCAAGATTTTTTATATGGTTTTCAAGACTGAAACAGCTTGTGGGAGACATTCTATGATAGAATAGGACGAACGATCTATACCTGGACGCAACAAATAAAGTGTTACATCGTCAAAAAGCTCTACTAATGATTCTTCAGCAAGTTGGATCTACTGCATCCAACTTGCAAATGATGAAGTGGGCGTTTTTGCTGTCACAAGAAACACCTTCTCATGGAGGGAAAACATTTTATCAATTTATTCCATACCTATATGGTCCTTATTCTTTTACTCTAAATCAGGAAACCGATTCACTAATTCGTAATGGCTTCTTAGAAAAAGGGGAGAATAATTCATGGAATCTTACATCTCTAGGAAAAAAATTAGATGTTAATCTACCCAATAATATCACTCAAGATATTCATCGGGTAACTAACGAATATGGTAAATTATCAAATCAGCAGCTATTGAATTTGGTCTATGACAAATATTCTTGGTTTACCGTAAACAGCGATCTTCCTGGAAGAAGAAAGAAGAAACGACCTATTGCTACCAAAGCTATTTATACGGCTGGTTATGAAGGTAGAACTGTCGATGAGTTTTTGAATCTTCTAATGGAATCTGGTATTTCACGACTAATTGATGTTCGTTTTAACCCAATCTCTCGACGATACGGTTTTCACAAGAGTACGCTGACTCGGTTGTGCGGCTTTTTAGGCATAGACTATAAACATCTTCCCGAACTGGGAATACCTGGTTCTGAGCGAGAGGACTTAGGATCTGACGCTAAGTACACATCACTTTTTGATAGCTATCGAAACAGTCTTGCCTCAAGAGAAGATGCATTGTCCAATGTAACTAAATTATTAAAAGCCGATCCTAGTGTTCTTGTTTGTATGGAGGCTAATCCAGAATTTTGTCATCGTAATGTTCTTGCTCAACATCTGACAAAATCAATTGATATGCCGATCGAACATTTAGGATATCCAACATGATTGACCAATCTATAAAAACTAAAATACTGATAATAGTTAAAACATATCCCCTTCCTTCAAGAGGATATCAAGAATTAGTTTGTACGGCTGGTTTGACTGAGCAAGGCGAGTGGGTTCGTCTTTATCCTGTAGACTATCGCTACAGACCAAGGAATCAACAATTTATTAAATATCAATGGATAGAAGTAGATTTACTACCATACGGAGAAGGTAACGATCATAGGAAAGAGAGTCGGAAGCCAATTTTGGAAACAATCCGTCCACTTGGTGAGCCACTATCAACGAAAAATGAATGGAGAGAACGCCGCGAAATTGTAGATAAGGTACCAGTTTACACTGTTAATCAACTAAAGTTACTCTATGATACGGAGCGGATGTCTCTTGGTGTTGTAAAGCCAGTGAGAGTAATTGATTTAAAAATTGAACCTGCCGATCCAGAATGGAAACCAGAATGGCAAATGCTATTTGACCAATTGACACTCTTTGGACCTGTTCAAAAGCCCCTCCGTAAAATACCTTACAAATTTAGTTATGTGTTTGAGTGCGAGGATAGTCAAAAACCTCACAACGCAATGATTGAGGATTGGGAATTAGGAACACTATGGCTCAAGGAAGTAGATAGATTAGGCGATGAATATCAAGCTGCATTAAGTGTTCGACGTAAGTTTTTTGACGAATTATGCAATGAGCGTAAAGATACACTTTTCTTTATGGGCACAGTATTTCCATATAATACGTGGATTGTTCTTGGGGTATTTTGGCCACCTAAACAAACTAAAACAGAACCAGCGTTCATTCAGGGAACTTTATTCTGAATATTACTCACAGAACTGGCTGCATGGCTGTTTGTTACCGCTGAAGCCAAAAATGGCACAATAGAGAGATAGCTACTATACTGCCGTCCCTATTTAAAATTTTTATGTCTGCTCTCAAACTCAGTGGTGCCGAGATTCGTCAAGCCTTCCTCGATTTTTATAGCCAGCGCGGACATCAGCCGTTGCCGAGTGGTTCATTGGTGCCGGAAGATCCGACGGTGTTATTGACGATCGCGGGGATGTTACCATTTAAGCCGATCTTCTTGGGTCAACGTCAGCCCGATTTTCCCCGTGCGACGACTTCCCAGAAGTGTATCCGTACCAATGATATCGAGAATGTGGGGCGGACGGCGCGGCATCATACGTTTTTTGAGATGTTGGGCAATTTTAGCTTTGGGGACTATTTTAAGGAACAAGCGATCGAATGGGGTTGGGAAATCTCGACAAAGGTGTTTAATCTGCCCCCTGAACGGTTGGTTGTCAGCGTGTTTGAGGAGGATGATGAGGCTTTTGCAATCTGGCGGGACAAAATTGGCGTGAATCCCCTGCGAATTAAGCGGTTGGGTGCTGATGACAATTTTTGGGTATCGGGGCCTACAGGCCCTTGTGGGCCGTGCTCTGAGCTTTATTATGATTTCCATCCTGAATTGGGGAATGAGCATATCGATCTGGAGGATGACAGCAGATTTATTGAGTTTTATAATCTGGTGTTCATGCAGTACAACCGCGATATTGATGGCAATCTCACGCCGTTG
>JANNDL010000116.1:0-8863 GCA_031387665.1 Chamaesiphon sp. OTE_75_metabat_95 | reverse complement strand
GGCGGTGCTGTCTTGCCGTTTTCTTATGCGGGGGGAACCCCCGCATGAAAACGCCGCCTCACTCGTACTGTTCGCGGTAGCGGAGTGTTTGCGTAAGCAATAGCGTCTGCCTTCGCAGAGCGTAGCCGAAGTATGCCCGCCCTTTGGGGACTAAGCTCTACACGCTCATATCTTGAGCAATTTTCGGTGCGTACTTGCGCCGATTGCGGACGGCAAAAAATAAGACAACGAATGTAGCGATACCTGCTAAGTATAGTGGATGTCCATAGGTCATTGGATCTTTTTGATCGATCATCAGTCCAGCAATTACGGGACCAATTCCGTTGGCAGCACTGAGGTAAGACGCATTTAATCCAGACATTTTCCCTTGATCTTCGGGGCTAGTATTTAGTGAAATCAGAGTACTAATCATCGGCTGAACGAGAGAGTTAAACAATGAAAAGATAATACTAATGCCCAAGAAAAAATAAATGTCTGGAATCACTGGCATCAAGACAAAAGATAAGCTCCTAAAGAATAAGCCAATAAATAGAATTTTGATCAAACTCATGTATTTAGTCATGAGTTTTACTCCTTGAACTTGGACTAAAACACCGACGATTCCGATCGCCAAAAAGAGCAGAGTGAGAGAATTAGTATCCTGATGCAGAACGTTTAAATAATATGGCTGAAAGGCAAATGTAAATAGTGTAAACGTTGTACCGACACAGAAATTGATCAGAAATAAAATACCCAGTCTTGGAAAAGTAAAGCCTTTGACTAAATCCTGTAATCCTAAATCAAAGACATTCACATCAGGTTCTGATTTTCGTTCCAATGTTTCTGGCAAGAATAATATAGTTAGAATCAGACCAATAGCCGCTACTCCAGAAGATACTAGAAAAGCTGTACCTAGAGATCGCTGTTGAGCAACTAAGCTCAAAACTGGCCCAATAACGAACCCTAAACCCAAAGATGCTCCGAATATTCCAAAACCTTTAGCGCGATTTTCAGGTGTAGTAACATCAGCAATTACCGCTTGAGCAACTGAGATATTTCCTCCAGTTACGCCATCAAGAAATCTTGCAAAAAACAACACCATTGCATTGGGTGCGGTACCTGCTAATAGATTACCAATTACCGTACCAGCTAGACTAATTATTAGCAGTGGTCTTCTGCCAAATCTGTCGGATAGTTTGCCGATAATTGGAGTTGCAAAAAATTGGGCGATCGAAAAGATCGAGAACAAGAAACTAGTTTGGATATCACTGAGCTGAAATTCTCGCCCGTATTGATAAATAGTTGGAATCAGAATCGTAAAGCTGAGTGAGTTGATAAAGTTGATCAGCGCAATAATCCAGAAGCTGCGATTCATTGAGTTTGGAGTAAAGAATTAGACGGGAAGGCTAACTAAATCTGCTGCTACTAATTTACTACGTTAGACCAGCTATTTGTTGTGATTTTTGGTGCTAAATTTGACTGCTTTAATCATTCGACGAGTTAAGCAATCTTAATCTTAACTAAGTATAAACACGGATCAAACCTCAAAGTATCTTTTGAGAGATCGGTGTGTTCTCGGATGAATAGCCTGAGTGAATCGGACTAAACTAGGCTGCACTGGAGCCTGGTTGTCAGACGGTGATGATAAACAACTGTAACTAAATATCCTAATTCAGTAACATTTTGTCCGCTTGTAAGCAAGATAAGTTTAAATCTAAAAAAGATTAGTGCAGAAGATTTTCTGGGCTAGCCTACTGCTACAATTTCCAATACCTCCGATTTGTTCCCGACTTCTCAAGAATTATTTATGATACAGCCAAGATACTCGAAAGTACTCTCTGTCTCAACACATACTAGTGTCCGCCCAAACTTACCAACTGGCAAGAACTTTAGCGGATCGAGCCTCGGTGTTATTCAGTCAGATAAATTATTACTCTCTATCCTTACTGATTCTATTTCGACCCCCACAGCATCAGCAGCGATTCCGCACAGCGGAGGCGATGCCAACGAGCCACAATCGCCACTGGTAATTGAAGCTGGCAAGATTTTAGTAGTTGCGATCTGGTTTTGGTGTCTGATTGGTGCCAATTTCTGCTGGGATAGTCTCAGCACGATTGCTCGTTACTGTATTCAAGATATTTAATTAGTTGATAGTTGATACTTCTGCTAGAGCAGACGCTGTACCTAACGGCAGGCTATCGCCAACGCGAACGGCTACGCTCTGCTGAGGCAGACGCTATTGCTTACGCAAACACTCCGCTACCGCGAACAGTACAAGTAGTTGATAGCTAGTTGATTTTCTTAACTAATAGTTGAACAAGTTCACATCTTGCAGCAATACATATTGACGATTACTAAGCGTAGATCTAGGGTAGCCAGAAGTTACCTGTAGGGTGCCCCTTGTGGGTACCCTAAAATCTATGATTAATACCAATATTTTTATCCTGGTTCAACAAGATGTGATTTGACCAAAGGTTACTTAATCTTGGTGCCATTTTGGTCGCCAGCCAGGTTTGATAGTCTGATGCGATCGAGCGATCGCTAGACAGTCATCTGGCACATCAGTTACAATCGTCGAACCTGCCGCTGTGGTCACTTCTGCCCCAATATTCAGAGGTGCAACTAAGGTGCTATTGGAACCAATGCGGGTAAAGTTACCAATGGTAGTTTGATGCTTATTTTTGCCATCATAATTGACCGTAATCGTCCCTGCACCGATGTTGACTTGTTTACCGACAATTGCATCGCCAATGTAGGACAAATGAGCAATGTTGGTATTGTCGCCGATGGTGCTTTTTTTCAGCTCAACGAAGTTACCGACTCGACAAGCCTCTCCCACCTGCCCCTGTTGACGAATGTGAGCAAACGGGCCAACATTGGCATTATGTCCGATCGAGCTATCCACAACCACCGAATACAGCACCTTTACATTGCTGCCAACTTGGCTATTCTCAATCATCGTACCAGGCCCAATCCGACTGCCGATACCAATAGTTGTGTTGCCACGTAAGTGAGTCTGAGGCTCGATAATCGCATCCACCCCAATCTTGACCGTATCATCGATCGTCACACTATCGGGATCGATAATTGTCACCCCCGCCGCCATCCAGTTATCCTTGATCCGCGACTGTAGAATCTGATAGGCACTGGCGAGTTGACGACGATCGTTAATACCTAAAATTTCCTGATAATCAGGCACATCGTACACCATGACAGGCGATAGAAAATTAACCGCATCCGTGATATAAAATTCTTTTTGATCGTTATTGCTCTGAAGATTGGGCAATACGGCTTGCAGCTTCTGCCAGTTGAAGCAATATATCCCCGCATTTACCCGCTGATTTTGACGCTGGGTATCGGTACAGTCCCGATCCTCGATAATTTCCTTGAGCAGATTGCTACTGTCGCAAAATACCCGTCCGTAGCCTTGGGGATTGGGTATTTGAGCTGTAAGTATGGTTGCTGCATTTTGATGCTGCTGGTGAGTCTCTAAGAGTGCTCTGAGAGTTTCGGGGCGCAGTAGCGGCACATCCCCATTGAGGACGAGCAAATCTCCTTTAAAATCAGCTAGATGGGGGAGTAATTGCTGCACGGCGTGCCCAGTCCCCAGTTGTTGAGTCTGCTCGACAAACTCCAAATCAGGATAGTCCAGCATCGCTTCCTTGACGCGATTGGCTTGATACCCGACGATTGCCAGTTGCCGTTCGGGTTGAAGATCTGCACAGCTAATCAATACCCGCTCGACTAGCGATCGTCCTCCCAATAAGTGCAATACTTTGGGTAAGTCTGATTTCATTCGCGTGCCTTTGCCCGCTGCTAGAATTGCTACTGCTACCATAAATATAACTACTGCCGCCGAAAAGTAAACACGCCTTTACTAAAATACCCCATTGCTCGATCCAGCGATGCAATAGATATTATTAATGAATGTTTCTCGTCACAAAATTGTCCATCCCCGAACAACCCACACCCCTACCCTCTAAGTAAATATGAGTTTATGGTTCAAACGTTTTATTTCAGCTATTTTCTTGGGCGGGCAAACGATCGTTCATATTCTCAAGGGTAGGTTTAATTACCCCAATATTGTTGAGCAAATGGCTCTGGTTGGGCCAGAATCACTCCTCATCGCCCTGCTGATCTCGACTACGGTGGGGATGGTATTTACGATTCAGGTAGCACGAGAATTTATCAATATCGGTGCTGGACAAGTAGTCGGCGGAGTTCTGTCTCTCACCCTCACCCGCGAACTAGCTCCCGTACTCACCGCAGTCGTACTCGCGGGTAAAGTCGGATCATCATTTGCCGCCGAGATTGGGACGATGAAAGTCAGCGAACAGATTGACGCGCTGTATATTCTCAAGACAGATCCCGTCGATTATCTGGTGATTCCCCGCGTGATTGCCTGCTGTGTGATGCTACCACTACTGACGGTGTTATCGATCGTCGCTGGAATGCTCGGCGGACTGTTGATTGCTACTAGTATCTTTGGGATGCCAGGGCGTGTATTCCTGGACTCAGCCCGCAATTTCCTAGATGGCTGGGATCTCTGTACGGCACCAATCAAAGCCGTGTGTTTTGGTGCGCTAATCGCCATCATCGGTTGTAGCTGGGGACTAACAACGACAGGTGGTGCCAAAGGAGTGGGACAATCGACAACGACAGCAGTTGTTACCTCTCTCCTCGCAATTTTCATCTCCAACTTTTTCTTGTCATGGCTAATGTTTCAAGGCTCCGGTAGTGCTGTTTCCAAAGGAATGTAGGCTGTTAATCTGAGCATTAAATCATTCTAATGTAGACAAAAGTAACTTTCACCTATCCACCAACGAGTGGCGTAAGCCGCAGAAACAACAGCTCCGAACTGCCATTTAGAGCCACCTTTGCCTGTAAATTCTCCTGCTGTCGATCATCAATAAACACCAAATAAAACCCATCTTTGAACGCTTGCAGCGCGGTCTCAACTGCTCCCTGCACGTCCACCGCTTGGTCAAGCTCACTTCCCCCGCTGCTGACCTTCCCCGCAGCAACCCCCGCCTCAATATCGACCAATCCCAATACCTTTGTCAGTCGTCTGTCCGCTTGTCTAGCTTGAAATGCCTGGATTTCCGATCGAACAATCCGCTCCAACAGCTCCTCCAGCGTCGAAGATTGCTCTGGCAAATCCATCTGCCAGGAGGCAAACAGGTGCTGGCTTTTGCCTAAAACCTTTCCAGATATCGTCAGGGTGGATGAAGCCATCGCCACAATTATGTATAGAACGTTTTTACTATTAAGCCAATTATAAATCACAGCGTCGCAAATTGTCTGCCGCTGGTCGCAACAAATTGACAATCGGCACCCTTCAAGGTAATTCCGTTAAAATGGGAGAAAATCCAGGCTGACAGATCTTCCCCGAATGAGTACCAAACTTTACCAAGAAATCCAAGAATTTTACGATGCTTCCAGCAGTCTATGGGAAGGAATTTGGGGCGAACACATGCATCACGGCTATTATGGGCCAGATGGTAACTATAAATTGGATCGCCGTCAGGCTCAAATCAATCTGATTGACGAATTATTGAAATGGTCTGGGGATATGACCAGCAGTCCACCCCAAACTATTCTCGATGTGGGTTGTGGTATTGGCGGTAGTAGTCTGTACCTTGCCAAAAAATTTGATGCCAAGGTCACAGGAATTACCCTTTCACCCGTCCAGGCAAATCGTGCCAAAGAACGCGCTCGAACGATTGGCTTCCAAGAAAAAGCTACTTTCCAAGTCGCTAATGCCCTAGACATGCCATTTGATGACAATAGTTTTGACCTGCTGTGGTCGCTAGAAAGTGGCGAACATATGCCAGACAAGGAAAAGTTCTTGCAGGAGTGCTATCGAGTCCTCAAGCCAGGGGGCAAGATGATTTTCGTGACTTGGTGTCATCGTCCCACAACGCCAGCAAATCCGCTCAATAGTGAAGAGCGCAAGCTGCTGGAGGATATCTATCGGGTGTACTGCTTGCCCTATGTAATTTCACTGCCCGAATACACCGAGATTGCGACCCAGTGTGGATTCAAGGATTTACAGGTGGCTGACTGGTCTACGGCGGTTGAGCCGTTCTGGGATGTAGTGATTGATTCAGCGATTACACCTCAGGCAATTATTGGGTTGATTCAAGCAGGTCGCAAAACGATCGAGGCGGCACTATCACTCAGGCTGATGGGCAATGGTTATCGCAGCGGGTTGATTCGGTTTGGACTGATTGCTGCAACGAAACAGGTTTCCAGAGTGAACAATCGCGAGGAAGTTCTCGTCATTAACGATATCTCGACTGCATTTAGTCTCTAATATCTGCTTACTCTGGCTAATTTAAGTCAACAATCTGCTAACTACAGTTATGGCTGTGAACCAAGCATTGAAATTTGACTTTATGGAAATAGATTGCATTCATTTTTACGTTACAAATGCTGCCCAAATCCAAGACTTATTAATCAGACAAATGGGTCTGTTCGATTTGGGTGTTAATGCTAATGAACATACGATCGAGTATCTAGTAGGCAATTCACAATTATCATTCTCAATTTCCTCACCGCTCAATTCATCCAGCCCAGTGGCTAAGTATCTTCAAGATCACCCATCTGGAGTGAAAAATATTTCCTTTCAGGTGCCAGATCTAGGCATGATTAAGCGCAGAGTCGATCGACTCGGACTGTACGTTCTATCCGACCCAGCCGAATCATCATCCCTGAAAATTCGCGGCTGGGGGTCGATCGATCATACTTTTGTTCAGTCTTCATTAGGCGCGAAAACTGCAACTGTCAATCGGCAAGATTTAATTACAGGCATCGATCATCTGGTACTCAATGTACCTGTGGGTGAGTTAGATACGGCCACAATTTGGTATCAAAATCTCTGTGATTTTCAGGTACAGCAAACCTTTGATATTCACACTCAGACATCAGGATTGACTAGTAAAGCTCTGGTGAGTGCCTGTGGCAAGATTAGGTTTAATATCAATCAACCCAGCTCTAATAATTCCCAGATTCAGGATTTTCTCGATCGCAATCATGGCGCAGGCATTCAACACATTGCCTTGCAAACTAATGATATTTTCACGACGATCGATCGAATGCGACAGCAACAATTAGCGTTTTTAGAAATCGATCCAGACTACTACAGTCAACTGCAAACTAGAGCCAGAACCGCCCAAAATTCAGCTCTAACCCCAACGGAATGGCATCAGCTTCAAAATCTTCAAATTTTAGCTGATTGGTCTGAATCCAGCCCTGAAGCAGTCTTACTGCAAATATTCACTCAACCAATCTTTGAAGCCCCCACCTTCTTTTTTGAGATCATCGAACGGCGCAACCTAGCCAAGGGATTTGGACAAGGCAATTTCCAGGCATTGTTTGAAGCGATCGAACAAAACCTGGCAGCATAGCCAAAGATCGCGATTGGTTAGATGTAGTCTAAAATAATGGAAGCGGAATCGATCGATGGTTGATTCAAACCATTCGATCGTTAGTGTTTACGACAAACTATGTATCAATCATCCCCCCGCAAGAATTTTTTAGACTTTTTAATCGATCCAACCTCGATCGCGATCCTCGGATCGATCGCGCTACATGCCATCATTGGTGCGAGCTTGCCATTCCTCACCCAGCTTGAAAAAGAAATCAAAAAAGCCGAGCCTGGAACGGTCAAAGTAGTAGAGCTGACTCCCAACGAGCTGCAACGGATCCCCCAAGCACCACCAGTTCCCGCGCCCCAGGTAGCCACGCCGACACCCACTCCTCAACCAGTTACGCCCCCAGCTACACCACCAATCTCGCCCAACTCACCCACCGTCCCCTTCTCACCGATTCGGATTCCCCTCGAAAAGCTAATTCCCCAACCAGCCAAAGGTAAAAAAGACCAGCAGGCAATTCCTCAAAAACAACCAAATACACCCTTATTTGACCCCAACATTAGTTTTAACTCCACCCCCACACCAACTAAACCACCTGACAAAAAGGTAAAAAAAACCAAGCCAACACAAGTACCGATTCCCAAGCCAGTTCCTCAGCCAATTGTCAAACAGCCGAAACCAACAATTATCAATCCGATTCCATCTGTTGATTCAGATGACGATGGCGGGAACTTACAGCCAAATACTCCAGCCACTACCAGCCCTCAAGGACAGAAACCAGCCGATACACCACCCGCAACTACTGCTAACTCAACTAGACCTGCTGGTCAATCAGGAACCCAGCCGTCAGGCAATTCTGGCGGTGACGGAAACAGTTTCCCGCAGCCTTATGGTAAGTTTGCAGCAGCGGCTCTTGCACGATTAGAACAGTATGAAAGAGCTTACCCAGGTCTGGTGAAGTATAAACCAGAACTGTTATCGCAACCTTACCCCATTGGAACAATTTGTCCCAAAGTTCAACAGGCTCCGTTTACTGTGTTGATGGTCGCTTTTGATCGAGTACCTGAACAGAAAGAAGATAACCCACTGGGTAATTCTAGTGCGCCGTCAATCGATGAACCTTACGTTGCCGCAGATAGAGATACTCCAGAAAATCGCAAGTTGGCTGAACTTGCGGTCAATACAGCTTTGTATGCAGCGAATAAAGCCGACCAAAATCGTCCGGCGGCAGATAAAGGCAAGCGGGTACTCTATCAATATCGGGTTCAATTTGACAATACAACTTGCAAGCGTTGAATAGGAAATAACGTAAATTCGAGATAAGGAAAATTGGTCGTCTCCGTTCAGCAACGCCCTGAACTCAAGTGTCTCGTTCCGAGCAACTAAGCCGACATTTTACGTCGTTTAAAGGATGAAAGAAACTGCTCTAGGACACTCACAAGCGATTATGCTAGATATGTGTTCTGACAGCCAAGACCGAAGCCTCACTGGTGCGATAGCAGCCCGAA
>JANNDL010000114.1:0-46822 GCA_031387665.1 Chamaesiphon sp. OTE_75_metabat_95 | reverse complement strand
GAGCGTGTTTGCGGATGAAGTTCATTTCGAGGGGTTCATCGGCTTCGGCTGCCATTTTTACGGCTTGGTCGAGCAGGTTCATCTGGTTGATGAATAGGTCGCGGAAGACACCGGAGCAGTTAATTACAACATCGATGCGGGGACGACCGAGTTCTTCGAGGGAGATCATTTGGAGTTTGTTAATCCGTCCGAGGGCATCGGGGACGGGTTTTACGCCGACCATCCACATGATTTGAGCGAGGGATTCGCCGTAGGTTTTGATGTTATCTGTGCCCCAGAGGACGCAGGCGATCGTTTCGGGATATTGACCGTTATTATCGCGCATTTGTCGATCGAGCAACCGATCCACAACCACCTTTGCTGATTTAACGGCTGCTTCAGTAGGGATAGATTGAGGATCGAGGGCGTGCATATTCTTACCTGTGGGTAAGACATCGGGGTTACGAATTGGGTCGCCACCTGGCCCTGGGAGGATGTATTCACCGCCTAATCCTTGGAGGAGTGCGCCGAGTTCGTTATCTGCACAGACTTGTT
Organism: Chamaesiphon sp. OTE_75_metabat_95; assembly: GCA_031387665.1. Lineage (GTDB taxonomy): Bacteria > Cyanobacteriota > Cyanobacteriia > Cyanobacteriales > Chamaesiphonaceae > Chamaesiphon. Next base: position 46,288 of record JANNDL010000114.1, on the reverse strand, counting down.
TGAGGCAGAATTCGAGGTAGTCGAACAGGGGTTTGATTTCGTCGAGGTTGACGTTTTTGTAACCGGAGGCGTAGAGGGATTCGACCCAGGCGGCTTTTTTACCGACGTTGAAGATGTTTAATTTGGACATCAGGGAGACTCGTCCTTCGGCATCCACTTGGGAACTGACGATGGCGGCGACGGCTTCGCGGACGGCGAGGGTGATGTCTTGTAAGAGTTGGACATCTTCGAGGATGCCGCGATCGTTACTCTGATACACTTGGTCTAGATCGCGGCCTAGGCTTTCCGCGATGATCCGAGGTAAGCCTTTGATCCCTTCTTCTTCCCGATCGAGTGATGCTATATTTACTAGGGTTGCAACTGCTTCTTCGGCTGTGGGTGGTTTGCCAACTACGTGGAGTCCGCAGGGGAGGAGGCGGGATTCGATTTCCATCAGGCGGCTGTAGACTGCGCCGATGATATTATCCCGCTCTTCGATGTTCATTGTACCCGCATCGATTTCGGGGATATTGATGTCTTTATCGAGGTTGCAAATCCGCGCTTTGTCCATAATCGTGTTGGCGATTTGCACGCCCCGTCCGTTTTCCCGCAGGGCTTGGTAGGAGCCGACGAGTTCGCCGAGTTCTTGTAAGCCTTTATATAGTCCGGCGTTTTCGGCGGGTGGGGTGAGGTAGGAGATGGTTTCGGCGTAGGAGCGTCGTTTGGCGATGGTTGCTTCGCTGGGATTATTTGCGGCGTAGTAGTAGAGGTTGGGAATGTTGCCGATTAAGCTGTCGGGGAAGCAATCGTTGGACATCCCCATTTGCTTACCTGGCATGAATTCCAGGGAGCCGTGGGTACCGAAGTGAAGGACTGCATCTGCTTCCCACACTTTTTCGAGGTAGGTATAGTAGGCGGCGAATCCGTGGTGGGGGCTGGCGGAACGGGAGAATAGTAACCGCATTGGGTCGCCTTCGTAGCCGAAGGTGGGCTGGACACCGATGAAGATGTTGCCGAAATGTTTGCCGTAAATAACTAAATTTTGACCGTCACTATTGAGATTACCTGGAGGTGGTCCCCAGCTTTCGTGCAATTTCTCGGAATAAGGGGTGAGTTTTTCGTACTCATCTACAGGCATCCGATAGGCTACGTTTAGTTCGGGGCTATTATATTGCGCCTGGACATCGTGAATCACCGCTTCGAGCAATGCTTGGGGCGATTCTGGCAGATCTTGAACATCATAACCATTGTCCCGCATTGATTTGAGGACTTCGTAGATCGAACCAAATACGTCTAAATAAGCAGCCGTACCAACGTTGCCTTTATCCGGTGGGAAACTGAAGACAGTAATCGCGACCTTTTTAGTAATTTTTGGCTTGCGGCGGAGGTTTGCCCATTTCATCGCCCGACCAGCGATGGCTTCAATCCGATCTTGGAGGGCGATCGCCCGTCCCGTAGAACCATCACGACCTGATAGAATGATAGGCTCGATCGCACCATCTAATTCAGGAATTGCTACCTGTAAGGCGACTTGAATCGGGTGTAAACCTAAATCGCTGTCTTCCCACTCTTCAGTCGTTTGGAATACCAGCGGTAACGCCACCATGTAGGGACGATTCAACCGTTTTAATACGTCAATCGCCTTAGGATGATCCTGTCGGGCTGGGCCACCAACTAGGGCAAATCCGGTCAGGGACACCACTGCATCGACGATCGCGTTAGTTTTGTCGATCGGGTCGAAGAAGTAGGCTTCTAGGGGCTTGGAGAAGTCCAAACCACTAGCAAACATCGGGATCACGCGCGCTCCCATCGATTCAAATTCTTGCAGTACTGCGACATAATGGGCAGCATCGCCAGTGACGATGTGAGTCCGTTGCAATACTAAACCGATACATGGAGCCAATGGATCTTTATGATCGTCTGAAATATCGCGACGGCTATTGTACCAGTTCAGATACTCCTTGATATCTTCAAACATCTGCGGTGCGAGGGGGTGCCAAATCCCCATATCAGGGAATGTTACCGGATCTTGATACTGAATATCGCCAGCCGAACCAGTCGAGTTCAGCGTATCATCTTCCTTCAATACATATCGATCGGCCAACATCAACAGGAAGTTTTCCAGATTCTCCGGCGTACCACCGAGCCAATACTGGAAACTTAACATAAAGTTTCGCGCATCCTGAGCCTTCTCGATCGGCAAATACTTGAGAATATTCGGCAGCGTATTTAATAACTTCAGCATTCCATCTTGGAAGCTACCCGCGCCAGCATTAGCTTTGCGCTTCTTCATGAACTCGCCAATCGCACTCTTGGACTGTCCCAATTGCGCCAGCGAAAAACTACCCATCTTGCTCAAGCGCATCACTGCAGGCATCGAGGGGAAAACCACCGCCACATCCAAATTATCCCGATATGGCTCCACCGCAGCGACGACTTTCTCAGCTAAATCTTCAATAAAAATCAATGAAGCGATGAAGATATTCGCAGTCTGGATCTCGCGCTGCAAGCCAGCATAGTTCTCAGGATCGCGCAGTTCCTCTAATAGGTAGCCACTAATTTCGATCGCAATTTTGGGATTGTAGTCGTTAATGGCGTTCACAGCAGCCGAGATCGAACTTTGATACTGTGGCTCTAGGACGACATAGACCACCTTTAATAACTGTCTGCCCCGCACATCAGCGGGAGTTATATGTCGAATGGTGGACTTGACGTTAGTGAACATGCAGTAGCTCCTAGGGGATAATGTGGGCTGAATTTGGGGAAAATAGCTGAAAATGAATGATGTTTGCGAGGTAGAGCAGACATGAAAGTGATTTGTATCGTCACTCAATTGATGTGTTCACTCAGTTCTCACTTCCAGTAGTTTTAACAGAAAATCCCCTACAGATGGGGCTTTCGCGATTTATCTGAAACAATTTGCAACCAAAAACTTAACATTTGTTTGCGATCGAGGATAATTTCTTTAGCTTTTCCTCAACTTATCAATACAATTCTTGATAGTCGGGATCGATCAAACATCCTCGATCGCCGATCTATACTGCTATTCCGAGCATAGAACGCGAAAAATTCGGCTCAGTACGAATTACTGAGCTATGTTTATCCAAACAGGCTAACGAGAATTGATCGATCGAATGGCGTAAGTGCGACCTGAAAAATGGGTGAAGAGGGACTCGAACCCCCGACCGACTACTTAGAAGGTAGTTGCTCTATCCAACTGAGCTATTCACCCGCAATAGCACCATATCCTAGCATACTTTTTCGATAATTACAGCAATTGTGATTGGATTGTTAGTAACAGCTTCAAATCGTTAGCAGTAGGTTCACGTTTGCCCCAGGAAAATCGCCGCCACACTACTTGATTAAGCGGAGGCAAGCTTTGAAGATCGGCAATATTACTCTAGGCATTTTACATGCACATAGTATTAAATGTAACTACACATCTGCTTGTACTGACGTATGGATTATGCCCGATCGACGATGATCATCATCGATGCACAATCGGTAAATATTGAGATAGCGATCCTTGCTGACAATTTAGGATCGAGATTGCAGCTCAACTATCATGGACAAAAATACGATTTAGTTCAAGCTTTTGCCAATCACAAGCTCGAACTAGCGCAAGAAAGATGGCAGCAACAGATTGCGGTAGATCATCGAGTAGTTGATTCCCATTCAGAGTGGCTCCGCCACCGATATTTGCTAGTGCAAGAGATTGGTTATTATTCATTATGGATGTTGGATCATAGTCTCAATCCAGCTTGTTTAATTAGAGAACCCGATCGCAATTTAGAATTGCAGCAAGCTAGTATTTGGCTGTTGCAGGAATTCTGGTTGCAATGGCAAGATTTTTTGGGAGAGCGACAGCTCCAGATATTTGCAGATAATTTATTGAGTGTAAATTCACTGCTGAAATCGCGGGCAGATCTCGATCGATTACTGAGTCTCGATCCCTTAAGTTCTGAGCCACTATGTAATTGGGAACGAGCAAATTTTATCACATTTGCTCGCCAGTTGTGCGATCTCACCCAGAAGAAAATGGGGCAACAATTTGGCACCAAACTAACGATCGATATTATTGAATCGATGCCAGATGCGTTGCGAACAATATTGCTAGATAGCTTAGATTCTAAACATACATCAGATCTTCTTCCCCATGACTAAATCGCGATTAGAAAAATCAGATTCTCGAAATTGGTTGCCAGGGGAATACGTGACTTATTGGGGGATAATTTGGGCGGTAATTTCCACAGTTCTCTATCTGAACTTTAGTGTTGTTGATGACAATACTGCTCGTCCTGTCTGGTTTATTTTAGCAACCACTGGATTAGAAGAAATTGGGCTACTAATCTCTGGCTACCTCTGCTGGCGTAATTGGCAAAGTCCAAATATTCCCAGTGGTAGGGCAGTGTGGTTATTATTTGCGATCGCCATTTTTGCCTTTTTTGGTGGTAATTTGTGGTTCTGTTTATGGGAAGTAGAATGGGGTTTAGATCCGGCTGCGTCTGCGGGAAATCCTTTTTTTGTGTTGTTTTACCTCATCTTGATTGCCGCAATGCGGCTGGCAATTCTCGATCGAGATGTCCAACTGGCTCCTCAACAGTGGATCATTGTGGGAGCTGTTGCAGCCGTCGGTTTGACGATTGGCTGTTGGCTGACGACACTACCAGCTAGATCGATGGTATTACCGACAACACCATCAGTAGAGATCGCTCAATTTAGCTCTAATCCGCCCTTGAAAACCAGACTGATGACCCCAGCTAATCAACATCAATTGGTTGCTAAGAATGCCTTCATCAGCTTGGAAACACCACCTGAGTGGGTATTAGCAATCGATCGATCGATGCAGCCATTAGTCACCACATTTAATTTATTTTACGTGCTTTGTGATTTAGTGCTACTCGCTTTTGCAGCAATTCTATTTCTAGGATTCTGGGGCGGGCAATTGGGATTACCCTGGCGAATGGTCGCACAAGCGGTATTATGTTTTTATATTGCTGATACCTGGTTCGCTGCTGCTCACGATCGAGTGCAAGGATATGAAAGTGGCTTTATCATGGAAGTGTTCTGGATTTTTGGGATTGTACAGTTTGGCATCGCTGCCGCGCTAGAATTTGATAACTCCATTCGTGCTCGCCGTTCAGCTCGCCGACGAACCGCCATAAAGTGAACTTGGCATACAGCCGCTCCTGTAAAGCCGTCTTAACTAGACGGGGTTTCTACCCAATTTTCTGATGAGTTCTAAAAAAATTACTGCTGCGGATAAATCAGAGATTGTCAATCTCTATCGTCATGGTGGAGATACGACAGCATCTCTGGCAAATCGTTATGGAGTAAGCAATTCTACGATTAGTCGAATCCTCAAAACTGGGATCCCAGAAGTTGAATACGAAGTATTGATCCAGCAGAAGCGGGGACTGAAAGTTGAGATTGAGGATGAATACGTGAACGCAATTGTGGCACCAATCGGCGATATCCCCGCAGCAGCACAAACTAGTCTCAATCTTTTTCAACCAAGTGTCGATCTCGTCGATCCTGCTCCAACACTGATTTTACCTGTTATTCCAGCGTCAACAACCACAACTGAAAACGATCGAAGCGTACCGCGCAAATTGCGTCGTCGCTCTTCAGCACCATTGACAATCGATCTCGATGAGCCAATCACAGTGGCTGAAATTGAGGAACCTACAGTTGTCCAAACTCTATCCCAGATCTCTACTTCAGTAGTTATTGCTCCGAGCGACAATGTTGAGCTACCACCCCCAATTTCGCGCACGCCAGTATTGCGAGATATCCTCGCTGATTCTGCGAGCAGATATGCGCCGCCGATAGTTGTCGAAATTCCGACAGATGAGCTGGAGGAAGATGATGATGATGACACTGAAGATGTCAATGTTTTAGCGGCAATGTTTGGAGAAGAAGTTGCTGACGATGATGAAGAGGAAGACGATGATGAGGATGATTCTACCGCAGTCGATCGAGTATTAGATCCAAATCAGCTACTCACCAAAGATCGATTACATGTTCAAATCACCCCGCTGTCTCAGGCGACTTTACCGCGTACTTGTTATATCGTAATTGACAAGTTTGCCGAGCTAATCGTGCGTCCACTCAAAGAATTTGCCGATCTTGGACAGATATCTAGTGAAGAAACTCAGCAGCGAACCTTACCAATCTTTGATAATCCTCGTGTGGCAAAAAGATTTTCTAATCAGCGCACTCAAAGAGTAATCAAAGTGCCAGATAGTAAAGTATTTTACAAGACTACCCAACACCTGAAATTAAAGGGAATTACGAGGCTATTGGTTGACGGAAATATCTATTCTTTGAATTAGTGGTTTAGTTGTTTAGTGGTTTAGTTGCTAGCGAAAACCTAGTCTTAGTCATAGTTAACAAGAAATCCTGTAGGGTGGGCTGTGCCACCCTACAACTCAAAACCCTGTCGTGGGCGCAGCCCACTCTTCAATTGCTAAACCACTAATTCAAAGCTGGTAACTTATTTAACCCAACCACAACACTGGGATTACTTTGCTTGAGTTGGGCTTCAAAACCCCAGCAACCATCAGCGTTTGTTTTGTTCAGTGCTGTCTTGGCTTGGCAGCGTTCTGTCAGGATTTGGGCGATGCTCGTGAGTAATAATCGATCGCTCTTTTGATATGCAGATTCAAATAGTCTAATCGATTCACGGAGATCGTTATCATTCTTTTGTTCTCGTCCCCGAATCCCTAGTAATTGAGCTTTATAATAAGTCAGTTCAGGATTTTGAGGTGCGAGTTTGATGGCAGCATTGATGGCGGTACTTGCCTTATCGTACTCCTTCAAATCTCGATAGCCGACATACATACCCCGCAAGGCTAGATATTTAGGCTCGGCATTTTTGAGCTGTTCGATCGCTTGTTTTGTATCAGAAAATGGTACATTGACAGCTAGGAGCAGATCCATATAACCTTTGACCAAGTTTAACTCTGAATTTTGAGGATCGAGTTTTTGGGCTTTATCCATATATTCAAATACTTTTTGAAGCTTATTCAAAGCACCCAACGCACCACCATTAGCTTTTTTCAGTTCATAAGCACCCAAAATTCCCAATCCTACACCCTGGTATAGATTCCCACGCATCGGGTTAGTTTTCATCAACTGTTCAGCAGCTTTAGATGTTTTTTCACCATACTCTCTGACTTTTTCATAGTCTCCCGCGCTAAAGGGATAAAGCGTGTTCAGCGCGTAGGTTAGCGGCTCATTTGGTTCGGTTTTTAGTGCTGCTTCAAGATGTTGTTTAGCTTTGACATAGTTACCATCGCGAAACATGGCTTCCTTTGCCCGTTCAACATTGGATCCCTGCTTCGCTTTACTCCCTGCTGGCTGGGGAATCATATTGCTATTGGGCTTGGCTGGCTTTGAAGCGACGGCGGGAGCAATAACTGGGTTTAATTGGCTAATTGGTGCCAAAATTGCCGATTGAATCAGCGTGAGGATAGTTGCTAGAGTGAGTAGTGGGTGGGAGGAGAATTTTAGGTTCATAACTGCTTAACTAGTAACTAGCGGGGTTTTTAAAAAATATCTAATTTATTCAAGATTAATTGCATCAGCCCACGGTACTAATGGCTTGGAAATCACAATATACTATACAGCGGACGTTGCTATCGATCGGATGTTCCGATTTGGTGGCTGCGGAGATCTACCCACCCCGTCGCTACGCGCCACCCCTCCGAGGAGGGGATTTTGCTAATGCTAAAACTTAAACACCTTTCTTATCATCCACCTGTGAGCGATCGATCGATTCTCACGGATCTTAACTTAGAACTGGCTCCCCAGCAATTGGGGCTGATTGTGGGATCGAGCGGTTCGGGCAAGAGTACGCTGCTGGAAATTTTGGCGGGATTAGCTAGTAGTACTAGTGGTGGTGTTTATTGGCGCGATCGCATGTTAAAGTCGGAGTCTATTCAGCAGTTGAGTGGGCTGGTATTTCAGTTTCCTGAGCGGCATTTTTGTACCAATTCAATTCTGGAAGAGTTGCGGTTGGGGCATCCTGAATTGGGCGCGGAGCGGGTGGAGCAAGCTCTCAGTTCCGTTGGCTTGGCAGATATACCGCTGCATGTATCACCTCACGCCCTCAGTGGTGGACAGCAGCGACGATTAGCCCTGGCGGTGCAATTAATTCGGCAACCGCCGTTGCTGCTGCTAGATGAGCCGACAGCGGGCTTAGATTGGTCGATGCGTCAACAGTTGGTAAACTTGTTGGGCAAGCTCAAGCAGGATTGGACGCTGCTGGTTGTCACCCATGATGCGGGAGATTTGCTAGCAATTGCGGATAAATGCTGGCAGATCGATCGAGGTATACTTACAGAATCAAGAATCGTTGATGGTAAATTCGCGACGTAGGGTGTGTTACCGCGTTAGCGTAACGCACCAAAACCATGATTGAGGTGCGTTACGCTGCGGCGTTTTTATTCTCCTGGGGAGATATAAAAAAACGACAAGACAGGCGCGATAACACACCCTACGTTAGATCAAACAAACTTAATTTTCTGGGCAGCATAGAGACACATTTTAATCAGAATTAAACCCTCGCGAACGTGGGCGATATTTGATGCGCCATAGGTGCGAGATTGATACCGCACAGGTACCTCGACGATGTGCAGATTTAATTTAGCCGCACCAAATAATAGATCGAAATCGCCAAACGGATCGAAGTCGCCGAAGTAACTACGATTAGCCACAATTCGCAGATAATCTTCTCGCCACAGTACTTTAGTCCCGCAGAGAGTATCTTTGATATTCTGTCCTAATAGAAAGGAAAAAACTAGCGCAAAAAACTTATTTGCTAGGGTATTTAGCCACGGCATCGCAGCTTGAGAGTAGGGATAAACTAACCGCGAACCATTGATAAACTCGCCTCTACCACTCACAATCGTCCGCACGAAATTAACTAGTTCTTCTGGCTGCACCGTGAGATCTGCATCTAGAATAATCAGGATATCTCCAGTCGCCTGTTCAAATCCTAACCTCACGGCATCACCTTTACCTTTGCCTGATTGTTGGAAGGCTTTAATTTTGAAATCTCCCTGATATTCTCGTTCTAATGCTTGAATCTTTGTCCAAGTATCATCCTTGGAATGTCCTTCCACAAATATAACTTCTGTATATTTACCTAGCGGAGGTAATCTGTCGATGGCTGCGGCAATATTTCCCGATTCATTTCGCGCGGGAATAATTACACTCACACTATAGTCTTTGGTTTCAGTCGATCGATAGATCTGTTTCCGAGCGACGATATAATTAGTCAAACAAAGATGATTGATAATTGGCAACGGACTCAGATAGCGATTAACAAAGTTAGATATCAGCGGAATATATTTCGGCATCAATAACCGTCTGCCAGTTTTCACCGATTGATAGCCCGTAATATTGAGCAAGTTAATCACATCATTCATCGACAGCCAGTTCTGCGGCGGTTGAGGGCGACGTTGCCCAATTTTCTCACCGAAACTCAGGATTGGTTCCCAGAGGAAATTATGAAAATTGATAATTACTTTAGTACGGAGATGACAGACTTGATGGATGTTTTCTAACACTCTCTGAATATTAGTTAGATCGCCCAATACGTCAGATAGAATAATGTAGTCAAACTCAAGATCCAGAAACAGATTTTTAATCGACGTGTCTTTGTCGAGATATTCAATATCGAGGCAATGAAAATCTAGGTGTGGATATTTAGTTCGAGCTATCTCAATTACCGCAGGTGCAAAGTCAACACCAACACCCAACCCCGATTCAATTTTTGCCAGCAAATCTCCAGTACCGCAACCAATTTCCAGCACCTTACTCCCAGCCGGAATCAAAAATCGGTGCAGCCTGTCGAGATCTTGATAATAATAGCGGTTGCGGCGTGCCCACCAATCTAGTTTTAATGCAATGTCATCAAAATGTTTTTGAGTGCGTGCTGTCACTAACCGATTAGACATGTATATTCCTGATAAATGATCGCTCAACTTCCAACTTTTTCAAGCCCCAGTTTTCTGGATTAATTTCCACCCTTGCACCGTGCCAATCGTTCGAGATCGAGTTGATACTTGAGCTGAATTAATCAATGTCCAAGCATAGGATCGATCGGGTAAATCTGTAAAGCGAGAGATCTGCTTACCTAAGTGTGGAGTATAAAAACTCAATAATACCAGAGTTTTATGTTCCTCCCCACTGAGGAAACGATTTTTGACACCGCTTGACTGGAAACCATCGTTCTCAACGGTATCGCTGAGGATATTGATCGGTTGAGATTGGCTGTCTCTCAAAGTCTGCTGAATTTTTGGCTGCTGAAACGCTATTCTAAAATCAGGAGTCCGATCTGCCAACAATCCTTGCAAGCCGAGACTAGCTAGCGTAAACCACACTGGCACTAGCCAAGCTGCCAACCAGTAGGGTGTTGTCGGCGGTTGCCACTGTTTCCACAAAAAGGCGATAGTCGTCCAGCCACAGCCCAGAATTAAGGCAGGTAGAGCATAAATATGAATGTCAGGTGGAATAATAATACCGAACAAGGGTTGATTCAGCATGATCAGGATAGCAGCGATCGTCAGCAGTATTCCCAATCCACTAAAAGCGTAGCTGATAGATGTCACCAATCGATACCACTGAATTGATTTATGGCGACTAACTTGAGTAAATTTTACGAATGCAGTAGCTGCAAATAGGGCCATAAACGGCAATAATTGCATCATATAGTAAGGCATTCGGGTCTTAAATGAGCTGAGTAAGATAAACAGGCAAATTGGATAGCCTAATGTCAAACTCAGTGCAGCATAGTTGAGATCTGGTAAAAGTCTGCGCCACACAACTATCGCACCAATTAGACTAAATAAAGCCCACGGAAAAATATTGGCAGGTAGGTTCCAAAGGTAGTAAAAAGGGCCAGGATTATAAGTATCAGCCTTGGACAGAAATAGTAATTTACTAATCAAATCGTCGATCGGCATCATCCCATACTTATTATAGCTAAGAGTCAACCACACGACCGTAGGAATTGCGCCGATAATTAGCCCTAGATAGATACCTGGATTGACTAATAGCTTGCGATAATATTGATGAGATAAAACATAGGGAATCAGTGCTACCATCGGTACGAAAATCATAAATCCTTTAATGATAAATCCCCAGCCAATTGCCGCGCTAGCGATGGCTCCCCATAACCAGTTGTAACGTGAATTCAATAGCCTATAAGATCGCAGATCGGTGATCTTGAGCAGTGCTAAAATACCGAGTAGTTCGATCGATACCAAGGCAGTATTTTGTTGAGCAGTATGAGCTTCACTCACCCACAATCCCATCAGTATCAAGATAACAGCACCTAACCAGGCAATTTGACGATCGAATAAAATTATCCCAATCTCATATGTTAACAATACACTCAAAATACACGCGATCGTACTCGGCAATCGCGCACTAAATTCATTTAAGCCAAATAGATGATAGGCTAGAGCCATCAGCCATTGAAGTCCAATTGTGCGATCGTAAATGGGTTTGCCCCACCATTGTGGTGTCAACCAATCGCCACTTTCCCAAATCCACCGTGCTTGCACAGCATAAAAGCCCTCATCATGAGCTAGTAAGCTGTGATAATCGCCATTGAGTAGTAATAGCGGTAATGTAATTACAACTAGGATCGATCGAGGAAATCGAGCACAAAATGATAAGTAATCATGAATATTCATCAGCAATTATTACCGTAGAGTGGGCAGTACTTATCCTACACTTCTTTTGTCACTTGCTCAAACGATCGATCCGATCGATAATATGAGACAGACCCAGTAAAGAACGATCGAGATTGAGTGTAACAATATCGTGGTCATGAGAAGCTCTACTGATGCAAATACCAAATGGACTAGAAGTTGAAAGACACCGCGCTGCGATGACGCGAGTTGAATTGTCTCGTCCGGTGCGATTGGCGATCGAGTCGGGTATTATTACTCCAGAGACAACTATTTTTGACTATGGTTGTGGCATTGGTGGCGATGTGCAGCGGTTAAAATCATCTGGTTATGTTTGTGATGGTTGGGATCCTTATTATTTTCCAGATGTTGAGATTCGATCGGCAGATGTAGTCAATTTAAGCTATATCATTAATGTAATCGAAGATCTGGCTGAACGCGATCAATCATTAATTCAAGCATGGGAATTAACTGGACAAGTATTAATCGTTGCTGCTCAGATTTTAGTCAATGATTTGCGGGGAGTATTAGCCTATGGAGATGGAATTTTAACTAAGCGGAATACATTTCAGAAATACTATCAGCAAGTAGAATTAAAAGAGTATATCGATCGAGTTCTCACTGTTGATGCTATTCCAATTGGATTGGGTGTGTATTTAGTATTTCGGGATGCAGCTCAAGCCGAAGGTTTTCGAGCTGCGAGACTATATACGCGGATGTCTACACCACGGGTGCGGATTGAGAGCAAGCGGTTTGCAGACTATCAGGTTCAACTGACACCTTTAATGGATTTTGTCAGTCAGCGGGGGCGAATTCCAGTTAAGGGAGAACTAGAGCAAGAACTAGCCTTGAATCTAGAATTTGGCAATCTCAAACGCGCATTTCAAATTGTTTTAACAGCCACTGACGAGGCAGAATGGGATGCAATTGCTTATCAGCGATCGTTAGATTTGCAAGTTTATTTAGCTCTAGCTAACTTTGGTAGAGGGCGAAGTATTAAGAATTTATCACCAGCCATTCGAGCTGATATTAAAGCCTTTTTTGGGAGTTATGATGAAGCCTGCGAAGTTGCCGATCAATTGTTGTTTAAAATCGGTGAATCAGGGATTATCAAAAAAGCTTGTCAGCATAGTAACATTGGTAAACTATTGCCGATGGCTCTCTATGTTCATATTTCTGCTTTGAACGAGATCGATCCAAAACTGCGACTATATGAAGGTTGTGCAAGTCGGAATATCGGTGGAACTGAAGATGCAAATATTATCAAGTTCCATACCGAAAAGCCCTGTATCTCTTATCTCTATTACCCCGATTTTGATACTGTCGCTCATCCAGCACTACAGTGGTCAATGTTAATCGATTTGCGAGATTTGAGCCTGAAATTTCGCGACTATTCAGAACAAGATAATCCACCGATTCTGCATCGAAAGGAAACATTTGTTAGCGAGAGTTATCCACTTTATGCAAAGTTTGCTAAGTGTACTAAAGCTGAAGAAAAGGCAGGATTATTTAGTGAAACAAAGACAATTGGCAATCGCAACGGTTGGGAGGCAAGATTGACAGCCTGTGGAGTTCAGATCAAAAATCATCGGGTAATTCGGAATTAATTCTCAAAATGTTGGGCAAACATTTTTATGCGCAGGTTGATCCCCCTCTCGCTAAGGGAAAGCAGGGTGGTTTCATACAAGAAAATAAAAATTCTAAAACCTTAGTGCTTAGTCGTCAACCACCCGCAACTAAAGTGCGGTGCTCATAGCTAAAGTCCACTTAAGTGGACTTTAATTTAGGTAGCCCGTGATTTATCTACGGGCGATTGGTGAATAAGTACAAGAGCCTAGTAATTTTCTTTCAGTGTATGAAACCACCCTGCCTCACCCTAAGGGAAAGGGACTTTGAATCCGGCTCGGGCTGGGGATGAGGGCAAACAACCTTCGATGCTTCCCTATCTATCCTTTAAATGTCTGCCCATTAAAGGTAGTTTTACTCGTTAAAATCTTACTTTCTTTTAATCGCCATCCCTGCGGAGTTTTCAGCCATGAATCACGAGATGTTTGGTCAATAATGATTTTATTAAAGCCAGCAACAGTCCCTTCAGTTTTTTGCTCGATTGCGACATCGATACCGCTAGCATTGACATCAATATTTTTGATGGTTGCTTTGTTCGAGGTTAGTTTAATATTAAAGCGGGTAAATAAATTATTGTAATGTTCACGAAACTCTGATAGGTTCTGTTTTGCACCCTTGGGGTCAATACTCACGTAGTCAGGGGTGAAAAGTGCTGTCGCTCCTTTGATATCTCGTCGCACAAAAGCGGCATTGATTTGATTATAGTTTGTCTGAATTGTAGGCTGGATTTTTGAATTGATTTCTGCATGTCCAGGCCCAATTGTGACGATGGCAACAGACATTAACACCGTTGATAGAATCGTGTTTTTAGAAGAGAAACAAGTCATGGGAATCATTGTGTAAGAGAGTTGTCGTCATTGACGCACGCTGGCGGTTGAAAGTTTCCTAGATTAGAGATTATCACTCAATTAGTGGATGAGTGAATTTACCAGCTCACAAAATCCAGCCACTTCTGGCGACTTAGTGATGTATTCAGGCTGATGAATTAATTGACTGGTATAGTGTTGAATATTAGCAACACCAACTGAGTGATCAAATAATGATCGATCGAACATAGTTACATCGTTAGGACTATCACCAACTGTGATGATTTGCGTCCGCTTAAGTTCGGGGAAATATTGTTTAAGTACTTGCGAAATTGCGGCTCCTTTGTCTTGCTGCTGGGGTTTAATATGGCACTGAATCGTACTGAAGGTAAAGCTATATCCCCATTGTTGGCATTGGTTAGCAATTTGCTTTAGTTCCAGATCAGTCAAGCCAGTAATATCAAATGTCCAGTCGGTAATCCGAAACTGATTATCAATTGATTCTTCAATTTGAGGATAGGATTCCTGCAACTCCCAGAACCGATTTGCTAATTGTTCGCGGTGGAGTTCGATATTTTCAATCCGCGTCAGAAAATCAAATTCCCCGCCACTGTTAAAGTATACACCACCATTTTCAGCGATCGAACCCACCACAGGTAAATAATTATTGACTGCACTCACCCAGCCCGCAGATCTACCTGTAACTAGTAATAATTTTATCCCGTTGGCGGTCAATAGATCGATCGAGTCCAATAACTCACGAGTGAATTTGCCCTCGCGAGTCAGAGTCCCATCGATATCTGTCGCAACAAGTTGAATATCTGTCAGTTTTTCAGGTAGGGGAGTCGTCATGAGGAGGTGGGAGTGCATCGCAATACTTTCCTAATCTAGCATCAATCGCCTGCTCATACTCATCATCATCATTTCAAGCAGCCGATGTTTGTCGGAATCCATATTCTTGATCGCTCACAAATTTTACGTGATTTTACCTACATTTTATCCAAAGTATTGTAAATTGCATAAAACAGCACAGCGATGATCGATCGAGTCGCGGGAAAATAGATCGAATAGTGATTGACAAATAAAATGCACAAGATTCCTGACTGGTATATTCTCCCTAGTGCAGCCTTTACAATTAGTCGAAAACAGATCAAATATTATAATTTTTCTGACAAACAGCCAGAAAATGGCGATGTTGTCTATGGAAAAATAACTCGTCTTGGTCAACACGTCGAACTAGAAAATAAGTCAGGTAGAATCCATCGGCTAAACGAAGGTTCGACGGCAATTTTTGTGTTTGGCAATCGCTACGCGCCAGATTTTTATGAAGGGATAATCCCGCTAACGATGACAAATAAAGTCGATCTGTTGGCACGATCGGGTATTATTGGTCACGTTCAAGTCAAAAACTCATCAGTTAAGGAACCTACCCAAATTAAAATACTAGGCTATATTTGTGATGCCAGTGGTGACGTTCTAAATACACGAAATCATTCATTAATTAAGCCCAAGAAAACTGAAAAGAAAGAAGATCGATCGAGACTAATTTTGTTTATTGGGACTAGTATGAACTCTGGGAAGAGTACTAGTGCAACGGCTTGTTGTTGGGCACTTACGACGATGGGCTACGATGTTAGAGCGTCTAAGGTGACGGGTACAGCCAGTCTGAAGGATATTCTGCACATGCAGGATGCTGGGGCTTCGATCGTCAATGACTTTACTCATTTTGGCTTTCCATCTACTTACTTATTAGAAGAGAAAGAGGTAGTTAAAATATTCAACGATCTCGATCTTAAATATGCAAATAACCCGAAGAATTATTGGTGCGTGGAATTAGCTGACGGAATTTTACAACGGGAAACAGCTTTATTACTAAAGTCTCCCGATGTGCGATCGCGGATTCATAAATTAATCTTTGCTGCTCATGATACTTTTGGGGCGATTGGTGGCTTAAATATCCTGAAAAATGAATTTGGGCTGGTACCTGATGCCATTTCAGGTGTCTGTTCGAGTTCACCGTTGTTTCTCAGGGAACTAGCGGAGTTTACCGATATTCCCGTATTCAATAATATCGACTGCAATTTAAAGCAACTGTCTGAACTATTAATCTAATCGATGTTCGACCTGGCTGATTTAGATCGAGACTTAAAGCCATCAATCATCGTGTGTAGGGTGAGATAAATCCGCTCTTCAGTGATTTTCTGGAGCAGTGGCGATCGCTTTAATTGAGCGTAGAGATCTCGTTTGACTCGTGCCATTGCAAAGGTAATTTTTCTCGCGGCTAATTCATCATATAGCTCTTCCAACATATCCATCGCCGTGATATCAATTTCAGCGATCGCTTCGGTATTGAGCACAAACCATTCTACAGGCGTAACTTCTAATTCGATCGATCTCAAAGCACGATCCTTAAAATCCGCCGCATTAGCAAAACATAGCGGCGCGTCATACCGATAAATTACTAATCCTGGAATTGTCGTTGCACCTTCCCAATCGTTGATGTCATGCAGTCCTGGTAGATTTGGCACCGTTCCTTCCACAGCATCATGGGGATGTGCCAGCCGCGATAATAATTCAATTACCGATAGCCCAACGGCAATTCCCACACCCACTAAAATATCAGTAACTAACACTCCAAATGTAGTAATAATTGCTAGAAAAAACTCACTGCGACGAAATCGATATAGTCGCATAAATTCGGGAATTTCAATCAATCTAAATGCGGCAAAAATGACGATCGATCCCAACGCCGCTTTGGGAAATAGCGACAAAACTGGACGCAACCATAGCAACACCGAAATCACTACTCCCGCCGCCACCAGGGAGAAAAGCTGAGTTTTGCTGCCCAAACTATCCCCGATTACCGTGCGAGAACCGCTACTGCTGACTGGAAATCCCTGCACCAATCCCGCCCCCAAATTTGCCACTCCTAGAGCGAGTAATTCTTGGTTGGCATCGATCTTATCGCGGTGGCGGGCGGCAAACGATCGAGCTGTCATCACATTATCCGAATAACCGACGATCGCAATCCCCAGCGCGGAGGCTAGCAGAGTTGGGAGCTGGGCGGGAAAGCTCGGAATGACAAACTGGGGCAAACCTGCTGGAATCGCGCCGACAACCGCAATCCCGTGCCCCTGGAGATCGAAGATCGCCACCGCCGCAGTCCCGATTAATACGGCTAGTAGCGGTGCGGGAGCTTGGGGGAAACGAGATCCGATCGCCACCAGAAACCCAAACACCAATCCAGCTAAAATTAGGGTGGGCAAATGGATCGAGTCAAGCTGCCCAATAAATTCACTCACCTGGGCGAATACAGTGTTGCCTGGGATGGACATCCGGCTAATTTTGCCCAATTGTCCAGCAATCATAATCAGCGCGACACCTGCCATATAGCCGACTAGAATTGGCTTGGAGAGCAAATTTGCCAAAAATCCCAATCTCGCAATGTACCCAACAAAACAAACCGCCCCTACCAAAATCGCCAGCGTCGCCGTCAACACCCCATAGTTACTCCCATCCGCCAGCAGCAGTGGTGAAATCGCCGCCGCTGTCATTACCGCAGTAGTTGATTCTGGCCCGACCGAGAGTTGGCGCGAGGAGCCAAATAAGGCATAGCCAAACATTGCAGGCAGGATCGTCCACAGCCCCACCACAGGCGCAACGCCGACTAATTCACCATATGCCATACATTGCGGAATCAGGTAAGCCGCAACGGTAATACCTGCCAGGATATCCCCCCGCAACCACGATTTCTGATAGCTCAATAGCTGTCGCAAACCAGGCAATTTGAGCAAAAGTCTCTGTTGCATTTTCGTTGCTACGGCATAATTCTAGACGGTTCCATTTCGCAATATTCTCTTCACACTGCTGGTAACTGGATCACCATCACCGAACAAGCTGCATGATGCAAAACATAGTTGCTAGTGCTGCCCATAAAAACTTCACTCAACATCGATTTTTGATTTCGCCCCATCAAGATCATTTCCGCTGACCAATTTTTGGCTGCCTCACAAATTAGCGGCCCAGAATCCCCATAGTTCTGTAGAATCTCAGCTTTGACGTTACCCTCCTTTACCCGCTCTGCATAAGCCTGAAGCCGATCGATCCCTTGACGTTCGTATTCTTTCCATGCCACTAAATATCGATCGACTTCCACCTCATTGATCATCGGGAAAATCCCGCCGATCAATGGACTGCTGACGGTACTCAGGCCGTGTGGTACTAATGGATTGAGGACGTGTAAAAGTAGAATTTCAGCATCAAGTTTCTGCGCCAGTGTCAATGCTGTGGTAAAGATTTGCTCTGAATCAGGAGAATCACCAATTGCAACTAAGATTTTTTGCAACATTTAGCACCTGTGCCTCATCAACAACCGATCCAATTTTACAACAGTTCCATCGATGATTATATTAATTTTAATTATGTTAAAGTCCCAACTAAGTTGTTAAATATTTATGTATTTTTCGTCTTGGAGACCTATAATAGAATTATCCCTAGACTAGTAGATCTCCTTCAATATCTCGATTTTTAACAAAGAGAAGTGGTTTGAATCTCCCACCTTTAGGTAAATTGTTATTAGGACAAAGATTTCAAACCCCACCCTAATAGCTCAATTATCAGTTAATTAAAGCATGTCGAATGAAGCTATCCCAAATCCTATCTCAATTATTAGTTGAATATACCGATCGACCATTGCCACTATCAGTAGTTTTAAAAGAAGTGGGAAATAGTGGATTTGGGACGATCGCGGGGATCCTCACCATGCCGATGCTGATTCCGCTGCCGATCCCCTTACCTGGATTTTCGGCACTGGTTGGAATTGGGATTATCCTAGTTGGCTGTCAATTGGCACTGGGATACGATCGACCCTGCTTACCTGAGCGAATTGCGCGAATTGAACTATCCCCTGCGGCTTCTGAGAAATTACTCAAAAATATTAATCGGCTGCTCAAACCATTAGAAAAGATGTCCAGACATCGGTTTTCACGGTTTAGTAATAGTGACTGGGGCTGTAGAATTGCTGGAGCTTGTCTAGCTTGGGATGCACTATTGATGTCGCTACCATTACCAATTCCACTGACCAATCTCGCTCCAGCTTACACGATTTTGTTTCTAGCGATCGGACTACTAGAGTTGGATGGATTATTTATTCTGATTGGTTATGGAATGACGATGGCGACGACTATTTTCTTTGCCAGTATTGCGGGGACAATTTGGCAATTAGCAGCTCATTGGTGGCAAGTCTTCATTCTCAGAGGTTAAAATCAACAACTCTAGACAACTTACGCCGATTGACTGAAAGTAGCGATCGGCTATGCTTTTGTATTGACGATTACTATGGCTGTAAGTATATTTACGGATATACATACTTTGCCAAAACCAAATGATCGATCGCAATATTTTTATCGTCCTGACTACCATCTCGGCAATTCTGGCTCCTAGTCATGTATTTGCCCAAACACAACCCACCGTTGTGATCCCAACAATCGAATTTTCTAGTGAAGGTACATCCTCTAACTTTAAAATTACGTTCAATCCAAATCAACCATTTGTAGTTGGGCCACTAGTTGCCAAAGGCAATGGGTTTATCTTTAATGGGGGTACTTTCAATCCTAACGATGAGGTGAAAGTCAATATCCCAATCTCAGAGTCAACAAATCCGCTCAGTCAGTCGGCAATCGATGCGACAGTCGGCAATAGCGGCATTAGCTCCAAATCCTTGTTTCGCTTGGCATCTCGGCGGAGCAATCTAGATGGAATCGACATCAGCAATAGTTCCAATGCAAATACTGGACTAAGCGTAGGTGGTGACAACCCGATTTTGATTATTCCCTAGTATTCTTCGGCGTAAATCTATTTACTATTTTGAGCTGAGGGGAGACTGGGAGACTGGGAGAAAGATGGTAGCCTAATTTATGCCGCTCAGTACTAGTAATTAATAACCTAATTTTCAATTCTCAATTCTCAATTCTCAATTAATTATTCACTGACGGTGAGGACATCATTTTGGGCTAGATAGCCATCTTCGAGATGGACGATGCGATCGGCTACGTCTAGAATCCGGTTATCATGAGTCACCATTAGAATTGTCGTTCCCTGTTCTTTGGCTAATCGCTGCATAATTTCCACGATTTCTCGACCTGATTTGCCATCTAAGGCAGCAGTTGGTTCGTCTGCTAGCACTAGCTTAGGATGGCTCATGAGGGCACGGGCGATCGCTACCCGCTGTTTTTGACCTCCAGAGAGACTATCGGGGTAGTAGGACTTACGATCGGCCAATCCGACGGCATCGAGCATGTGAGTTGCCCGCTCTTTAACTTCTTTGCTGCTCATATTGTCATGCAGTTGCCCCGCCATTTGGACATTTTGCTGGGCAGTGAGGGATTTGAGTAGGTTGTGCGCCTGGAAAATGTAGCCGATATTCCGCCGCACTGCGATGGTTTGACGTTTGCTAGCTCCCACCATTTCGACACCCAATACTTTCATACTGCCTTCTTGTGGCGATCGCAAGCCACCTGATAGAGTCAATAGAGTAGTTTTGCCAGAACCAGACGGCCCTGTCATCAGCACGATTTCACCTTTACCAATTTGAAGGTTGATATCAAATAAAACTTGCTTCTTGAGGTTGCCTTTACCAAAGTAATAGTTGAGCTGATGCACATCAACGACAACATCATCGAGATTACCGCTGTCGATATTGACGAGTTCTGGTGCTTTAGATTTAAAATTTAGCATTGGATTTAGGATCTGTAGGGGCTGGTTTATAAAATCAACTGGAACGGAGCTAGGAGTTAAATTTGAACCTGCCCTTCCACACTAGCAATTGTAAAATATTCTAATTTAATAATCCAAATTCAGTTAATGCTGGTAAGAAGTTATTATTTTCATGTTGAGATCTAGTTAGTTTAATCAGTGCAAATCTTTGAAGTGGCGAAAGGCTTGACCATTGAGCTAGAGTGATTTTGGCTTGAGATTCAGTTGCTTTAATGGTGATACTGGGGGGAATTTCTCGATCGTTTAACCACGGTGGATGGGGATCGATCGATAGCAAGCTAGCTTCATGCTTAGTATGTTGGAAAATTAATTGGCGCACATACTCTTTATACCCATTAATCTGATCAGATTCTTCACATGGTAGATCGACTAATTGCTGACATTCAGGTTGAGTGAAGTGGTTCCATTCTGCCAGCTTTAACTTCACTCCACAGGTATCCAATTTCAGCCTGACAATCATCGGAATACACCGCAATGAATCTACAAAATCAGCTTCAAAATCAAAGAAAGTCATGACTAAATAGGGGGATAAGGAGTTCACTTCTTAACTATCAACTATTCTCCTATCGGAGAGGCTTACGCCAACAACTATCAATTATCAACTAATCTTACTCCTGCCATAATTAGATCGATCGATTCTTGTGAGTGGCTTTGGAGAAGTTCTTTACTGAGTAATCGCTTACCTGGCCAGAGATATTTGAGATTTTCTTGAGCAGTGAAATAGAACGAACAAGCACCAACAATACTTACTGCCGTGTGGCGGGGTTCGAGTTGCCGAAAAACACCTGACTTCATGCCGCGTTCGAGCACTTGAATCATCGTGCCATAGAGAATATTTCCCAGTTGTTTGGGATAATATTTCCCCTTATTCTGAATTGCTTCGAGACAGAGAATACTCCCAATGCGGGGTTCTTCAGACATGCACTGGAGCATGGTGGTTAGCAACTTTACTAGTGCCGCATCTGGCGGTAATAGATCGAGTTGGAGACCCTCTGCCATACAGAGCATTCCCATCAGACACCGTTCTAGCACTGCCTGATACAATTCTTCCTTGCTTTGGAAGTAATAGTAGATCATTGCTTTGGTAACGCCTGTCTGAGCAGCAATCGCTTCCGTGCGGGCACCACTCAATCCCGTCACGGCAAACTCCGCTTCGGCTGCATCGAGGATTTGATTCTTCGTTGCTTCAGAATTGCGAGTCGAATTTGGGGGTTTAATAGTCTTTTGCTTGTCGATCGCGGGCATTATAAGTAAGATGACGCAGGAGTCTATTTAACTAAATGGTAAGTATAGAAGGGTGTTGATATAGCTATTATGCCATAGGGTTGGGGAATTGTAACTTAATTGACATATATTTTATTTTCGGGTTAAACTAACTAACAGGTAAGTAAATATCTCAAGCAACTAGCGAAGGCGACTCACAAGTTATGGCAGACGATAATTTCGTAGTGGATAAATTCAAACGCCTCAATCCGCTCAGTCGCTGGATTGCTGTTGGTGCTTCCGCAGCAGCGATTCTGCTGTTGCCAGCCGGATTGCACTATGCGGGGATGTTTGCCCAGAAGCCACCAGAATCAGCAGCTCAGAATGCCAAAATTGCCGCTGTAAAGCCAGAGACAGCCAAGGCTGTAACGGCACTGGGGCGACTAGAACCATTTGGTGAAGTAACTAAAATATCGGCACCCAGTACACAAGGGGGCAAAGGCACCATTGCTCAACTGTTGGTTAAAGAGGGCGATAAGGTGCAGCGAGGACAAGTAATCGCGATCCTCGACAATCGCCAGCGACTAGAAGCATCCCTGGCAAAAGCGATGGAGGATGTCAAAGTATCTCAAGCCAATCTTGCCAAGGTAAAAGCTGGAGCCAAGCAAGGCGAGATCGGTGCTCAAAAAGCAGAAGTCGCCAGATTAGAGAGTCAGCTCAAAGGTGATGGCGCAACTTATGTAGCCACCAAAGCCAGACTGGAAGCCCAACTAAAATGGGAACCCGCCGCCCAAGCTGGTAAAATTCAATCCCTCAATGCCCAACTAGCTGGAGAAAAGCCCACCCAGACAGCCACAATCCGGCGGCTCAAATCACAGCTAGGCAATGCCGAAGTAGACTACAAACGCTTTGAACAACTATATACCGATCGAGCGATCGAAGCGACCAAAGTTGATGCCAAGCGACTAGAAGTGGAAACCATTCGCCAACAGGTAGCTGAAGCTGAGTCCAAATATAACCAAACTGTCGCTACCCTCAGTCAGCAGATTATTGAAAATCAGGCGACTAAAAATAAACTGACGACAACTACCGTTCAACAAATCGCCGAAGCCAAAGCCAACTACGACAAAACCCTCGCCACCACCAAGCAACAAATCGCCGCAGCCAAAGCCACTCTGAGCAAAATCTCCGAAGTTCGCAGCGTCGATGTCATCGGTGCTCAGGCAGAACTCGCCCGTGCTCAAGCCACCGCCCGTCAAGCTCAAGCTGAACTAGCCGAAGCCTACGTGCGTGCGCCAAATGCGGGTGAAATCCTCAAAGTCCACTCCCGCGCAGGTGAAAGCCCCAGCGACAAAGGTATCGTCGAAATGGGACAAACCAGTCAAATGGTAGCGGTTGCCGAAGTCTATGAAAGTGATGTCCGCAAGCTCAAAGTCGGGCAAACTGCGACGATCAAAAGTGACTCTGGCGCATTTAGTCAAGATCTACGCGGCACAGTTAGCTATATTGGACTCCAAATTGGCAAGCAGGATGTCCTAAATACCGATCCTGCGGCTGATTCTGACTCTCGCGTGGTAGAAGTCAAAATTGCGATCGATCCCACCGACAGCGGCAACGTCAGAGGACTGACTAATTCTAAGATTGCGATCTCGATTAAGACTGAATAGCGATTTAGTGGATAGTGGATAGCGATTCGCGCGTCTCCTGGCGGAGAGGCTACGCCAACGTCGGGTTCCCCGACGGTTTAGCGAATCAAGACAGTGAATAGTGGATCGTGGATAGATAATGTTTAAAAAAATTCCGCTTGCTTGGTTACAACTTAGTCATGAAAAGATTCGGCTGCTGGTGGCGATCGCCGGAATTAGTTTTGCTGATATCCTGATGTTTATGCAGTTAGGATTTCGGGATGCTTTATTTGACAGTGCGGTCAAATTTCATACCAATGTCAGCGGCGATGTCTTTCTGATTAGTCCCCAGTCAACGGCATTGATTGCCATGAAATCCTTTCCCAGAAGACGACTTTATCAGAGTCTGGCTTTTAAGGATGTTGATTCTGTTACGCCAATTTATTTAGGCTTTGGAATTTGGAAAAATCCTCAGGATAAAAGCACCCGCCAGATCATGATCATTGGCTTTAATCCCGCTGACAAACAACTATTTAAACTACCTGGAGTCGGCGAAAATATTGACAAGATGCAATTGCCAGACACCTATCTATTTGACGAAAAGTCCCGCGCCCAATTTGGGGACATTTCCACAATGTTTAATTCTGGGAAACGAGTCCAAACAGAAGTAGATGGGCGAAAAATAGAGGTTGGCGGTTTATTTACCCTCGGTGCATCATTTGGTGCCGATGGAAATTTGATGACTAGTGACACCAACTTCGCACGGATGTTCAAACAGCGAGAGGCGGGATTAATTGACGTTGGGGTAGTTAAATTAAAGCCAGGTGCCAATGTGGAATCGACTATTGCCGCAATGAAAGCCTCTTTCCCTAAAGATGTCAAAGTATTTTCCAAAGCAGAATTTATCAAATTTGAGCGAACTTATTGGGAAACTGGAACTTCGATCGGATTTATTTTCACCCTGGGGACAGTCATGGGTTTCATCGTCGGAATCGTGATTGTTTATCAGATTCTCTACACAGATGTTGCCGATCACTTGTCTGAATATGCCACTCTCAAAGCGATGGGCTACACAGATTTTTATCTATTAACTGTTGTCTTTCAAGAAGCAATAATTCTATCGATCGTGGGTTTTTTCCCTGGAATGCTTGCCGCAGTTGGACTCTATACAATGACCCGAAATGCAACTAGCTTACCATTGCTAATGACTGCCGCTCGTGCCATCACAGTGCTGATTTTGACAATGATTATGTGTACGATTTCTGGAGCGATTGCCGTGAGGAAATTGCGATCGGCAGATCCCGCAGATATGTTTTAACTACTGAAGCTCATGTGGGTCTACACATAAGCTGAAATATTTATATATAAAGTGAAATAACAAGGCACAACATAACTAGTAGGTCCGAGGAATAAACTTTTTCACACTATTGGAATAGCTTGCGTAATCTGAAAATTTTTCTGTCAGCCAAACTTCTTCCTTTCTAGATTTAGCATCAAAAAACACAAACAAAACGATAGAACCTACCAGATGTATCCAACTCATCTGCCAACTCCCATAGGCTAAAGCTAGATACACTACCCCACTATACATCGGATGTCTGACCAACCTATAAACGCCAATTTTCACCAACTGCCCTTCATCTCTGGGGTGGGGTAATGGTGTAAGATTTTGATCGAGATCGGATAACGATAGACCCAGAAAAACTATTGCTAAAACACCGAAGATCGCCGTTAATATCCAGCTTAGATACTGCCAAACAGATGCATCTAACTCGATCGAACTAAGTCTCATCGGTGGTGTCAGCGCAAAGATAAGTAGTAAAATGCCCTGAGCAATCACCCAATATTCACCACGATCGCCTCGCCACCAATTAGTTGTAATGCCCCAATCTGATAATAATTTCATAGGTTATTTATCATCATCTTAATCGATTATCGACCGTAGGCTGTCGATCGATTACAATGTCGGAAGATTGGTCACTTCAAACTTGAATTGTGTGTCGATATGGACATTATTGGGTTAGCAGGTTGGGATTATGTGCCGCCAAAGGCTAGAATATGCCAACAGCGAAATTTTTGCCACCCAATATACAGGAATTGACGAAGGAAGAATGGACGAGTCTGCGCCAGAGAGATCGATTTTACTGATCGATGACGATCGAGATCGCGCTCAATTAATTGAAACTGCGCTGCAATCTTTCCAGCACCGAGTTGTGACGATTGCAGGTAACATCGAAGCGATCGATTTTCTCAATCGTCGTGGTGACTATGTGAATGCACCGCGTCCAGATCTGATTTTATTCGAGTTGAATTTACCTAGTAATGATGGGCAAGATCTACTGGCTAAAATTAAGACAGATCCCCACTTGCGGCGGATTCCGATCGTGGTATTGACAACGGCGGCAACTGAGGCAGATATTTTTAGTACTTATCTGTTGCAAGGCAATTGCCATGTTGTCCGATCTACTGAGCTAGATAAACTGTGCCAAATTGTCCACCGGATTGAAGAATTTTGGTTCGGAATTGCCACATTACCAGCAGCGTGATCCGCGCTCAAATGACTCTTTTAATCAAAAAAATATTAAGTTTTACTGAGTAAAGCAGATTATTGTGTTGTTTGAAGAACGTTGGTAATGATTGAGCTATGCTGTGAGATCTAGCATCGACAATCTGCACCCAAACAAGGTACAGGTGCGTCACAGCAATGTCTGCCTCCGTCAAAGAGGCGATCCCAACGAGGTAATATTTATGACAGGCATTAGTCTCGGCACTCCAGATCTTAATCTCACCAGCTTGAAACAGCCGTCGATTAATATCTTGACAAAGATTCAGTCTCATGGCGTATTGCTAGTTCTGCAAGAGCCGGATTTGACAGTGATTCAAGTTAGTAATAATACGTCAATGGCATTTGGACTGTCACCAGATCGGGTGTTGGGACAGCCATTGGAACAGATTTTAGATGCCTTTCAGGTAGACCAATTTCGGGAAGGATTAACCGCCCAAAATCTCGATGCGATCAATCCGAGTAAGGTGTGGGTGCGGAAATCTGGGGATGATTATCTGGTCTTTGATGCCGTCTTTCATCGCAGTCCCGACGGATTTCTGGTGTTAGAATTGGAACCAGCCCAGACGAATGAAACTATTCCGTTTTTAAGTTTTTATCATTTAGCGAAAGCCTCGATCGGTAAATTAGCTGCAACTGCCGATCTACACGCATTCGGTCGGATTGTCGTCGGTGAAGTCCGCAAGGTGACTGGATTCGATCGAGTCATGCTCTACAAGTTCGACGATGATGGACATGGCGAAGTAATTGCCGAGGATAAATTGGCAGAGATGGAGTCCTATTTGGGCTTACATTTCCCTGAGTCGGATATTCCCCAACCAGCGCGGAAGATGTTTCTCTCCAACTGGATTCGGGTGATTCCCGATGCTGGCGATACGGCGGTGGAGATGATTCCCTCGCGGAATCCAGTCACAGAGCGACCCACAGATCTCACGCTCTCGATTCTGCGGAGTGCCTTTCCCTGTCATACCGAGTACCTGCATAATATGGGAGTCGGGGCATCGTTGACGATTTCCCTGATTAAAGATGGTAAATTATGGGGCATTATTGCTTGTCACCATCGGACACCCAAACTCGTCCCCTATGAATTGCGGAAGGCGTGTGAATTCCTCGGACAGGTAATTTTTGCCGAGATTTCGACGAGTGAAGATGTTGCCGACTACAATTATCGGGCGAAATTAGCCCACGTTCAATCGGTAGCGATCGATCGGATGTCTCGATCGGAAAGTTTTATTGATGGTTTAATGGGTGCAGAACCCAATCTGCTCGATCTCGTTGATGCTCATGGTGCAGCCATTTGTTTTGGGGGTCATTGGACAACTATCGGTCAAACTCCACCAGAAGCCGAACTCAACTATTTGGTGCAGTGGTTGACCAAAAATGTCGAAGATGAAGTATTTATCACCGACTCACTCCCCCTCATCTATGGCGATGCCCAGCGATTTAAAGATGTGGCGAGTGGCTTGTTGGCGATTTCCCTCTCCCGCCGCAGTTATGTCTTGTGTTTCCGCCCTGAAGTAATTCAAACGGTGAATTGGAGTGGCGATCCCAACAATGCTTATCATGTAGCTGAAACCGATGGTAATATTCGCTTATGCCCCCGCAAATCCTTTGAATTGTGGAAAGAAACCGTCCGGTTGCATTCGCTTCCCTGGAAACCAGTAGAAGCGGAAGCCGCGACAGAACTCCGCAAAGCGATTGTCAATATTGTACTCCGTCAGGCGGAAGAATTAGCCTTACTCACCAATGATTTAGAACGATCGAACGCCGAACTCAAAAAGTTTGCCTACGTTGCTTCCCACGATTTGCAAGAACCACTCAATCAGGTGGCAAATTACGTCCAACTGCTAGAGATGCGGTACAGCGAGCAACTCGATCAAGATGCCAAAGAGTTTATTGGCTTTGCTGTTGAGGGTGTCAGCTTGATGCAAACTCTAATCGATGACGTATTAGTCTACTCCAAAGTAGACCTGCTCGGCATCGAGTGGGGACTGACCGAAGTATCTACCGCCTTCGATCGCGCTCTGAGCCACTTGCGCGGACGAATCGCTGAAACAGGTGCAGTCATCACTTTCGACCCGATGCCGACGATTGTAGCCGACAGTACGCAGCTAATGCAGCTCTTCCAAAACCTAATTGGCAACGCGATTAAATTCCGCAAACCAGATACAGTTCCCCAGATTCATATCTCGATCGAACGACAGGAAGACGACTGGTTATTCTCCGTGAGTGACAATGGGATTGGCATCGATGCCCGCTTTTTCGAGCGGATCTTTGTCATCTTCCAACGCTTGCACACCCGCGACGAATACTCAGGATCGGGAATGGGACTAACGATCTGCAAAAAAATCGTCGAATGTCATCGCGGCAAAATCTGGGTCACATCAGATCCAGAACAGGGCAGCACTTTTTCGTTTACAATTCCTGTCAGCGGAGGAGATCGCGATCGTGTCAATGGACGTAAAAACTATTCTATTAGTCGAAGATAATCGCGGCGATATCCGCCTGATTCAGGAAGCATTAAAAAGCACCACTGCCAAATGTGAGGTAGTGGTGGCGCGGGATGGGATGGATGCGATGTCCTATCTCCATCAGGAGGGAGAATACACCAACGCACCCCTCCCTGATTTGGTGCTCCTGGATCTCAATCTGCCCAAAAAAGATGGGCGCGAAGTCTTAGCCGAAATCAAAGCCGATCCCAAGCTCAAGCATTTACCAGTGGTGGTATTGACGACTTCCCTCAATGAGGAAGATATCGCCAATAGCTACGATCTCCATGTAAATTGCTACATTGCCAAATCTCGAAATCTCCCGCAACTGTTTAAAATTGTGCGGGGGATTGAGGCGTTTTGGCTGGAGACGGCTACTTTACCAGTTAAGAGTGGATCGTGAGTTTCTCGGCGTGGCTGAATCGATCGGGTAATCTTTAATTTTTGAAATGTTATATTAATATCTGTCTAACGTTCCCGTTCACCCGCCGTTAGTCACCTCTAAGATCGATGAAGCAACTCGATACGGTCGGCGTGCAACGGGTTTGTTAGACAGTGTTTACTTTGCTGAGTTCGACACGACCACCCTCGAATACTTGCACCATTAGCTGTTGGCGGAGCCTACCGGAGGTAATAGCCTTCCATCAGCGACATTCCAACAAGTGGTTCTGAATCAGCTTCATCAATCGGGATTGTAAGAAAATTTCCATCCCAAACCAAAACGGCTTCATAGACATTGAAAACGCATTCACTGCCATCGCCAAGAATGGCGCGTCCTCGTCTCTTCCATTTCAGATTCAACTGAGCGATTAAATTGGGAGGCAGAGAGAGCCAACCGTTAAAGCCAGTATCTACGACCGCATCTTGCGTGTAAACCTTGCCATCTGAACCACAGATTGAAAGTGGGATAATTGGCTCAAAGTCCGCGTTGACAATTCCAGCGATCATACGGCTTTCTTCGTGCGTCCGCCGAATCGACGAACATAGCGAGAACCAATCCGAACCATCCAGATTTGAGCCTCTGGGTAACGAGCTTCAAGACGATTGCAAGCAGCGATTTCACTGGCATCGATTTCAAAAGCTCCAGTTTCAAGGTCAATCGCCACTATCTTGCCATGATTACCTTCTTCGACTTGCGATCGCACCTCAGACTCATACAGAGCGTCACCCCTCTGGGCAAATTCTTCCTTGCTATATCGTGGTTGTCGGACTGCCATCGGTTTAACCTTACTATGACTTAGAGCCTCTTTATTTTAGCCTAGAGTAATAAGCATTAAAAATGCTGTTTTTTCTCTCGTACGCTGCCAATTAATCCCAGAATAGCTAGTAGAAAGAATACTCCTTTAACTACAGTAACCTACGCCGAAGGGATCGGGGCAGGATCGACCCCAAGTCGGGATATTATCTGGAACTAAAATTGTGACAACAGAAGCCTTCACCAAAAAAGCTCGTAGACAGGGTTAGAGATGCAAGCTGTTTTAGCCAACACCACTAAGGTAAGCCGCCTCACGAGCTGGAGATTGAATCATTTGATTCCAGGAGTCAAATAGCTGCTGCCAAAGCTGTGTAACCTCGTAGACTGTGTGGAGATATTCAGATCCTAATGGAGAATCTTGCGAACACTGTGGAATCAGATCCAATCCTAAAACCTGATGATGGGTATCAGCTTCCTCATGAACTAGCCAATATTCTTTAGGAGTTAATCCTAGTTGTGTAAGTTTGGGGTTAACCTGAGCATAAAAATCTACGGCAATGCTCTCAGTCATTAAGTTAAGAGTAATGATTTGGTGTGCAAATGGCTCTCGCATGACCGATCGGATAAAATAAGCACCTAATGCCAATGTTACTAAATTTGGTGGCACTGAAGTCGGTAATCGATCGGGTGTGAGGAAGCCGAACTCCCGCATCCATTTGGCTAACTGGGCTGGGTGTTGAACTTCTTCCCCAGCATGTTCACCAAAAGCATCCCGAAAACGTGGGTCATCGCATTTGCCGTAGCGGAGAGCAGTTGCCGCAGTAAAGTCAGCCGAAAGGTGATAGAGCTGGTGAATCCAGTAAAAATCTTTACTACTCGAAGCATTAGCAACGGATTGATAAAAAGCATGAGATCTGAGGTTTGCTCTGCACTGTTGGGCTATTTCCCAGAGCCAACCCATTGGAACAACGCTGTTTAACATTGTCACTCTCCTCGATCTGCGAATTAACTAGTACGATCGATTCATCCATACCTCTATTATAGTCAATTGTCCCTGAAATTGCTGCTAGTTCTTCTATTGTAATGAATCGATCGGGTAATCTTTAGATTGTTAAAATATTACGGTACTTTTCTACCTAAACTTTGCAACGTGAATGCTACTCGGCTAATCCAAATTCCAACTGACGATTAGAATTTATCTGGATAGCTTCATCCCATTGCAGATAATTTTCTAAAGATCCCAGTTCTTTTGCAACAGATTTCAGGGATAACCGCCTGAGGATATCTATTGTAATTGGTCTCTTTTCATCCCAAAAAATCATGGAGTTAAGAAACTCTAATGCTGGATTAGAGGTAACTAATCCAAAAATAAATTTGGCTTCCTCCTCAGTTTCAAAAGACAAAAAATTTACAGTGTCATCAAACATTACTGATTTTCCATCCAAAGGTTTAATCAGACAAAAATTTAGTTTCTTATAAAGCCCAGAGATCGATATTTTCCAATCTTTGAAAGAATACGAGCCAACACCAAAGATAGAAAATGGCGGCTTATTTTTGTAAATAGAACTCTTTCTGTTTTTGAAATATTCTTCATGTTCAAGCAAATATTGCCATGTTTTAGGTGTTCTATCTTGAATAATACTAGTATCTTCACCAACCGACTTTTGTGTGACCAGTAAAAGCTTTCGATAATAATCAGTTCTACCATTGCCGATATCCGAACTCTTTAAAAGAGGGTACAAATAGTTTTCCTCTAGAATGTATTTTTTGCCAAATCCATTTTGAAATAAGTTATCTTGAATGCGCTCTAACTCCATAATTTTAGAGCAATCATGCTTGATTCCAGATCGCCATAAATATTTTAGATCTTGACCTGCCAAATGTTTCCACTTCTCATAATTAACTGTATTTTTGATAATCAAGCCATCTCTTTCTCCAATTAAGTATGATGCTTTTTTATCTTTCAGATCTTCATAAACTTCATAATCTATATTGCGATCGGCATTGGTAGAAAGAATACAAAGGCAAGCCTCTACTGAGGCTCCAAAATAAGCTTTTGCATCGATTGAATAGACATAACCAGAAAATCTGTCTCCTGATTTCTTCTTTACTTGCCGCATGACCTTACGAGCGACAGAATACTTACACAAGACCGCTATAGTACCATCTCTATTTGATAACCATTCAACATATTGCAAAAACATCCACTCGGAAATATCAAAATTTCCGGAACCAGTAATAGCTTCAATACCTCGTCTATTCTGGAAATTTGACTTTAAAGGAAGATTTTGACTATTCAGAATACTCAATTCACTGCTTGTAACCCAAGGAGGATTACCAACTATTAGAATATCACCCGACAGATTAGAAATAAGAGATTTCCAATCCGTATTAAAAAAGTCCGATTGATATATAGTTGCATTTTCTGAATTCAGATACTCAGCTATAGATAGATTTGCTGCTTCGACATATTCTTCATTTATATCTAAGCCTAGTAATTTTGAATGTGTAAATTCTTTTAGTGCCGCCCTGACAAACGATCCTTTTCCACAGCTCGGCTCGATAATGGCTTTTGGTGATATTTTATAGGTTAGCTTGAGAACTTTAACTACTTCCCGTGCAAGTTCATCAGGAGTTTGAAAATCTCCAAATTGCCACTTCTCTGAAGACTTTACCATGATTATTTATCGAATTCTAAATATTCCTGAAATACTGCCAGCTTGTTGAATAACTCGGCTATATTGTAGTCTCCATTGCAGCGCATTTGAGATCGTCAAGTAACCTTGATTTGGGGGCGATTTTAAAATTCTTTCAGCTAACTGATTTGCGCCGATTTCATCAACTGGCAAATTCCTTTCCATTATGAAAGCAATAACGTCATCCTTATTCCCTTCTCGATTTAAAATATCTATAATACCTCTAGTTGTCTGAAAGTCTGCTGTTCTACTTCTATCTATAAAAATAGTATGCTGCATATCTAATCGTCCAGTTCTATTTTCAGAATCGTCATATTTGTCGTAAACGAAAATTAAAAGATGATATCCTAGCCCAAATATTTTCTGGTTTGCTGACCTAAATGGACAAGAAGATTGTGGTTGCTTGATACTTGTTACTTTAATATCAACTTCAAGTGCGGGAAGGTCAAGCCCTGATGCTGAATTCCCTTGTTGAGAACTGTAGTTTTCAGCCAGATAGTCTGTGAATTTGTGTTCGAGATATGTGCCGACCGCTTTTCCATCTGTCACGCCGTAAAGTGCAGGTTCATCGTATAGAGATTCTATTTCAGCAAATTTAGCTGCTTCAGCACACAAATCCTCAATAGTTAATGTTGGCTTCATCCTTAATGTCAATTCACTTCAATATTAACCGTATACTAGAGTATGTCAGTTTTTTGCACACTAAATCTCAGTCTTAACTTAACGCCGATCGAACAAATCCCCATCACAGATAATTCCTCAATGTCTGCTAGCGCAACACCACCCCAACACTCAGATATTCACGTCTTGCTACTTGAGGATAACTTAGCAGAGGCTAGGTTGCTGCAAGAAATCTTCAAAGGTACTGTGAATAGTCAGTTTCGCCTTACTCATGTCAAACGATTGGGCGATGCAATCACCCAACTCAAATCGAACAGCTTTGATGTCGCACTGCTGGACTTAACACTACCAGATAGCTACGGGCTGGGATCTCTAGATGCGCTGATTGACAATGCTCCCGATTTACCAATCGTCGTATTAACTAGCACCAATGATGACGAATTGGCTCTAGATGCTGTCAGACATGGTGCCCAAGATTATCTCGTTAAACGGCAAGTCAATCTAGATATTTTAGTCCGATCGGTACGCTACGCGATCGAACGCAAACAAGCAGCCGTGGCTCTACGGGAAGTTAATGAAACTCTAGAATTGCGCGTCGCCGAACGGACTGCGGCTCTGGCTACTGCTAATGAATCCCTGCGTCAGGAAATTGAATCGCGAGAAAGCATTCAAAACCGCTTGGGATTGGCTCAACAAGCTGGTAAGATTGGCACATTTGAATGGAATTTATTAACCGATCGAGTTACTTGGTCGATCGAGTTAGAAGCTCTATATGGGTTAGCACCAGGTAGTTTTGACCATAGCAATACCCACTGGCTGGATACTATTTATCCCGAAGATCGTCCCAAAGTCGAAGCAGAATTAAATAAATCTCGCCAACTCCGACAGGGACTAGATTTAGAATTTCGGATCGTCGATCCAGACAACAATATCCAGTGGATTGCGATTAAAAGTAATATCTTTTTAGATCGTACTGGCAATCCGACTCGGACGATCGGGATGCACATGGATATTACCGAGAAAAAACAACTGGAGCAACAATTTCTGAGAGCGCAACGCCTCGAAAGTCTCGGCACTCTGGCGAGTGGGATTGCCCACGACTTAAATAATATCCTCACACCGATTTTATCAGTTGCCCAGCTATTACCATTGCGATTGACAAATATCGACGATCGATCTCAAAATCTGCTCAAAATCCTAGAGTCTAGTGCCCGTAGAGGGGCAGACTTAATCAAACAAATTTTATCCTTTGCCAGAGGAATTGAGGGCAAGCGCGTCTGTCTCCAACCCCATCACCTGCTCGTAGATATCCAAAAAATCGTCCAGCAAACCCTGCCCAAATCGATCGAAATTGACACGGACATTGCCGCCGATTTGTGGACAGTATTAGGTGACATGACACAACTCCATCAGGTATTGATGAATCTCTGCGTCAATGCCCGCGATGCCATGCCCCAAGGTGGCACCCTCAGTATTCAAGCTACTAATCGATCGATCGATGAAACCTTTGCCCGCAACCATCTCGATGCCACCGTGGGCAATTACGTTCTAATTACTGTTGCCGATACAGGTACTGGGATTCAACCCCAACTCCTCCACCGGATTTTCGATCCATTCTTCACCACCAAAGAAGTCGGCAAAGGTACAGGGCTGGGTTTATCAGCCGTGATGGGCATTGTCAAAAGTCACGAGGGGTTTCTCGATGTCCACAGTCAAGTGAATCAGGGGACGCAATTTCAGATCTACATCCCCGCCAGTGATACCCCAATCCAGCCCGCCGAGAATGAACCAGAACTACCTTCCGGTCGTCAACAGTTGATTCTAGTCGTCGATGATGAAGTCGCGATTAGTACGCTGATTAAAGCTACGCTGGAGACATATAATTATCGGGTTTTGACTGCTAATGATGGTGCCCAAGCGATCGAACTTTATGCCCAGCATCGAGACGCGATCGATAGTGTCATGATCGATATGATGATGCCAGTAATGGATGGATTCACCACCGTTACTACGCTGCACCAACTCAATCCTGATTTACCTGTAATCGCCATGAGTGGACTGAATTCCGTCGAAGCAGTCGCTCAAGCAGAACGCTCTGGCTGCCGCCACTTCGTCGCCAAACCCTTCACAGCCAGAGATCTCCTGCAAACTCTGGCTGATTGTCTAGCGTAGTTATCAAACTCACATCTTGCACCAGTATAAAAATATTAGTACTAAGCGTAGATCTAGGGCGGGCATGAAGCGGCGTTTTTATTCTGGGGTTTCCCCAGAATAAAAAAACGACAAGACAGCCGCGCCCCTACAGGTTAATTGTGTAGAGGCGCGGCTTTATGCCCGCCCACGGGTGATGGCAATAATAATATCTATGGATTGGTGCAAGATGTGAGTTAATTAGATCTTGGGATAATTTTGGGGAAACATCGATCGCAGTGTCTCTTCATCAAACGCAGTTTTAAATTGAATATTCTGGCTAATAGATTTAGCTCGTACCACCGCCGGACGAGCATTTATCGACTCATACCAACGTTTCAAATGGGGCAGTTCATCAAGGGCATCTTTGCCTAATACTATTGGATAACGATCGATCCAACCCCAAGCAGCCATATCCACGATCGAGTATTCAGCTCCCAAAATAAACGATCGAGCGTTCAAGCGATCGTTCAGAATGCCGTAGAGCCTTTCAGCCTCGCGGCGATAGCGATTGATTGCATAAGGAACTGGTGCGGTAGAAGTCTGGAAATGTACCGCCTGTCCAGAATATGGCCCCAATCCTGTCGCCACAAACATCAGCCACGATAACAATTCGCCGCGATCTTTACTCATGAACTGTCCAGTTTTTTCACCTAAGTAGAGCAGGATCGCATTAGAATCAAAAACGACAACCTCACCATCAACAATTGCCGGAACTTTAGCATTGGGATTTATCTGTAAATACTCAGGCATATGCTGTTCGTGCTTGAAAATATCTACCGGAATAACTTCATACGCTAAACCAGATTCCTCCAGAAACAGCGCAACTTTGATCGGATTGGGAGTATGGTGGAAATAAAAACGAATCATGATGTTAATTAATTAATGGGTATGGTTTCCGGTGATGGCTGTGAGGATTGGACTAGAGCTAGTGCTGGCAAGCTATAATTGCTATGGATCTTATTTTTGTCCATGCTGACAAGAATAGACGTTTTTGTCGAATCCGTCAAGAATAAAGTTAGAGCTAAACCCCTGCGATGCCCAGACCTCGATCGTTCGATACAGATGCCATCATCGACCAACTCTGCGACTATTTTTGGGAGCATGGC
Organism: Chamaesiphon sp. OTE_75_metabat_95; assembly: GCA_031387665.1. Lineage (GTDB taxonomy): Bacteria > Cyanobacteriota > Cyanobacteriia > Cyanobacteriales > Chamaesiphonaceae > Chamaesiphon. The sequence goes on along the minus strand of JANNDL010000114.1, from coordinate 9,707 downwards.
TACAGTGCTGCGTCCCTAGACGATCTCGCCGCACGATTGGGAGTAAAACGCGGTAGCCTATTTAATGCCTTTGGCTCAAAGGAAGTGCTATTTGCGGCGGCATTCGATCGATACTCCCAAAGATGTCGCGTTATCTTTGATACGCCCTATCACGGCAAGAAAGCGATCGAAGACTACTTCGACAGGGCGATTCTCTTTCAGAGAGGCTCCGCCAACGAAATGGCGACAACTCAGCGGATGAGACGGGGATGCTTTTTGATCGGTCTGTTGATAAGTGCGGAAATTCCCACCCCCGAACTGCAACAAGCAATCGATCGGGATGTAATGTCCCTCAAAAACTTTTTAACCGAACATTTGAATCGGGCGCGGTTAGATAATGAACTATTACCGACAGTCTCAGTTGTTACTGGAGTCGATGTGTTGTTTGGCACGATTGTTGGCTTATTTGCCCTAGCACGTACCAACGCAACACCAAGCGCGATCGAGGCGTTTGTGCATAACAACTTACGTGGATTATTTGGGCTTGAGCTGTTGGGGTGAATGGAGCTTGGATTAGAAGCAATTAAAAGATTCGGAAGTATAACATGGCTAAAACGTCACAGCATACTGTTCTGTATCGGTGGGTTCTGGTTCAAAGTAGGGTAAACCATCCCTAATTCTGGCTTCCTCGGAATTGAGTTCGGTGAATTCATAACCGCCATCTGTCATCGGATCGAATTCTGGTTCGGTGGCGGCTAAGTCTAAAATATTTACTAATTGACGTAAGAATTGACGTGGTACTATGCCCACATCGCCGCCAAATCCTTCACTGACTTTGGCGACAAGTAAATCGATAAATTCGGGGGTAACTTTCTTGTTTAATTGTTTACGTTGTTTGGTCGGATATAGCTCTCGTAATTTGAGCGCGACATCTTTTAAGCGTTCCGTATCGAATGGTGTCAGGACTAATTGCGGTTGACGGGGATTGGCAAAATTACCCGTTTTAATGAGTTTTAATCTGTCGTGTAAGGGTGCTAAACCAGCGACACCCCGATTGGTATCGAAGAATTCGGGGGTACCTGTAAACACCCAGAATAACCCAGGATAGCGATCGGCTGCGTCGCAAATTTGACGAATCCCATTCAGGGATTTGGCGCGAATATCCGACTTCATCCGCAACATGGTTTCGGCTTCATCAATGACGATAACTAGCCCCTTATAGCCTGAAGCTTTGGTAATGGCTAAAATGCCCTGAAGATAGTCCATCGCCTCTTTGGAGCCAATATCGCCCTTAATCCCAGCAATTCTTTTGGAGGATGCCGCGACGTTTTCACTACCGGAGAGCCAGGAGAGGAGTGCGCTGGCTTGGGCGAAGTCATTTTGCTGTTTGAGGGCAAAGATCGATCGCAATACCCGCGCCATATCTTCGGGTGCTTTGCCGCCTGTGAGAGAGGCTAAATCTTCTTCCAGGCGTTGCTGGACTTGGGCATCAAAATCTTCAGCTTCAGGATTGGCACCGCCATCGATCGTCGCATCTTCGATTCGGGCGATCCATCGATCGATGATAAAGCCCAACGCTCCTCGATCGCAACGATCGGTCGCCAATTCCTGAACAACCTTGCGGTAGACATCATCAAACCGATGGAAGTGCAAATCGTTATCAGACACCACCACAAAGCTAGTTGCAAATCCCTGCGCCTGAGCATCGAGTAGTGCCAGTCGTGCCATGAAGGTTTTACCACAACCATAGCCACCCCGCAGGAATTTGAACACGCCCTCATTATTTCCGGCTAGCTCTAATTGTCGCCTAATCTCATCTCTAGATCGATCGATCCCAACGGCAAATGCCTCTAATCCCCGCTCTGGCACTACACCCGATCGCAGTCGCTCAAAGATATGTTCGATATCGCGGGGGTTGATGGTAGTCATTGGGGATTCTTAAATTATCAATTTGCACCGTGTGACGATTATATATCAATGCTTTTAGTTGATCGATTTTAATTTTGAAATGATTTCTTACCAGGAGTCTTCCAGTGGTAAATTCATGACCAGCTCTCGAAATTGACGTAAAATCAGGGATGAATCATCGTTGCGCCAGACGATGGCAATCTGACGATCGAGTGAGGTACTGTCGATCAATCGATATTCTAGGGCGCGATAGCACACTCCCCGTCTTTCTAAGGTTTTGACGTGATTGGGTAAAATAGACACGCCTAAACCTGCTGCGACTAGACTTAGCAGGGAAACAACTCCTTTAACATTGACAGATTTATTAATTTTTGGGGTGAAGCCAGCCTGATGACAGAGAGTTTCGACCTTTTGGTAGAAGGGGAACAAATCCACGGAAGGCAACAAGATCAAATCATCGGCGAGTGCCTGAAGCGGAATCGGCTCCCGATCTGCCAGTGGGTGAGTAGTTGGCAATGCCACTACAAAATATTCGGCCAGAATTACTTGAGCACTAAACAAGGCTGGATCGTTCTGTTCAAAGCTGGGAGAACGTTGAAAGATCACGTCAAGTTCATGATTTTTGAGCATCTGAAGTTCTTGCTGGAGCGTTACCTCCGCAAGTTTGATCTCGACATCAGGAAACTGTCCCTGAAATACTTGCAAAATCTCTGGCAAAAATGTGTTGGCGATCGAATTGTTGATCCCAATTCGCAATGTGCCAATTTCGCCCCGACTGACACGATCGCTCACCTGTCTAGCCTGATCTACCGCTCGATCGAGGTGTAATAAAGCTTGCTCGGCTGCCTCTAGAAAAGCTTGTCCCGCTGCGGTTAACTCGATCGGTCGTTTGCGGCGATCGACTAGCTGTACCGACCAGCGATCGCCACTGAGTAGCTTTTCTAAGCCCTGAATGCGTTGACTAAATGGCGGTTGAGCAATGCCCAGCCGTTGAGCTGCGGTACTGAAATTATTCCCAGCTTCGGCTAGGGCAATGAAGTAGCAAATCTGTTTCAGCTCAAATTGACTGAGATGTTGAATGTTTACGAGCATTATATCGCTAATGATATTTTACTATAAAAATTATATATCGCAAAATGAACAAGCGTCCCTAAAAATTGTCTAGCAATAGGAGCCAGAATGATGTTGAAAGTGTTTGCCGATCGAGGTGGTACATTTACCGATTTAGTGGCGGTGACAGACGATCCGGCGATCGTGTTGCGGTTGACTCAAGCTCCTGCCAGATTTCAAGTTACGGCATTACCTGACGATCGCTGGGTGATTATTTACAAACTGCTGTCCGAACAACCCGATCGATATCAAGATGCGGTAATCCAGGGCATTCGGGATATTTTGGGACTGGAGCAGCACGAACAGATTCCGGCTGAATCGATCGAAATAGTCAAAATGGGGACGACGGTGGCGACTAATGCCCTGTTAGAACGCAAGGGCGATCGCACCCTATTGCTGATTACTCAGGGATTTGGGGACGCATTACGGATCGGCTATCAAAATCGCCCAAATATCTTCGCTCGTGAGATCATCCTTCCAGAGATGGTATACGAGCGGGTAATTGAAGTCCAGGAACGCTACAGTGCGGAGGGTGAAGAATTGATAGCGATCGGATTAGCAGAAGAACTGCGACTAACTCAGGCGTTGCAAACTGCCTATGCAGATGGGATGAGATCCTGTGCGATCGTCTCGATCCACGGCTACCGCTACCCTGTCCACGAACAGCAGGTAGCAGAGATCGCCCATCGAGTTGGATTTACCCAAGTTTCGGTATCCCATGAAGTCAGTCCATTAATGAAGCTCGTCAGTCGGGGGGATACTACCGTTGTCGATGCTTATCTATCGCCAATCTTACGCCGCTATGTCGATCTAGTTGCCGCCGAACTCGTGGGCACCAAATTAGAATTCATGAAATCTGATGGCGGACTAACTGATGCTCGACTATTTCAGGGCAAAGATAGTATTCTATCTGGCCCTGCGGGGGGAATTGTCGGTGCAGTCAAGACGAGTGTGGCAGCGGGATTCACCAAAATTATTGGTTTTGATATGGGGGGGACTTCCACTGATGTATCCCACTTTAATGGCGACTACGAGCGCAGCTTTGAAACTGAAATCGCGGGGGTGCGGCTGCGGGCACCGATGATGTCGATTCACACGATCGCTGCTGGAGGCGGTTCATTATTACATTTTGACGGTTCGCGCTATCGGGTGGGGCCACAGTCGGCAGGGGCGCACCCAGGGCCAGCCTGCTATCGCCAGGGTGGATCCCTGACTGTGACCGATTGCAATCTACTCGTCGGTAAAATTCAGCCGGAGTATTTCCCCCAGGTATTTGGCGTTAAGGGGAATTTGCCCCTAGATCGATCGATTGTCCAGCAGCAATTTGCGGCGTTAACTGCCGAGATTAATCACCAGACTGGGGATACTTGCACTCCTGAACAAGTTGCCGCCGGATTTCTGGCGATCGCGATCGATAAAATGGCTAAGGCGATCGTCAAGATCTCCGTCCAGCGCGGCTATGATGTCAGTGAGTATGCTCTGTGCTGTTTTGGTGGAGCTGGCGGCCAACATGCCTGTCTGATTGCCGAAGCCTTGGGCATGAGCCAAATATTCATCCATCCCTATGCAGGGGTATTATCAGCCTATGGGATTGGTTTAGCCGATATCCGTGTTTTGAAAGAAAAAGCCGTGGAATTGCCGCTCACGGACTCCACACATGGCGATCTGTGCCAAATTTTTGAGCTGTTGCAGGTCGATAGTCAGGCCGAAATTATCGCCCAGGGTGTGAGTGTCGATCGAATTCAAGTCCTGTGCAAGGCACATCTCCGCTATGCCGGAACTGATTCAACTCTGGTAGTCGAGTTTGGCACTGTGGCAGAACTGCGATCGCGGTTCGACTTTGCTTATCGACAGCGATATAGTTTCACGATGGCGGATCAAGCCCTAATTGTTGAGGCTGTATCGGTAGAAGCGATCGGCACAGCAGACGAGATCGCCGAACCATTCCTCGCTGCAACCAGAACTACGCCCTGTCCCAGCATTGGCACCACTCAGATTTACACCAAAGGTCAATGGCACGTCACCCCGATCTATCGACGGGAAGATCTTCAGCCTGGAGACAAAATTATCGGTGCTGCCCTAATTATCGAAGCCACGGGCACCAACGTCATCGAGCCTGGTTGGAGCGCGGAACTAACCGATCGCAACGCCCTAATCTTACGCAAAGATCAGCCCCAATCAACAAATCTACAACACAATTCATCATCCCCCAGTCTCCCAGTCCCCCCCTTCCCCACCAAACCCAACCCCATACTCCTAGAAATATTCAACAACCTGATTCGATCGATCGCTGAAGAGATGGGCATCGTCCTCCAAAACACCAGCTATTCCGTTAATATCAAGGAGCGATTGGATTTCTCCTGTGCTATTTTCGACCAAACCGGACAACTCATCGCCAATGCACCCCATATCCCCGTTCACTTGGGATCGATGAGCGAAAGTATCACTAGTTTGATTCAAGCCAAGGGTCAAACGATCGCTCCTGGAGATGTGTATATTTCCAATAATCCCTATAATGGCGGTACCCATCTGCCGGATATCACCGTAATTACGCCAATTTTTATCGATGGGTTGGAAGTGCCCTCATTTTACGTTGCTTCCCGTGGACATCATGCGGATATTGGCGGGATTACCCCTGGCTCGATGCCACCCCACAGCAGCCACATTCACCAAGAAGGGATTTTACTCGATAATTTCCAATTAGTCGATCGTGGTCAATTTCGGGAGTCAGCACTGCGGGATATTTTGGGAGCGGGGGATTATTCCGTTCGCAATCCGACTCAGAATCTCGCCGATCTCCAAGCCCAAATTGCCGCTAATGAGCGCGGTGTCCAGGAACTCTGCCGAACAGTGGAGCATTATGGATTAGCCAAAGTTCAGGCGTACATGCAGCATGTGCGGGACAATGCTGAGGAGTCCGTACGGCGGGCGATTGAGGTTTTAACAGATGGCAACTTTAGCTATCCGATGGACGATGGTACCGAGATTCGCGTTAAAGTGACAATCGATCGAGTTACTCGCTCTGCTACCATTGATTTCACAGGCACATCTCCCCAACAAGCGACTAATCTAAACGCTCCCCTAGCTATCTGCAAAGCGGTTGTCCTGTATGTATTTCGGACGCTAGTTGAAGATGATATTCCCTTAAATGCTGGCTGCCTAGAACCACTGTCAATAATTGTCCCCGAAGGCTGTCTGCTCAATCCGCGCTATCCAGCCGCAGTTGTGGCAGGTAATGTCGAAACCTCCCAAGCGATCGCCAATGCTCTCTATGGTGCCCTGGGGGTCATGGCAGCAGCTCAGGGCACGATGAACAATTTCACCTTTGGGAACGATCGCTATCAGTACTACGAGACGATTTGTGGTGGTTCGGGCGCGGGGCCTGACTTTCATGGTACCGATGCTGTCCAAACCCACATGACCAATTCCCGCCTCACCGATCCAGAGGTTCTAGAATGGCGGTTTCCCGTTTTGGTGACACAGTTTGCCATTCGCCACGGTAGCGGCGGAATTGGTCAACATCGCGGGGGTAATGGTGTCATCCGGCGGATTAAATTTCGCGCAGGGATGACAGCCGCAATTTTATCTGGTCATCGGATCGTCGCTCCATTTGGTTTAAATGGTGGCGCAGCAGGATCGATCGGGCGGAACTCTGTGGAATATCAGGATGGATCGATCGAAGTCCTCGGCAGTAAAGCTGAAGTGCAGATGCAACCAGGAGACACGTTTGTGATTGAAACTCCTGGTGGTGGCGGCTATGGCGCAGATCTGTAGAACCCATTTGAGATCTTCTGTCTTGTCGGTTTTTTATTCTGGGGGGAACCCCAGCATAAAACCGCCGCTTGTGAGGGAGGGTAGGTTTTGTTTGAAGTTGAATATAGCATCGACATTAGACTGCATGAAGCGGCGTTTTTATGCGGGGGTTCCCCCCGCATAAAAAAACGACAAGACAACTACCCCTACAGATCCATCATCTTCCAGCAAAACCTTACTAGAGATCGATCTAACCCAACTCCATCAACTCTCAACTTTCAACTTTCAACTTTCAACTTTCAACTTTCAACTTTCAACTTTCAACTTTCAACTTTCAACTCTCAACTCTCAACTTTCAACTCTCAACTCTCAACTTTCAACTCTCAACTCTCAACTCTCAAAGTATGCCCCAAATCTCTGAACCTGCCCGAATCCGCCAACTTTGTCGCGATCGACTGCTGACTACTTCCACCGCTGGACTTGCCTCTGGATTCGTTCAAGCCAACCTAGTGATCCTCCCTGCGGAATTAGCCTTAGAATTTCTGGTATTTTGCTTGCGAAATCCCAAATCCTGCCCGATCCTAGATGTCACTGAAATTGGCGATCCTGAACCAAAGCAAATCGCCCCAGGTGCAGATTTAAGGACAGATCTGCCTCGTTATCGGATCTTTGAGCATGGTGAGATGATCCAAGAAACAACGGATATCACTTCCCTGTGGCGCGACGATCTTGTGTCTGTGCTGATTGGCTGTTCCTTCTCGTTGGAAACTGCCCTGCTCACAGCCGGAATACCCGTGCGACATATTGCCGAGCAAAAGAATGTACCGATGTATAAAACGAATATTCAGTGCAACTCTACCAAGCTGTTTGCCAGTCCTCTGGTCGTTTCCATGCGACCAATTCCGGCAGATCTGGTGGTACGATCGGTAGCAGTGACAGGTCGATATCACAAAGCGCACGGTGCCCCAATCCAGATTGGCGACCCCACAGCGATCGGCATTCAAGATCTCGATCGACCAGATTTTGGTGCTGCTGTCACGATTCAACCTGGGGAAGTTCCAGTATTCTGGGCTTGTGGCGTGACGACTCAGACTGCCATCTTACAAGCCAAACCAGCATTTGCCATCACCCACGCACCTGGACATATGTTTGTCAGCGATCTCACGGATGAATCGCTGACTTTCTCGTAACTTTCCTAGGAATTGCTGCAAACTTCATACCAACTCTGCCAAAATATTGGTAACTTCTCCTTGGTGATGGCGGCGGTTATCATCGTACAGAGTGAGAGTATTCAGATCCGCATGGCGACTGAGTTTCTGCACCCTACGAGTATCCCCATTGGTCGCATCCAAAGCCGCTGTAATTGCACTGTGACGGACGCGGTGAGGACTCATCACTTTGTATATCCCTGCGGCTGTTCCCGTCGATCGAACCAGATTATAGATGGCATTCCCACTCAAACGGTGCCCCTTGGTAGCCCTGTCGAGTGTGCAAAATAACGGATCGATTGCTTTACATTTCCCCCGCAATTCCAACCAGGCTTGGATTGCCTGTACTGACTGCTGACTGAGATCGATCGATTGACGCTGCACTTTCCCCTTACCAATGATCCACAGTTTACGCCCCTGCGGATCGAAATCCTTGACGTTCACCTGACACAATTCCGCTCGGCGCAGGGCGTTGTCCCATAATAACCGGAGAATCGCATAATCCCGCACCCCTTTGAGTGTATCTCGATCGAATACCCCGATCATCCCCTGATACTCCGTCGGATTCACCCCCGAAGTATCCCGATAAGTCTCCACCTGTACCCCTTCCACATCCGCCAGATCGTAGTGACATTCCCCCACTTTCCGCGCATAACCCACCAAACTCTTAATCGCTGCAAGCCTGGTATTAATCGTCGAAGGAGCCAACCCCCGATCGCTCAAAGCCCTTCTGTACCGCAATACCAACGTCATCGCCTGATATCGATCGAGTGCCAAAAATTCCCCAACTAGTTCTGGAGTAGGCGCAGCATTCGCTACCTGCATGAAAAAATCCACTAATGCCTTCGTATAAGTGCGCCGCGTATTGGGCGAACGCCTGTCGGCAATCAGTTCTTGAAGCAAGTCCCGCTGAGCGATATCTTGCAGGGATAGGGGTGATGCAGCGATGGTAGAGAGTAGCGTCAAGGTAATTAATTCTCAATTCTGTTTAGGATCGGATTGCTTTGGAATCGATCGATGCCATAATGATAAACCAAAGAAAATAAAAAATAGCGATCGTCCCACCCCAAGAGATCGAGGTATTATCACTACTGATGCCAAACATGCGATCGACCAGCGATATACCACCGATACTCATTACTACAGTAATTATTGACATGATAATCACAATCATACTAAAAATTTGGCGATGTTTTTGAATATTAATTTGAATTTTTACAACCCACAGTGTCAGCAACATCATTGAAAACATAAATGTAAATATATACAAAAAAGGAGTGATATTTGTGAAGCTTGAATTGAATTGTGAACCTACCAAAAATGGCTTGGTTTTTTGAAGATAGTAAGCATAGAATATCAGCCAAGTCGTAATCCCTGTCTCACAAGTAATTAAATAGCTAATATATTTATTTTGCTTAAAAACTGCTGTGGGCGTAAGGATAGATTGAAAAATTAATGTAAATATTTCTGTCGTACAAAAAAATATTGAAAAGTAGCTAAAGGCATAAAAATATCGACTCACAGAAAACTGAGTCTTATCTGTGCTGTTCCATATTTTATTTTGCAGGGCAATTTTGAGTAAGTTATGGTGACTTTGATATTCTCGATTTGGGACAGATCTATCTTTAGCTCTGAGAAGCTGTTCGATCGATAATTCAATCTGTTGCCTTGCGATCGTCATATCGCCCTGTGCATTAAAGATACGATGAGTATTTAATAGATATTCAGGAATTATCTTCAGTTCATCAT
>JANNDL010000248.1:0-21769 GCA_031387665.1 Chamaesiphon sp. OTE_75_metabat_95 | reverse complement strand
CGATTAGCTTGAGGACGCTTACTGGCACCTGTTCCCACTCTTCTGGGGTAATTGCTGCTATTAGTTCGGGCACTGTTTTTTCCATCTGCCTTACGTTAACAGATTTTCTCTATTTTTGTTACCCCCCGTGAACTTCTACCAATTTTGATTTGATTAGTAAAATATTGTGATCAATCCTAAGCTTAATCCTGAGATAAATAGCCAGGAACAAGCACCTAGAAAAAATGGTTTCAAACCAGTTTCTTTCATTTTAGATATGTTTGTTTCTAATCCCATTGCGGCTAATGAAATGGTCAACAAGAATTGATTTCCTTGGGTGACTATTTCTTTGAATGCAGGTGGGAATACTGAAAGGCTATTTAAAATAACTAGGATGATGAAGCCAAAAATAAACCATGGGATTGGTAATTTAGCAGCCTGCTTTTGTCCATAAAAATTTGATTCAGTGGCTTGATTAGCTGACAATGTGCCTAATCCTAATAACATGGGAATCAGAAATATCACTCGCGAAAGTTTAGAAATTGTGGCAATTTCGCCGCTCTCGCTGCCCTTTTGAGAAGCCGCTGCAACAACTTGAGCAACATCATGAATTGAAACTCCACACCATAGTCCAAACTCACGGGGACTAGTTTGGAACAGCAGATCGAGTAATGGATATAACAACATTGATACTGTCCCAAATAATGTCACGATTGTGACAGCATAAGCAACATCTTCATCAGCAGCTTTAACCACACTATTTGTTGCCAGTACCGCAGATGCACCACAAATTGATGTGCCTGCGGCGATTAATTGAGCTAATTTGCGATCGACTCCCAAATACGCCCCAAACCAACAGGTAAACACAAATGCGCTAACTAACGTAACTAGCACAATCATTAAGCCTGTTAAACCGACTGAAAATACTTGAACAAAGCTCAATTTCAAGCCTAATAGAATTACGGCTAGCCGTAAGATTTTCTTGAGTGAAAATGTGATTCCAGGCTTATATACCGATCTAATTCCGACAGTATTACGGATCGATACTCCGATTAAAACTGCCAAAATCAGAGGGCTAAAAATGTTGATGCCAGGTAATTTCTGTAAACTAGTGGCAATCAGAGCCAGTGCTGATGTTAACAGTAGCCCTGGCAATAAGTCAGCAGTCACACTTTTAAAGCTAGGAATTGATAAATTCATTGATTTTACTCAAATCATGAGCAGCAAAATTAGATATAGTACATGTCTGAATTCTGTGTCATAATTTCGGCTATTTCATCACTTTCAATAGGTTCTATATTAAAAACGTTTCGGAGAAATCGGCTGTAGCTTGGATAAGTGTGAGTTCCACCATCCTCTGTGGTGACGATGAAAAAAGGTGCAGCATCAATTTGATATTTGGCAGCTAATACATAGCCTTCGCTACCTGGATTTTGCTCATCGGCGGTGACTAACCGATCGATGTTGTGACGTAATCCTCGTGAAGCCAGATCGGTAATAACTTTCGCTGATTTAGCACAGAGTTCGCCGTTTGATTTAATTTTTTGGACTAAGGTGATATTTTTCATGAGAGTTTTAATTGGGGAGAGGAATGAGAAAGCAGGATGGTTCCATCCAAGAAAAGAAAATGCTAAAACCTTTGTACTTAGTCACTAACCACCCGCGACTAAAGTGCGGGCTAATAGTTAAAGTCCACTTAAGTGGACTTACTTCGGATAGCCCGTGATTCATCTACGGGCGATTAGTGACTAAGTACAAGATACGTATGGTGGGCATTGCCCACCATCTATATTCAGCCAAATTATTGCTAACTATTTACTAAGATTTTCAGCCTGATTGGTAGCGTGAAGACCGCATTCTTTGTCGTCGGGATTTTCCCACCACCATCGTCCTGTCCGCTCTGCTTGGTGGGGTGAAATTGCGCGAGTACATGGTTCACAACCGATGCTCATAAAGCCGCGTTCGTGGAGGCTATTAAAGGGAACTTGATTGGCGCGAATATATTGCCAAACTTGGGCTGAAGTCCAATCTGCGATCGGGTTATATTTAATTAATTGATGTCCATCTGTTGAGAAGGCTGTATCTACTTGAATTGCTGGCAGTGTCGATCGAGTTGAGGGGTTTTGATCCTGGCGTTGCCCCGTGATCCACGCATCTAAGCTGGCTAATTTGCGCCGTAATGGACGTACCTTGCGAATGCTGCAACATTCCTGGTGTCCATCTTGATAAAAACTAAATAGTCCTTTTCCGGTTACTAGTTTCTCTACCTGAGCTGCATCAGGAAAGAGGATTTCAACATCGATTTTGTAATGGTTTCGCACCCGATTGAGTAATTGGTATGTCTCAGAGTGCAGTCGTCCAGTGTCGAGGCTAAACACCTGGACATTTGGGTTAATTTTGTGTGCCATATCGATTAGCACCACATCTTCGGCACCGCTAAAGGAGATGGCAATTCGATCGAAAGATTTGAGGGCATGACTCAAGATTTCCTGTGGAGATTGCCCTGCAAGTTCTGCTTGGGCGTTGTCAATATTCAGACTGGATTGAATCATTGTCATGGTCTTTTCCGCTCTAATTTAATCATTTAAGGATCGTGATGCTCTTTTTGTAGGTTGGGTTGAAGAATGAAACCCAACGTTTCTAGGATGTTGGTGTGTGAGTTGGGTTATCTCCTAGCGGAGATGCTTCGCTAGTCCCAACCTACAGATCTGATTGACTAGTCCGCGTAGGCGGACTTTGCAACACTAGCCACGATTTTAATCGTAGGCATTCCATATCTAGCAACTTGGGTTATCTAGACATCAGCAGTCGATTCGCGCATTGAGGCAATCAGAATTTGGGCCACTTCGGGGCGGCTAAATTCTGGGGGTGGTGTTTTGCCACTGCGGAGCAGTTCGCGGACTTTGGTACCTGATAGGTGAATTCGCTCCTGTTCACTGCTAGGGCTAGTTTTGGCAGTCGCCATCGACTGGTTGCGAGTGCAATAGAAAGCGTGCTCAAACTTGAGCGGTGTGATTTGGAGTTCCGCTGATGTGAATTGGTCGAAAATTAATTGAGCATCGTAGGTGCCGTAATAGTCGCCGACTCCAGCATGGTCGCGTCCGACGATAAAATGGGTGCAACCGTAGTTCTGGCGGGCGATGGCGTGCATAATTGCTTCACGGGGTCCTGCGTAGCGCATCGCGGCGGGGAATACACCTAGTCGAACCCGACTGGCTGGGTAGTATTTTTCGAGCAGCACCTGATAACACTGCATCCGCACGGTGGCAGAGATATCGTCAGATTTGGTAGTACCGACGAGGGGATTGATAAATAAGCCGTCAACTAGTTCTAGGGCAATTTTGGTGATGTATTCGTGGGCGCGATGGATGGGGTTACGGGTTTGGAATGCAGCGATAGTTTGCCATTGCAGTTCCATGAAGATCTGGCGGGTCATTTGGGGAGTGAGTCGGAATTCGAGAAATTCATGATGATTAATTGAATTGACCATCGCAATCGGGCCACCCAGATACACTTCACCTTCCGCCAGCATCGCCTGAACGCCTGGATGGTTGGGGTCGGTGGTCTGATAGACAGCTTCAGCTTCTCGCTGTTGATTTGGCTGATATTTACTGGTAAGGCTCATCACCGCTACGATGTCACCATTGGGGTGAATTAGGGCAATATCTGTGTCGAGTGGATATTTCTCCGCCTCTGCTGCTGGCATCTGGAGCGTGACTGGAATACTCCAAGCTAGTCCATTCGGCAGGCGTAAATTTTCGACGATCGATTCATACTCCGATTCAGTTACAAAGCCTGTGAGCGGGCTATAAACACCAGTAGCGATACATTCTAGATCGGCAAGATTGCGTGCAGATAGGGGAAATTTAGGTAAGGAAGGAGCCGCCGAACCGATAAATTCAGCTTTCGATCCCGTTAGATATCGATCGATCAATTTGCTGCCGTGAGGTTGAATTAATGTTTTAATCATCGTCAAGTTCCTAGAGATAAGTTTGTGAAAAATTCAGCCGCAGTTAGAGTCCGTAAAACAGAATAATTAATGGTGGCGTAATCACCGTCATAAGCAGATTCAACGGTAAACCCAGTCGCACAAAATCGGTGAACTTATAACCACCTGGGCCATAAACCATCGTGTTTGCTTGATAGCCAATCGGGGTCATAAAGCTATTAGAAGCAGCAAATGTGACTGCAAAGATAAAGGCAATTGGATTGAAACTCAATTGCTCGGCAACTTTCGCGGCAATTGGCAGCAGCAGCACCACGGTGGCACTATTGGACAGCAGCTCGGTAATAATTGAAGTGACAATATAAAAAATTGTGAGTAGCCAGTAGCCAGAAATCCCGCCGCCGATTCCGGTGAGTCCATTTGCTAACAATTGAGTTGCACCTGATTTTTCCATCGCGATGCCCAGGGGAATCAGCCCCGCAATCAAGAAAATAATGTCCCACCGAACTGAGGTGTACAGCTCTCCAGGCTTGAGACAGCCCGTTATCACCATCAAAATTGCCCCAATCAGCGAACTGATCATAATTGGGACGAGATCGAATGCCGCAAATACAACCACCGCCAGGGTAATCGCGATCGCAATTCCAGCCTTGTTCTGGCGCGGATTCGGCACATCAATTCGATCGAGTACAATCAGATTCGGATTTGCCTGTAGCCCGATTAGGCTCTGTTTTGGCCCTTGAATTAGGAGCACATCGCCAAACCGGAGCGGAATATTATTCATCCGTTCGCGGATTACCTTATCCCCATGCCGCACCGCCAGAACCACGCTATTGTATTGCTGTCGAAATTGACTATCTTTTAAAGTTGAACCAATCAGACTGGAATTAGCAGGGATTAAAGCTTCGACTAAGCCTTCTTCTTCCGAATTTAAGTCAGGTTGGGCAAATCGTAATTCGGGGTGAATTTCAATACCACGTTCAGCTTTAATCGCAATTAAATCCTGACAACTAGCCCGAACAATTAACACATCCCCAGCCTGTAAAATCTTGCGATCGAGTGGATGAGAAAAGTGAACTTTATCCCGAATCAACTCTAAAGTATCGATATCAAATCGCTGAAGCGGGCAATTTTCACTCCGATTTAAACAACTTTCACCCAACATTTGACCCACCAATTGGGAATCAGGCGTAATCACAATCTCACTGATATAAACCTTCAGATCATAATCCGACTGAACCAATTCACGAGTAGGTTTAATCCGACTCGGTAATAGTGTCGGTGCAGTAACGGCAAGGAAAATTAGCCCAATTAAAAATGTAACGATCCCTAGCTTAGAAAATTCAAACAGACCGAATTCCCCATAGCCTAACCGTTTGGAAATCCCACTCGCGAGGACACTGGTAGATGTGCCAATTACAGTAATCATCCCGCCGAGTACAGTAATAAAAGACAGTGGCATCAGCAGCTTTGAGACTGATATGCCCCGCTGCTTACACCAATCTTCTACCACCGGAATAAAAACAGCCACCACCGCAGTGTTATTAATAAAAGCCGTAATTGGACCAACAATTGCGCCCAATAATAGAATTTGCCGAACTGGATGTTTACCACCCCACTTCACAAAAAACTTATTAATAATTTGAATCGCACCACTGCGATCGATCCCCGCACTCAGAATAAACATTGCCATCACTGTAATCGTGACAGCATTACCAAAACCAGAGATTCCTTCTTCTGGCGTGACCAAACCCATTACCATTAGAGCGGCAGCAGCAGAGATCGAAATGATATCTAACGGCAGCCATTCTCGCACACTAAAAACTAAAACTGTAGCTGTAACCGCTAATGTCAGAATAATCGGCGTAAATTGCCCCAATTCTGATGAAAATAATAAATCCCATGACATAGTTAAATCTCCAAGACGTGTTTGTGAGTATGCTTGAATCTGCTGAATCTGATGATCTCGATCCAGGCAGCGTACTCTTAATTCAGCCAGTAGCCTCGACTAAACAGGACTTATGGATGTTAAATAGATTTTGAAAATGCTGGATATAAAACATGAGCAATCAGCCTGATTCGATCGCGTAGCGTACCGGAGGTAATCGGCATTCCCCTGAGTTACAAGTTCAAATTGGAATTGGATTTAAAGATTTAATTTATTTTTTAAGTTGTCCTCACTTAAAAAACATCACCGATTTATCACGATCGAGAAATCAGTGCTAGATTGTGATGAGATGGCGATCTCCATCGATCGCATCAAAGATTTTGCAACTAAACCAATCCGATTTAGTTTGACCCATGTATATTAGACAGCACGGTTAATTTGTTGAGCATTACTAGTAATAGGGCTACATTAAGTCAATCGATGCTAATTAACTTAATCTTAGGAGCCTCGATCGATGAAACGTCAAAATTTACTACTGGCAGCTTTGATTGCGACCGCTTCAATCTGCTTGCCAGTCCTTTCAAACGCCGATTTAAGACCAGCTAACGCCGAATTAGCGGTATCACCATCAATGACAGTTACTAACAAGGTAGCAGCGGCTACTGTCCTAGCTAGCGGTGATTTTGAGAAATCAGAACATCCTACTAGCGGCACAGCTCAAATCACAGTCAAAAATGGCAAGAAATATCTCAAGTTTGACAGTAGTTTTCAGAGCGATAATGGGCCAGATTTATTTGTGATTCTGCATCGTCAGGATTCGCCCAAGAGTTATGCTAAGGCTAATTATGTCAACTTAGGACGGTTGAAAAAAGTATCAGGACAACAGATGTACTCAATTCCAAATGGGGTTGATGTGGCACAATTTAAGTCAGTCGCGATTTGGTGCCGGAAGTTTAATGCTACGTTTGGGTTTGCTCCACTCAATTAGTTGGTTTAGTAAAGATTAAAGTAACAGCCCTCACCCCGCCTTCGCCTCCGGATCTGGCTCCCCTCTCCCACGCTTGGGTGAGGGGCTGGGGGTGAGGGCAAGATCTACGCTTAATACCCTAATTTAGCAACACCAAAATTTCATCACTATCTATTCCTAGAGATCATGACTTTTTCCGATTGGCTCCGCCTGATTCACCCGCTGCTAGCTGTTGTCGTGATTTATCCGCTGCTAGGAATTGTCATGTACTTTGCCTGGAAAACTCGCCAGCGGAGACTAGAAACAAAAGCTGGCGTGAAAAGTAAAATCTCGCCCCAAGCGGGATTGGAGCATGTGAGCATCGGGCGGTGGCTGACGGGGACGGCAACTGGTGTCGCCCTCCTGGGCTTATTACATCCGATCGTCAAGACAATTATTAAGCAGCAAGTTTGGCAAGCTGCACCAGGACAGGTGATTTTTATTGTGCTGATGTTTGCTGCAACGATCGGATCCTTGGTATGCTTATACCGCGCTCAGACAGCGAATTGGCGGGCAATTTTTGCAACGTTGACTAGTGCAGGCTTAATTATTCTCGGTTCCCAAGATGGGGTATACCGCCGTGAACCTGAATGGTTTTTCTCTCATTATTATTATGGAATTACAGTTGCAATTTTGATGATAGTTTCATTAGCCATTTTGCCAGAAATTTATCGCAATCTTAAGTGGCGACGAATCCATATTATCTTGAATTCGATCGCACTGCTATTGTTTTTGCTCCAGGGATTGACGGGAGTACGAGATCTATTAGAGATTCCAGTTGGTGGTTAGATATGTAATTGAGAATTGATATTTCGACTACGCTCAACACAAGGAATTGAGAATTGAGAGTTAATAGCTAAATTTTTAGAATTTGTATTTAAGCTACTTCTTTTTGTCAATGGTTGACGATCGATTGTAGAATGATTACAAAGATTGGTTGCTAGGGTTGCAAATGAATAGTTATTTTTCTAGAATTCCAGGTCAAGCTTATCTATGGATCGCAATCTTGATCTTCGGAGCTTCTGGTTCGGTGACTCGTAAGCTGACTGAAGTTGGTGCTACTCAGTTTATGAATGGGCACAATCCAATTTCTTTGTGCAACGTATTATTTGTCGGCAATGTTTGTGCATTAGGCTTGATGTCGATCGTATATCGTCATCAATTGACTGCTGAAAACTTTGGCAAGATCTCTAAATTAGAGTGGATAAATCTAGCGATTGTAGCAATTTTGTCTGGGGCGATCGCTCCAGCAGCAATTTTTAGAGCGTTGGCACTATCACCTGTAAATAATATCGTTTTATTAGAGAGATTAGAAGTACCGTTAATTATAGTTTTATCTAGAATTGTCTTCCAAGAACGCCTGAATCGGTATCAAAAGATCGGCGCACTCGTGGTGCTATGCGGGATCGTAGTGGCTGTGATCGGCGATCGATCAGATTTATCGAAATCTGGATTAATGATTGGTACAGGTGAAATTCTGACAATTACGGCGGCGGTAGTCTCGGCGATTGCTACTCTGATTAATAAGCAAAAGTTGTCAGATATTCCAGTTGGAATTTATGGGATATTTAGAACTGGACTAGGATCTATCGTCTTTTTTATCTCAGCAATTATCCTATATGGATCTGGACATTTTGCTGAGATGTTTTCGCCGTTTTTATGGCAATGGATGTTGGTTTATGGGGGAGTGATTGTGGTAGTGGGACAGTCATTATGGATCGAGGGTTCGCGGAAATCTTCCCTTACTGTTGCAACAATTGTTTCGTGTTTTCATCCAATTGCCGGAATGCTATTTGCCTATTGGATTTTGGCAGAATTGCCGACAATGCTGCAAGTTATTGGCAGTATCATCTTAATCACCGGACTACTGCTCAGTCAGATTAAAAGCGATCTTCAAGCAGAAATTACCCAGCCACCAGAGTTACTTTCTGGCGATCGAGATGGCGGTGGCTTTGAAGGATTTTAGTCTAAATTTCAGTATTTGAGAAATAAGTATCATTAATTTGGCGATCGAGAGATCCAGTTCGGAATTAGCAGCGTATAACTATTCAAATCAAGCTACTACATAGAGGCTGAGTGAATAGATGAATAACAATTCTGAGGGTATTTATCTCACCCCATTTCAACGACAAATGTTGGTGGAGAAGATCGCTAAAGAGCCACACAATGCCTATCGACAGCGATTGGAAATCATCCTATTGACAGATCGCGGTGAAACTCAAGCCGCAATTTGTCGTACATTAGGCTGCTCTCCAGGGACGGCTAGTCGGTGGATCCAGCTTACCAAGGCGGGACTGGCGCATCAGTACCTAGATTGTCCGGTAGGACGACCAAAAGTAGTTACAGATGAGTATATCGAACTCCTGCGGGAGCTACTTCAGCATAGCCCCAGAGACTACGGCTATCCATTCAAGACTTGGACGATCGATTGGCTGGGTAAGCACATTGCCAAGGAGCAGGGGATAGCAGTCAGTCACAGCCATCTGAAGCGGGTAATGCGGGAATCGGGATTATCGACGAGAACGAAGCTTCAGCCGCCCCACAGCCACTCTACTGCAAATATTTGTATTGCCGACTTACCTGATGTTTCGATCGAACCAGATCGGGCAGACTCAGGACTTCACTTATTTAAAATCCAGCTAGATTCCAAAATTTATGGCGCAGCATCCTCTCCCGCAACTTATTTCCCAGCAGCAGCTCGACGAGATTTTTCTGACTTCGCTCACCCCAAAAGAATATCGCTTTTGTCTCGATAGTGGGCAAATCATCGATCCCGAATTGGGGACATTATGGACGAGTGAAAACAGCTCCGCCGGAGTATACATAATCCTAGCTGGTAAGGTGCGGTTATTAGACCAAGATGATGAACCGATCGAGAGTTTAGGGGTAGGGCAATATTTTGGAGAATATACTTTTTTCCCTGGGGAGGAGCTGGCTACATATACCGCCAGAGCGGGGGTGAACGTCCAGATCTGGTTTTTGCCCCTGGCAATCCTCAATTGTTTAGCAGCTAAATATCCCACCATCGGGCAGCAGTTGTGGGCAACAGTGCAATTGCGGTGTGGGGAAACAGATTCCACACCTGGTAAGGTTTCCGAGTCAGCTCCAGTTGTTGCCAAGCTTGCACCAGTTGAATTGCCACCAGATTCGAGTCGCAAAATCAGTAAAGCTTACTTCCCTAACCCTGCCCAAACCGCTGGACATTTGTTGCAGCGGGTGACTCGTCGTTATCCCTACTATGCCCAGCAGAGTGCTTCAGACTGCGGCGCGGCTTGTCTGGTGATGGTTTCCCTGTATTGGGGTAAGAAATTTAGTGTCAATCGACTGCGAGATCTGGCAAAAGTCGATCGCAATGGCTCATCACTAAAGGGACTCTCAGCAGCGGCGGAGAGTATCGGCTTTACCAGTCGCCCAGTCAAAATTAGCCTCGATCTATTAGGGCAGCAGCCGTTACCCGCGATCGTGCATTGGGAAGGCAAGCACTATATCGTGGTCTATGCTGTCACCCCTACTGAAGTAATTGTCGCAGATCCGGCGATCGGTCAACGCACCCTCAGTCATGCGGAATTTCTGCAAGGTTGGGTGGGTTACGCGCTGATTTTAGAACCGTCGGGGTTACTCAGAGAGACTGAAGAATCAACGACTCCATTTTGGCAATTTTTTGAGCTGCTCAAGCCGCACAAGGTAGTCGTAATTGAGATTTTTGTTGCTTCGTTTTTTATTCAGATCTTTGGGCTAGTCACACCACTGTTTACGCAAGTAATTCTCGATCGAGTGGTTGTCCAAAAATCAGAGTTGACGCTGATTACGGTGGCAATCGGGCTATTTATTTTTAGTATGTTTCGAGTCGCGATGATGGGCTTGCGTCAGTATTTGCTCGATCATACTGCTAATAAGCTGAGTTTAGCTCTGATTGTGGCTTTTATTCGCCATACAATGCGGTTGCCACTGAGCTTTTTTGAGTCGCGATATGTGGGCGATATCATGTCTCGCGTTCAGGAAAATGAGAAAATTCAAAAGTTTTTGTCTGGTGAAGCGACAACGATTTTACTAGATCTGCTGATGGTGTTTGTTTATCTAGGTTTGATGTTTTGGTATAGCTGGCAAATGGCGTTGTTGTCACTGCTGATTATTCCGCCATTCTTACTCTTAGCCTTAGTTTCCACACCATTTCTTCGCCGCACTTCTCGCGAGATTTTCAATGCTTATTCAGAAGAAAATAGTTACTTGATTCAAGCCCTCACAGGAATTAAAACAGTCAAGGCTAGTGCCGTCGAACAAAGTGTCCGTTGGAAATGGGAGGAACTATTTTACAAGGCAATCAAAGCTAACTTCGGCGGAGAAATGATTGGCAATCGGCTTCAGATTTTTAGCAATGCGATCGAGTCGGGAATTACTAGTACCATGCTTTGTTTTGGAGCTTATCAGGTGATTCAGGGTCAACTGACAGTCGGTCAATTAGTCGCATTTAATATGCTGTTAGGCAACATCATTCAACCTTTTCAACGATTGACAGTGCTCTGGAATCAGCTCCAAGAAGTCGTGATTGCGATGGAGCGAATTAATGATGTTTTGGATGCCGAACCGGAAGAGGATTTACACCTCCAAGCCAGACAATCTCTACCGCCACTCAAAGGTCACATTCGGTTTGAAAATGTCACCTTCCGCTATCAACCCGAAGGTGATGAAAATATCCTCGAAAATCTCTCGTTTGAGATGAAACCAGGGCAAATGGTGGCTCTAGTTGGGCGCAGTGGTTCAGGCAAAACGACGATCTCTAAATTGGCACTGGGGCTATATCCACCCACTGATGGCAGGATTTTAGTCGATGGTTATGATTTAGCCAATCTCTCCCTCGGATCCCTCCGGCAGCAGGCTGGAGTCGTCGATCAAGACACATTTATGTTTGGCGGCACAATTCGCGAAAACATCAGCTTGAGCCAGCCTGGAGCTAGTCTAGATCAAGTAATGAAAGTAGCCGAACTAGCAGGAGCAGATGAATTTATCTCCAAATTACCAATGGGCTATGAAACCCAAATTGGCGAGGGTGGTGGCTCGCTTTCTGGTGGACAACGCCAGCGGCTAGCAATTGCCCGCGCCCTCATGGGCAATCCACCGCTGCTGATTATGGATGAGGCTACGTCCCATTTAGACCCCGAATCTGAGCGGATTATTCAACAGAATCTCGGCACAATTTTGAAAGGACGAACAACATTAGTAATTGCCCATCGGCTCTCGACAATTCGGGCTGCTGACCAGATTTTAGTGCTGGACAGGGGAATTTTGATCGAGCAAGGAACTCACAATGAATTGATTGCCAAGCGGGGGCATTATTACTATTTCAATCAACAGCAGTTGGAGCCTGCTGGGGTTGTTTGAAGGGTTTACACTTCGACTTCGCTCAGTGAGCGTAGTCGAACTGGAGCGAATTTTTAGAACACATATAAAAGAGAAAAATAATGTCTGAAATATTAAATGGTCGATCGAGCCTCGCTTCGAGCGGCTACGCCAACGAACTAACACCATCACCAGCAATTGAGATCCCGCCAGAGAGCATGGTAACTGTGGCTGTACCTGCCGCTGATTGGTCAGATACAGTCAAAGATGCGATCGAAGCGTTGCCGCAATTGTGGACGCGGGGATTGCTGTATTTAATCTTCATTTTTACCTGTACTGTCCTGCCTTGGGCGATGCTGTCCAAGTTTGATGAAACGGGTGCAGGACGGGGACGGATCGAGACGAAGGGATCTTCTAATCGATTGGAAGCAGCGACATCTGGCTCAGTAATTGCTGTCCGCGCCCAGGAGGGGCAGTCTGTCCAGAAAGGACAGATATTACTCGAACTAGAATCTGATGCTGTCAGAGCGGAGGTGCAGCAGTCTAAAACTAAACTCGAAGGGCAAATGAATCGGCTCTCCCAACTGGGAATTGCCAAGAATCAAGTGACGATCTCGATCGCAACTCAGCAGCAACAAAATAAGGCTCAAGCCGTCGAGAAATTTGCTCAATTCGAGCAGGCTCAACAAAACTTTTCAGACAAAAAATCTGGTGTTCCCTTATCTGAAAATCTAAGATTGATTCAGCTCGATCGAGCTAATAAGATTCTCATTGATAGTAAGGCAACTTTACTAATTCAACGGACTGAAAAAGCTGCTCAATTGCGCCAATCTCGCCAAAAACTGGTTGCAGCGAAGACCATCTTAGAAATCGCCGACAGTAAGTACAAGTGGAGTTTAAACGAGGTTAAACGCTACAAAGAGCTATTAGATCAAGGTGGAATTGCCGAGATTAAATTAGTCGATATTCAAGGCGTTGCTAAAGAGATGGAACGTCTACATGTTCAAGCTCTCGCTGAAGTTGAACTAGCTCAAACAGGACTGAAGGAGCAAGAAAGTAACTACAGCAAAGTGCTGCTTCAGCTTCAGTCAGACATTCGCCAAGCAGATTCCAAAGTCCAAGAGCAAAATCGCGAATATCAACAGAGTATCGCCAGACAAAAAGGCGAGATTAAGCAAGCTCAATCTCGCCTCAAAGAGCAGCAAGGTAATCGCGATAGTCTGATTCAGGGTGGTAAATTAGCCATCCTCAAAAGCGAAGAACAGCTCAAAGATCTCCAATCCCAAATCCTCACCCTCAACACCGAAATTTCCCAAACCAAACAACAAATCCAAGAATCAGAACGCCAACTCGCCCAAAAAATCATCCGTGCTCCCGTCGCTGGCACCGTTCTCCAGCTCCCATTCAAGCAACCTAAATCTTTTGTCCAAACTGGTCAATTGGTGGCTCAGATTGCCCCCCAGGGCGCAGCTACGATTCTCAAAGTCCAGATGCCGAGCCAGAACAGCGGATTTTTAAAAACTGGGATGGCTGTCAAAGTCAAATTCGATGCTTATCCGTTCCAGGATTATGGCGTAGTCGAGGGCAAAGTCCAGATGGTATCGCCAGATTCCAAGCTCGTAGATGCGGGGAATGGCAAGATTGAAGCATTTGAAGTGGATGTGATGCTCGATCGTAATCATATCAAGTCTCAAGGTAAACAAATTCCGCTCAATCTGGGACAGACAGCCACCGCTGAAGTAATTATCCGCCAACGTCAAACGATCGATCTGATCCTCGATCCATTCAAGAAATTACAGCAGGGCGGTATTTGATGGCTAGAGTTCGCTTGAGATTTAATCCCCCTAAATCCCCCTTAAAAAAGCAGTGTGCCTTCATACGCCGGAAGAAAATTAGCTAGCCCTTTTACTTAGTCATCAATCGCCCGTAGATAAATCACGGGCTAGTATGCAAAAGTCCACTTAAGTGGACTTAATTACGTTAGCCCGCACTTTAGTTGCGGGTGGTTGATGATTAAGTACTCAGTGGGTTTCCCGCCGTAAAAAGCACGACAAGACACGGGGATTTCCACCAGCTACGAATACTAAAAATAACTTTCTAAATACCCTCATAAAATAGGAGCAAATTACAATGTCGATCGATCTCAATATCACCACTGAAGATATCCTTGAACAACTAAAAATATCGCGCAAAATTCCTGAAATCATGGAACAAATTGTGACGCGGCGGATTGTTCAAGCAGAAGCAAATAACATCGGGATTAAAGTAGAAATCCCTGAATTGCAAGATGCTGCCGATCTTTTTCGTGCTGAAAATCGACTAATCAGTGCCAAAATTACCCAACAGTGGCTAGAGATCAATCAACTCTCCCTCGATGAATTTGAAACGATTATTCATCTAGAGTTATTGAGTGACAAACTCAGAAATGCAGTATTGGCAGATAAAGTTGAACAACACTTTTATCAAAATCAGTTGGACTTCGATCGAGTAGCGATGTATGAAGTGATTATTGATGATAAAGAATTAGCTACTGAGCTATATTATGCAATCCGTGAAGGTGAAATCAGATTTCCAGACGTTGCGGCTAAATATATCAAAGATCCAGAACTCAAGCGTAAAGGCGGCTATCTGGGAAAAATGGGGCGCAAGGATCTCAGTCAGGGCTTGCGATCGATCTTTTCTGTCACATCCTATCCACAGGTAATTAAACCGATCGCTACTGCTAAAGGATTTCATCTAATTTGGGTAGAAGAAATCATCAAAGCGACATTAGATGAGTCAACCTATCAAGAAATACAGTCTCAACTATTTACAGAATTTTTGAGCGACAGGCTGTCTATTTTAGCATCAAGTACAGATTCGTAAACCGATGGCCGCATTTGAAAGCGATTGGTGATTTATTTTGAGTAGCGACTGATATTCCGATCGATCAGAAAGATTTTGACTAAAATCTTTCTGATCTGTATTATACAAAGATATTTTTAGAACAATGTATGCTTAGGCGATACTGGAAGACACTTATCTCCGATCGTAACCACAAAACCACCGATGCGAATGGTGCGTAGTACTCCACATAGACCCCCTCGCAAATCAAGTTCATGCTCTGATAAATCTTGGATGATGCTAGTCAAGTCTTGTATTTTAATCTTTGCCATTTTTTACTCCTAGTTAATTAGTATTGATTGCTCGTTAGTGCCAATTTCAAGTAGAACAAAGTTCAAAGATTAGATCGATAAACCAGGTGTAAATCCGATGAGGATGTCAGGTATGACGACAGGGGGATTGACATGGACTGGTGGAGCTGGAGGACGGCGACGAAACTTAAAGAATCCGCCACCTTGCAGAGCTAATTCACTTTCAGACAAATCTTGAATAGAACTGTTATTATCCTGAAAGTTCACTAAGTCTTTTAGTATGATGTTAGCCATTATATTTATTCCTAGTGAGTTTATTTTGCTATCTTGACGAAATTAAAGATGGTGGGCACTGCCCACCATACACGCTATTTTCTATTTACCTTTGATGAGTTTGACAACACCAAAAACCTCAGTAACAGCACGAGTTACCTTTCTGAGAAATTTAAAGAACCCACCACCTTGTAAGTCTAGTTCAGCTTCGGATAAGTCACGGATGAAGCTACCGTTGTCTGTGCAGTTTGTGAGGTCTTTTACTGTGATATTAGCCATTTTGATTCTATTCCTAATTAATTTGTATTGTTTCGATGATTAGATTTCTAAATTTAGTATCTAGATTGCTATAGAATTTAGACTATTTATAATCCCACTTGATTATTTAAGTCTGACTAGTGTTGTTGTGTATGCTCGTTTCGTCCACCGCCGCCACCGCTGCTAAAAAGACCTGCAACAGCACCAACAACCTTTGCGGCACCAATAATCACCTTAAATACTTTCCCAATTACCTTGAATAATCCTCCGCCTTGTAGTTCTAGTTCTGCTTCAGATAAGTCGCGAATGAAGCTGCCATTATCTTGAAGGTTTGCCAAGTCTTTTACTATGATGTTAGCCATTGGATTAATTCCTAAGTGAGTTTGTTTCGTCAGAATCAAATTAGATGTATTTGCTTCCTGTTCAAACAATAGCTTGAGCAAATAATCATGTCTAGATCATTTTAAATACTGACAGGATGACAACTAACTTATTTTTGATCCTTTAAGATTGATGCTGATAAAAAATATCCCACCCCTTAGAATATCCTTGCCAGGAATACTAGGAAGTGAGATGCTGCTGATTTGAAATTGACTATCCACAAATCTAGTTAGAACAGAGCCTATCCTATTACCAAGACTTTACTGGTGGAGTAGGGCGTGGATATTTAACTGGGAAAATCGTCTCGCGAGCAGTAATCTGGGGACGTTTCACTCCGCCGCCTTGTAAGTTGAGTTCATCTTCAGATAAGTCTTGCATGAAGCTCTCTGAATCATTGAATAAATTGATTCCAGTGATATTGGAACCAACCAAGTCTTGGAGTATGATGTTCGTCATATTGTTATCTTCCTACTTTATTATTAGTGTCTAGATCGATCGTGTCTGGCACAAACCTATAGTTCAATCCTAGCGGCACAAGCTCTGAAGATACACAAGATTGATCGAATGTAACAGGTCATAATTATCACAATTTTAATCCTTTGGCTAATCAATTAATCTGAAAGAGCGATCGATATTTTCAGAATCACTAGTGGGATCATAGATCGAATTAATCCGATCGTTACCGCTAAAAAAGAGATCCCATTCCCCACTACTGACGTAGATCTACTTGTTGCCAGCGATTGCTGTGATATAGCAATCGCTAGCAACCTTAAACATCCAAAACCCCGTTCTACTCTGAAATAGTGAAAGCAAACTACCAATATTTTCACGAACTTGCACCGCTGTATGCGCTCGATCTGCTCGATGTTGAAGAACGATTGTGGGTGAAAGCGCAACTTGGAGACTGCCCCGATTTAGCTCAATCATTGGCAAACTACCAGGCAGCGGTAGAATTGATGTCCTACAGTGCCCCGACTGTCACGATGGCAGCCGATCTCAAGGATCGATTATTTGAGCGGTTAAATTTAGATCCGATCCCCATGCCGTTGCAGCCGTAGACTGAGCTAAAATAAGAATGACAGGATTTCGAGAGCTATAGGAGTCAAAGGGCGACAGCATGGATAGTAGTAAAACGATCGATCTTAATTTGGCAGCCGTTAATCTCAGTACATTGCGTGCTGAAAGTCTAGCTACGATCGATCGATTACAAGTTACTCTAGATGATGAGCTTAAAACTGATATTGGTGAAATCCAAGAGCGACTAAGTAAGTCTTTTCGGCGTTTTCTGCTGGAGAAAGAACAAGAGCAGATGCCATTCTTAAAACGGGTGATGACTTCCCATATTGAAAATATGGAAGATGAGCGCGGATTTCCACCCCGTCATCCGGTACATTGGTTCAAATCCAAGTTAGAATTTAGTTCCACAGGTGTTTTGCAGTTTGATTTCAAAAAAGATGCCGAAGCATTTATGGAAGCTGCGTTAACCTACATTCAGATTGAGGTTGAGCAACAATTAGCCCAGCGACAAGCAGCGACAACCGAGATTGTCAATCAGACTGTTCAAGCATTGCAACAGCATTTAGCAATAGCAATTCAACCAGTAACTAAGCCCAGAAGGATTATGAGTACTGAGTATGTCAATAGTTATATTCAAACAGAAAGACTAGTTTTAAAAACTATTGACAGGTTTTACTTTGTCAGTATGGGAGCACGATTTAATCCCAAGCAGGAATTGATCTATAGTGAGGTTTGCGTTATGCAGACTGGCATCTTTGATAGCAATAAAGATGAAAATAAACCAACTCAATTAAAGTATGCGATTTCATGCGATCGATTATTAGATGTTGTCAATGAATCAATCGGTAGATCGATCGATCAAATCAAACAACAGACTCAATCATATCTAGTTGATGAACTAAATCATCAAATCGATAACCTGTTTGCAGGTCTAGCGTAAATGTCAGTCTAAAAATAGAAATTTAACCCGCCCCCCTTTTTTACTGTGACAAGCATCCCAGAGTCAAATCAACTGCCTGAAATTGTCGAACTCGATCCCAATTATACAATTCCATTAGTTCTCACCGCCACCGCTATCCCGATTGCGGCAATTCAATTATGGGTTGGGATTGTGATTGGCATCTTTGGATTGTTTCTGACGATTCAAACCGCCATCATCAAACTAAAATTCACGACAACCGCCTTAGAAGTCTATCGTGGCAGTAAATTAATCCGCACATTTCCCTATCAAGAATGGGAGACATGGCAAATATTTTGGAAACCAGTGCCCATTTTGTTTTACTTTAAAGAAGTCAACAGCATTCACTTCTTACCAATCATCTTCGATCCACAATTACTACGGACATGTCTCGAACATTATTATCCTCTAACTAAAAAGTAATTTAATCTCAATCCTGTTTCCAAAGCCTCAAGCCTAAAGCCTAAATCTATGAATCCTGACGGAACTGTAAATCATCCACCAGATCTCAGATCACCTTCACCTGAATTAGAAATTATTGATGTGCGAGTGGTGGAAGAGATCGCGTCAGCACCAGCACAACTTGGTGATGTCTGGGATAGTGGCGAAGTTGCGGAAGCTCAAAGTAGTCCAAAAGTTTTAGAGTCAGAGGCAAATCCAGATACATTACCCCCAGACGATAATTGGAGCATTCTGCTCGATGAGATTGCCCAAGATCTACCACCAGAACTGGAACCGAAAATAGCACCAGATCTTGTCGATCCTCAAATTTCACCACTACTGCGTGCAGAAGCTCAAATCAAAAGTGAAATCGCCAAACTTCAAATTACCCATACCAAACTAGAGCAACAAATCGTCGATACCCAGACAAGTTTTGGTCGAATTATCCAAACTTCAGTCACAGATCTCGAACAACGTCGCCAAAAACTGCAAATTTCCGTTGAACAACTAGAACGCAGACGAGATCGCATTCAAGCAGAAATTAATAAAAGCTTTGCAGGTGGCTCTCAAGATATTGCCATCCGCCTCCAAGGATTCAAAGATTATCTCGTCGGTAGTCTGCAAGATTTAGTCGTCATCGCTGAAGAAATCGAATTTCCCCAACCACCACCCGCCCAAATTCGGCTCCAAACCCCCATCGCTCCAGCCCCAGTTCCAGAGCCAGTCACCGCACCTGCACTCCGAAATCAAAATCCGCAATTTGCCGAATCTGCCTTCAAGTCTACCGCAGGGAAAGTACGCAGTTCGATCGATCGATATCGCACGGCACCCGACTATTATGCCCCCACCTGGCAACTTCGCCGCACCCTCGAAGCCGTCCATGCCGAAAAGGTTTCTGACTGGTTCTTTGCCAAAGATGGACGGGGAGCCATTCGCACGATGGGCAGCCGCTTACAAAATGTGATTATCGCCGCAGCCGCAGTATCAGCATTGCGGGAGCTATATGGTGACTACCTTCGCACTCTCGTCCTCGCTAACCTACCCGAACGACTGGGTGACTGGCGCAGAGGCTTTCAAGACTGTTTGGGGCTGTCTAAGGCTGATTTTGGCGGCAATGGTGGGATAATTTTATTTGAAGATCCCGAAGCTTTAGTCCAAAAGGTCGATCGAATTGTCGCCAACAAGGAGATGCCCCTAATTATCATCGATAATTCCGAGGGTAAAATCGACCTGTCAATCTTGCAATACCCCCTTTGGCTGGCATTCGCACCCGATCCTAGTCAACAACTAGATGATTATCGTTAATTTAGTTGATAGTTGATAGCGAGATTCTAATTGTTTACATAATGACATGCTGATTAATACTGTTATTGGTACGGGCGTATTTATTATTGCTTACTTGCTCGGTTCATTTCCGACTGGATATTTAGCAGGGAAACTACTGAAAGGAATCGATATCCGCGAACATGGTTCGGGTTCAACTGGAGCGACGAATGTATTGCGAACATTGGGCAAGGTGCCAGGATCGATCGTGTTATTTCTCGATGCACTTAAAGGTGCGTTAGCTGTAACAATTACCAATACTATTTTCAATCTCAATCTGTTTCCAACATTACCGATTGAGTGGCAAGATTATCTAGTTCCACTAGCAGCCGCTGCCGCAATTTTAGGACATAGCAAATCAATTTGGTTGAACTTTAGCGGTGGTAAATCTGTTGCTACTAGTGTGGGCGTTTTGCTGGCGATGTCGTGGCAAGTAGGGTTGGCAACGATGCTAGTCTTTAGTCTGGTAATTGCTATCAGCCGAATTGTATCAGTTAGTTCGATCGCAGGTGCAGCTTCGGCTACAATTTGGATGTTAGTATTCAATCGACCCTTACCTTCCGTTGTGTTTGCGATCGTGGGTGGCATTTATGTAATTTGGAGACATAGTGCTAATATCCAACGGGTGATTGCTGGCACGGAACCAAAATTGGGGCAGAAGTTAGAATCAACTACTTAAGTTTGGGCTTTGGGAAAGATGATGAAAAGGTGGCAATATGCGATTCTATCAATCTGGATATGTTGCTTATTAATTTTCAGTGCCAATCAAATCTCGATCGCCAAAAGTCAGTCTCAACCTGAATATAATCCGCTGCAATGGACAGAATTACCAGCAATTAAGAAGATTGGCAAGTCAAGATCGATCGATCTAGATTTCACTTACGCCACCACCACCAACTTTGTCAATACTAAGCTCTATACCTGTCCCCGCTGTTTTCTTCGCACTGATGTTGCCACAGCTATCCAGTCAGCGCATCGACAATTACAACAGCAAGGCTACGGCGGCTTGAGAATGTTTGATTGTTATCGTCCTCAGCCAATTCAACAGCAAATGTGGGCAATCAAACCGGATGAGCGATATGTGGCAAATCCAAAAAAAGGGTCGGATCACAATCGGGGAATTGCGGTAGATTTGACGATTTTAGATAGTACTGGTAAGCCGCTAGATATGGGCACTGCATTTGATGAATTTAGTCCTAAATCCCATCATACTTATCTAGAAGTATCACCGGAAGTGCTGAAGAATCGATCGCTATTGAAATCAACAATGGCATCAGTCGGGCTACGTCACATTAATACCGAGTGGTGGCACTATGCCTGGAAAGGAAGCAAGCCACCTGTGGGCAAATGGGTATGGGATTGTAACTAGGAATTTTTAAGCGTCTCGATAAACCCGAATAAGTTGCTCATTTAAGCTATTAATTGGAGACACTGCTTCATGAACTTTCTCTGCTAATCGTCCAAAATTAGTGTTTTCGCTACAGACAACAATACCTGTGTGAGCAGATGATTGTTTGTGGAGACGGATGAAGTCGTAGCGATTGAGAGTGAGAACAGCTCGATCTTCGCTAGTTGCAAAAGCTAGTACGTCTTCATCAGGAATTTTTTGGTTGGCATTTCCAGCTTCTTGAACCGTTAAGACATCATGTCCCAGTGTGCGAAGAGCAATGCTAGTAGCTTTTGGAAATTGGTAGAAGTTCACGGGGCTAAGGCAGAAGAGAAGGTGGAATTTCACCAGAACGAGCAGCCGAGACAGATTCAACGAGAAAGTCAAGAATATTACGCTCTTGCAGATTAAGTGAAGATACAACAGTGAGTAAACGAGACA
>JANNDL010000246.1:0-29459 GCA_031387665.1 Chamaesiphon sp. OTE_75_metabat_95 | reverse complement strand
ATGGAAGTAATGCACGAAAGAAATGCACATAACTTCCCACTCGACTTAGCTGCTGGTGAAGCGACTCCTGTTGCTCTTACTGCTCCTGCTATCAACGGTTAATTCTGACTTGATTTAGCTAGAGATATAGAAACCCTGACTATTGACAGTCAGGGTTTTTTAGTCGGGTTTCTTGCAGTAATGGTTGGATCAGTTATTCAATTTTGGGATTACGTTCTTATTTTTTCTTGGCATTTTGTAAGTACAAAATCTAAAAGGGCATTGCCCGCCCTACGTTTCTTGAATTAAACTGAGAATAATTTGTTCAGCTTAGGATATGGGCAGCATTTTAAGGGAAGTATAAGTGTAAGAGTTATCAAGAAATAGAGATAGGGAAAGATTAGAATGTCGCAAATGAGATGGGAAAAACTGCTATCCCGCAAAAGGTATGGAGTCAGTCAGCCAGAAAAAATTGAAGAAGGTCGGAGCCATTTTCAGAAAGATATCGATCGAATCATCTTTTCTAGCTCCTTCCGGCGACTAAATCACAAGACTCAGGTACATCCACTCCCTCAAAATGATAACATTCACACCCGTCTCCCTCATAGCCTGGAAGTTTCTTCCGTTGGTCGCAGTTTGGGTAAAAAAGTCGGCGAGAGACTCCGCGAAGAATTAAAACAGATTGGGATTGAACCATCGGATCTTGGTGATATTGTTCAAGCAGCCTGTCTCGCCCATGATATTGGTAATCCACCGTTTGGACATTCTGGCGAAGAAGCGATTAGAGATTGGTTTGAGGAGAATTCAACTCAGCCGTTTCTGCAAGATTTGAGTCCCAAACAGCTTAGTGATTTTACTAATTTTGAAGGAAATGCTCAAGGCTTTAGGATTATCACCAAGCTTGAGTACTATTTACTCGAAGGTGGAATGCGGCTGACTTACGCCACTCTGGGCACATTTCTCAAGTATCCCTGGACATCTGATTTATTGGCAAAAGCAGGTAAGAAAAAGTATGGGTGCAGCCAATCAGAACGAAAGATTCTGCAAGAAATCGCCATTGAGTTAGGCTTAATTGAGCAGGAAAAAACAGCATGGTGTCGTCATCCTCTAGCATATCTGATGGAAGCTGCTGATGATATTTGTTATGCCTTAATCGATCTTGAAGATGGGATTGAGATGGGTTTTTTAACTTATGAAGAGGTAGTCGAAATCTTAAAAACCGTAGTTGATTTCGACCAGATTTCCTTATTTCATCCTAGCTGTGACGGTGACGATCTGCGTAGTCGCAAAATTGCAATTGCTCGTGGCAGAGGAATGAACGTATTAATCGATGGCGTTGCCGATACATTCATTCAACAAAAAGATTATCTATTAAACGGCAGTTTTATCTACAACGATCTAATCGAAGCTTGTGGCGGTAATGTTCAACAATGTATTAAACTAGCAAAAAGTACTGCTCAACAAA
This sequence comes from Chamaesiphon sp. OTE_75_metabat_95, assembly GCA_031387665.1. GTDB lineage: Bacteria > Cyanobacteriota > Cyanobacteriia > Cyanobacteriales > Chamaesiphonaceae > Chamaesiphon. The sequence continues at coordinate 28,015 of JANNDL010000246.1, read as the reverse complement.
AAATATTTAACAATCCCCGTAAGTTGCAGCTAGAGATTGGTGCCTATGCGATCGTTGAAATCTTGCTAGATTCTTTTATTAAGGCTGCCTATGCTTTTAAGATTCATCAAGATGGTGAACCTTTTTCGTTTAAACATAGCAGAATGTTGGAGCTAATGGGAAGTCATAAGCCCAAAAAGAGTTGGTCTTTGTATCATTCTTACATGCACGTTCTGGATTTTATCTCAGGCATGACTGACAATCATGCGACCCACATTGCCAAGCAGCTTCGGGGGATGGGTGAGTAAGTTTTAAACTATGATTAAATTGATTTAATAATGGACGATGATTTACTGAATTATAATTTTCATATATCAATCGCCACCTCTCAATGCCTTGTTAAAATTCTGGCGATAGCCACCGTTGACAATGTAGCAAACTGGCCAGAGCAAAGCTAGGACAATCTTGGTTGGTAAAGTGCGTTGATAATTAGTCTTATTGAAGTTGCGGGAAAATTTCCAGACTCCAAACCCATATGCGCCAACTAAGCCAATCACCACAAATTTCATACGTCTTACCTAAATCTTGATTAATGACGGTTGTTACAGAATCGGCGATCTAATTGCCCTATGATGACAATCTACATTTCTATTCTAGCTAGATCTGTATGAATTATTGATTGGGATGGATATATTAACCTATGCGATCGAGCAGTCATCGGCTCCGAGAATAGACTGACAATTAAGATGTATTGGGCGAACACCCCCTGGAAAAGAAGATATGCAAGTGCGCGCAGTATTGATGGCTGGAGGTTCGGGGACACGGCTCAGACCTCTGACCTGCGAACTACCCAAACCAATGGTACCAGCGATCGATCGACCGATCGCCGAGCATATTATCAATTTGCTCAAACGCCATCAAATTAACGAAGTAATTATCACGCTGCATTATTTGCCAGAAGTGATTCAGAATTATTTTGGCGATGGGAGTGAGTTTGGGGTCAAAATTCACTATGCAGTGGAAGCAGAACGGGCATTAGGCACGGCAGGTTGTGTCAAAAATGTTGAAGAAATGCTCCTGAGTACATTTCTGGTGATTAGTGGTGATAGTCTAACTGATATCGATCTGACTAGTGCGATCGAATTTCACCGCCAGAAGGGTGCTAAAGCGACGATTATTCTGACCCAAATTCCCAATCCAGTGGATTTTGGAGTAGTAATTATTGACGAAGACAAACGGATTCGGCGGTTTCTCGAGAAGCCATCAGCGAGTGAGGTATTTTCCGATGCGGTGAATACGGGGATTTATATTCTAGAGCCAGAGGTATTGGACTATCTTCATCCTGATACTGAAGCTGATTTTTCCCAGGATTTATTCCCGCAACTGCTAGCGCATGATATTCCGATGTATGGCTATGTTGCCGATGGTTATTGGTGTGATATCGGTCAACTTGATACCTATCGCGAGGCGCAGTACGACGCGCTGCGGGGTAAGGTTAAGCTCGATTGGCCATTCCCTGAAGCTAGCCCAGGGATTTGGATTGGGGCGAATACCTATATCGATCCGAGTGCCACTATTGAGGCTCCAGCCGTCATTGGTGCCAATTGTAAAATTGGGGCGCGGGTAAAAATTTCCGCAGAAACGATTATCGGTGATAATGTCGCCATCAGTCGGGGAGCGAATCTCAAACGACCAATTATTGGAAATGGCTCAATTATCGGCGAGGATGCCCAGCTTCGGGCTTGTGTACTAGCCCGTGGGGTGAGGATCGGTCGCGGTGCCCAGGTGCTAGAGGGAGCGATTTTGGGGGCATTATCGAATGTCGGGGAAGAGGCTAAGATCAACCCGAATGTGCGGGTGTGGCCGAATAAAGAAATTGAACCCCTGGCGGTGCTAAATCTGAATCTAATTTGGGGTCAAATTGCTCATCGGAATTTGTTCGCCCAAAGAGGTGTGCAGGGATTAGCTAATATTGACGTTACACCGGAATTTGCTGTCAAACTAGGTGCTGCCTATGGTTCGACGTTGAAACCAGGATCCCAAGTGACAGTTTCTCGCGATCAGCGTAATGTATCACGGATGGTGTCTCGATCGCTAATTGCTGGCTTAATGTCGGTGGGGATTAATATCCAAGATCTGGAAGCTACGGCGATTCCCGTCGCTCGCAAGATTATCTATTCCCTCCGCCAACGCCAAGATGAAGTGACTGTGATTGGCGGGATTCATGTGAGATTGCATCCCGATCGCATGGATTCTATCTTAATCGAATTCTTTGACGATCGCGGCATCAATATCTCGACCACCCAAGAGAAAAAGATCGAGTCAGCCTACTTCAAAGAGGATCTTCGCCGCGCCCGCATCCCCGAAATCGGCGATGTCAACCGCTTTTCCCAGGGGATGGAAATCTATAAAGTTGCCTTCCAAAGGCAGCTAAATATCGACGCGATTCGGCACGCTGGTACCAAAGTAGTAGTTGACTACGTTTACGCCGTCTCCGGTGCGATTCTACCCCTGCTGCTCTCGAAATTTGGCTGCGATGCCGTCGTCCTCAATGCCAGCCTCAATCAGATGTCCCTGACGGTAAATGAGCGGGAAGCCCTACTAAATCAGCTTGGACATGTGGTAGTCGCCCTCAAAGGTTCCTTCGGTGTCCAAGTCTCCGCCCACGGCGAACAGCTCATCCTCGTCGATGAGGAAGGTGTGCCAATTCGCGGCGACATGCTCACCGCCTTAATGGTGCAAATCGTCCTGACAGCTTACCCTGGCGGTACCGTAGTTGTCCCCGTCCAAGTATCGAGTGCGATCGAACAAATTGTCCGTCGGCATGGCGGCAAAGTCAAGCGGACTAAAGCCAGTCCCACCGCGCTGATGGAAGCCTGTCAACAGTTGCCCAACGTCGTCTTGGGTGGGAGTGGGGAGATGGGCTTTATCTTTCCCGAATTTCATCCTGGCTTCGACGCGATGTTTTGCATCGCTAAATTAATCGAGATGCTCACGCGCCAGGAGCGTTCCCTCAGCAGCCTCCGCGCCGAGCTACCCCGCGTCTTTTATCGCAGTCACTCCCTTCGCTGTCCCTGGACAGCCAAAGGCGGTTTGATGCGCCACATCCTCGAAAATCATCAGCCCGAATATCTCGACACTGAAGATGGGGTCAAAATCATCAATTATCAAGATGATCGCTGGGTGTTAATTCTGCCCGATGCAGGGGAACCTTTGGTGCATATTTATGTCAACGGTAACGATCGTAATTGGGTCGATGAAACTATGCGCGAATACCGTCAAATCGTCCAAGATTTTATCGAACAATATCGCCAGACTAGTGATTAAATTGATTAACAATATGAGCAATAGTATTAAGTTAATATCGATCGGTTTAGCTCTAACCCTATCGCCAACTATTCTACAGGCACAACCAGAACCCCAAACCAAAACTATCGTTAATAGTCCGACTGCGGCTAGACAATTAGTTGGTAAGCATAAGCTGAATCTGCAATGGATTGGTTCAGATAATTGGTCTGAATTTGGCAATCTCAAAGTAACCGATCGGCAAGGGATGATGCTTGTGAGCGGAAATCAGACCAAAGGAGAAGACTATCTCCACATCAACGGCAAAATTATTAAAATTGAAGATAAACAATTTACATTTCAAGGCAAGATTGTCACCCAAATTAGTCATATCAACAAAGGCGAAGCTTGCGAACGAGATGGTGAAATGGTGTTCAAAATAACTGAGAATAGAAAATACTGGCGATTACAGCAAATGAAAAGTCCATGTGATGTGACAACTGACTATGTTGATATCTTCATGCGGTAAAGATAGAGTTGTATTTTAAGTTAGATATTGCTAATCACTCCCAACTCCCAACTAATTCACAAATCCAACAAAGTATCAACCCATGCTGGTGCTTTGGGAATGGGATTGCCTAACTTTTCAAACATCAAGAGTGCAACTAGATGAACGACGAAAAGATAGACGATATTGCTAAATAAGATTAGGAAGATCGCTAAAGTTTGAATTACCATTAGACTGGGTTCAGCCAGGATCCCCAATTGCACAAAAATCCATTCGGCTAAATCGTGAATCCTTGCCATCAGGTACATCCACAGATCTTCACCGATAAAGGCTGAAGTCAGCCAAAAGCGAAAGAATACGCCGATACAATCGAGCAATGCACCGAGGGAGATCGAAGTGAGCCAGCTCGACTGTCTGCGCCAACATGCTCCCAACTGTACCCCCATCAGCCCATAGGGAATTACAAACAGGATACTTCGAGTTGGCCCCAGCAGTACGGATAATAACAATCCAGACACCAGAGCTGTCATCCATCCGGCGCGATTTCCCCAGCGCAAGTAGATCAAAGCAATCGGAATTGGGAAAAAGATTCTAAATACCGGAATTCCTGGCAAATAGTAATTGAATAGCCACAATAAACTCGCCGTGCTCGCGAGGAAAGCGGTTTCGACTAACATAATTGGGGGCTTGCCAGCCGGAACACTATTAACCTTCTTTGTTTGCTCTTCAGACGGGGCTGGATGCTTTAGGGGAGATGCCAATGGATTACCTCGATCGCATGTGCGATCGGCTAAATGAGTTATGATGTAGATCGGTTGAGTGAGTCTGTCAATTCTTATTGTAAAGCGACTCACTACCAATCTAGATAGTCAGCATCTCAATTAGTAAAGTCGTTCGCGATCGAGTTGCTCAAACATTTGATATGTCGGAACTTAGCACAAATCTCAATAATTTAGACACGATTGTAAATATCGAGCCGAAGATCGTCATCAATTCAGCTCAGATTGAGATTCGTCCTGTCCGTGAAGATGAAATCCACTGCGTTGCCGATATTATCACGCGCAGCTTTCATTTCGATCGCGGCTGGATGGCTTGGTTCACACCACTATTTAAAATCGGGATTGCCGAAGATCTGCGGAACCGCCTGCGTACCCGCGTTCCGAGCGCGCTCCATAGCAAGCCCCAGCAACAAGTTTGCTCGATTGCACTTTGGATCGTTGGCGTTGGCGACAGCCTGCCGTTAGGCACAGCCTCTCCCGGGGAGAATCGAGAGCAATCTTGTATTTCTGGTACCGTAGAGGTTGGTGTCCGCACTGCCGAACGCTATCGCCAAAATCATCATCGCTATGTTTATCTCTCCAATCTCGCTGTCAGCAAAGACTTCAGGCGGCGCGGCGTAGCTCAAAAACTGATCGAAAGCTGCGAGCAACAGACGTTAAATTGGGGCTATACCGAAATCCATCTCCATGTGATGGGTAATAATGAACGGGGTCGAAACTTATATCAAAAGCTCGGCTATGAGCTTGTTTCTAGCGAATTTGTGTGGTCGATTATCCCCTGGCATCGACCAGAAAGATTGTTTTTACGCAAACAACTGGGAGTTAGTGGTTTAGTGGTCTAGTTGCTGGTGGTTTAGTGAATATGGATCCAAGTATCTCTCACAGATTTTTTCATTAATAAGTGACCAATGAGGCTTTAATTAATCAAGAATTCGAGTAGCATATTCTTAATATGGGAGATTTAGTGGAGAATAAGTGTTGAATATTCAAACGGCTCAGAGATTATTACCGATTTTTGCTTTGGCTAGTTGCTTGATTGCATCTGTACCCAGGGTCGTTAGAGCTGACAGCTTACCTGGATTTACATTATTTAGTGGAGTCGAACAGGGAAATCAGCTTGCCTATCGGTTAGACTCAGGTAATCGCAGTGTTACCGATCGATACAGACTCAAGATTCCTGGCTCGAAAATCAATCGGCTGGGGGCTGCCCAAATTCAGATTACTTATCCTGACTACTTCAAAGGGAAATTTGATGACAAAGCAGTAGAAGTATTTGTTGGTGACAAGTCAATCCCCGTGCAGGCTGCCAGATGGGATCGAGAACGTCAGACTATCGAAATCGATCTCGCCCAACAGCTCAAAACCAAAGGTGAAATCGAAGTCGTACTCAATAACGTCCAAAATCCTGACAGCAGCGGCATGTACTACTTTAGTTGCCAAGTCAAGAGCAGTGTTAATTTTCCCCTAGCTCGATACGTTGGCACCTGGATTCTCAGCATTGATTAGCCCGTAGGGTGCGTTACTGCGCCTGTCTTGTCGTTTTCTTATGCGGGGGGAACCCCGCATAAAAACGCCGCAGCAAAACGCACCATCATCCCAAAACAACCCAACATCTACTCCTGATGTTGGGTTGTTTTGTGCGACAACAGACAGATCCACCCTCATTCGAGCCTTGTAATCAAAAGAAACTAGTTGACGAGTGAGGGATTTGCGGGTAGAGGTGGGAATGCTATACATAACGGCTGATTAATGAGCCAGTCAAATCGATGCCTGAGTATCGGCAAACTATACCAGCATCCGTGAGATCGAGGTCTTGCAGATCTGAATTTTTTAAAAGCACACTTGAGAATAGTCTATGTCGAGTAAATCCTTGTACAAATCAATAGAACATGATGAATCATCAGCCTCAGGTTTAGATCTGCAAGGCATGGACATGGATGAGGATAGTTTGCGAACATCTTTGCCAGAATTGTTTGAGCCAGATCTCGATAGTACGGCGGTGCCAAATGCGGCTAAAAATCTTTACTACAGTAAGGACTTAGTGCGCTTATACCTCCAAGAAATTGGCAAAGTCCGACTGCTCGACAAAGATGAAGAGGTTGCTGAAGCGCAATTCGTGCAGCGTTATGTCCAACTGCTTGAACTCCGCGCTAATGCCGCCGAACAGGTAAAAACTGGCAAAGTTGATGATTTAGTAATTTTACAGTATGTCGAGTCAGTCGAGATTCACGATCGATTGACAGCCCAATTGGGGCATCGTCCTTCCCTGGAGCGGTGGGCAAGCATGGCAGGCATTTCTGTGGCTGAACTCAAGCCGAGATTAGCCTCTGGCAAACAAAGATGGGCAGAACTAGCCGAAGTAACAGTTGCTGAAATTGATGCCATTCAGACCTCAGGAATCCGCGCTAAGGGACATATGATCGAGGCTAATCTCCGATTAGTTGTCTCGGTTGCCAAAAAATATCAAAATCGCGGCTTGGAACTATTGGATCTGATTCAAGAAGGGACAATGGGTTTGGAACGAGCGGTAGACAAATTCGATCCGACTAAAGGCTATCGATTTAGCACCTATGCCTATTGGTGGATTCGCCAGGGAATTACCCGCGCCATTGCTACTCAGAGTCGGAATATTCGTCTTCCTGTCCACATCACCGAAAAGCTGAATAAGATTAAAAAAGTCCAACGAGATCTGAGTTTAGCCACAGGTAGATCTCCCCGACTAGAAGAAGTTGCGACAGCGATGGATATGACGCTGGTGCAATTGCAAGAAGTGCTGATGCGTGTCCCTCGATCGGTATCATTGGATGTGAAGGTGGGTAAGGATCGGGACACAGAACTGGGGGATATGCTCGAAGCCGATGATGTCACTCCAGAACAAATGATGATGCGGGAGTCACTCCAAGGCGAACTCGTGATTCTACTGGCAGATCTGACCGATCGCGAGCGAGAAGTAATTTGTCTCCGGTTTGGATTAGGCTATAAACAGGCGCATTCGCTAGCTGATATTGGACGACTACTAGATCTATCCCGCGAACGTGTCCGCCAAATTGAGTCCAAAGCTCTCCAAAAACTGCGTCAACCCAAACGCCGTAACCGTGTTCGGGATTATCTGGAATCGATGAATTAGTTTTTAAAAATGGGGGTGATTTTGGAATTACCCCTACTCATCGATCATCACGCATTTGATTCATTAGCTTATTAAATGCACGCAAGTAAGATTTCGCCTCTACTTTAGAAATACCGACGACAATATCGAAGTCATCAATTTTGATGCCATTGCAGATTTCATTGAAAATATTATTGATAAAAGTAACTTCTGCTAAATCGACAATGCCATTGTTACTTAATGATGTGACTAACTGTTGTGCCTCTACATAGTAGCTGCCAACTCTAGTCTGGAATTCTGGTTCATGGTTTAGTTTATTTTTTACTGCACTAAATATATTTTTAATTATATCAATTTCCAGATCGGTTAATTCAAGATTGGCTTGGGTATAGTCTACAATTGTAATTTCCATATATTTAATATTTAGATTTCTTTGCTGCTGTTATACGTGACTTTGACTTCTTCTAAAAGATCGTAGAGTAAAGATTCGATTTTGACGATAGTTTGCCCGCGTTGCATTTCATCACCGATCGATTGTGTTAAGGTTTCAGCTAGACGACGACTGAGGTTGCCACTATCGGGGTCTTCTAGGATCTTAGTTAGCGCGATGTAGATGGATCCTGAAACTTCTTTGACGACTCGATCGATCGCCTGAGCTGGCAATTCCCCTATACCTGGTAACAGTTTAAGATTGCGATAAGCCGGAGACTCTAATAGAGCCTTCTGAAATAAATGTCTAAAAATTGCTTCTAAATCTGGTTGAATTTTAGGGATGACTCGATAGACAATTACTTCTAAAATCAGTTCAAATAAAACCTCAATTTCATTGGTATTGTTTAGATCGATGTGCGGCTGCTTGAGATAACTAGCAATCGTTTGAGCTATTTGACCATTTTTGACTGCGCCTTGAGTTTGACTCAAAACTTGAATCACCACTGCATCGGTTAGTTCTGTCACAATCTGCCCGACAAATATCCGATTCAACTCTGATTGAATCACATTAAGGTTAATTAATTTTGCCTGATGCCAGCGAATTAGAACTGGAATTATCCGTAAGAATTGGGCAAATGGTAATAATAAAATCAGATCGTACCAGCGACGGACGATCGCCTGAAGCCAACTGAGATGACGATTGTGGCGGCGAATATAGTAAGTTCTACTAATTAGGTCGATCGCAAAAATCCCAATAAAAATCAGATCGATCTGCCAGAATAGATCGATATAGTTACCAGAGATATCCAATCGTCGATAATAATTAGTAACGATTAATGGCTTAATTCTTTGATCGTAAAAACTAATCTCTTTGTTCCAGCCAGCCTTAGTTAGATACGCTTGACTCCAGAAAGTTTGAAACGAACCTTTGGCTGATTGGTTCTGTACTCTGTCGCGAACTTGATTTTTAATCTTTTCCAGATTCCCCGTTTTTTCAGCTACTTGAAAGGGATTATTTTGGATCAGGCTGACACTCAGAGTGTCTAATTGCTGGAGCCAGCTCCGAGCCTGAGCAGAGGCTAATCCAGTTTGCTTGACAGTCAGCTCGAGTTGCTCGACAGCGTTGAGATATCGCTCGGTTTCGCGATGGGGTTCGATCCCTTTAAACCTATCGTATTGCTCAATTACATCAGGTAGATTGCGGAAGTAGAAATCACGACAGGGAATGTAAGTAAGATCGAACATTGATACAATCAAACTGATCGAGGCGATAATTGCCATCAATCGATCGAACCACAAGTTTTTGCGAGTAACTGGCGAAAACACTAAAAGATTTTAGAAAGTGTGTGCATCTTGACCCTCATTTTAGAGTACTTTGGCTATAGCGATCGGAAAATCACGGATTTCACTTCACATGGCGATTATGCAAGATTTTAACTGGAACAAGCTCCAAAATGGCTCAGATATTCGGGGCGTTGCGATCGAGGGCGTTCCCAATGAAAATGTTAATCTTACCCCTGAAATCGCTAAAATTCTCGGACAATCTTTTGCAACCTGGCTATCGCAGAAAGTCAATAAATCTGCCGATAAATTAACAATTGGGGTGGGACGTGATAGCAGACTATCTGGCCCGACAATTATGGGTGCAGTTATGGATGGAATTACTGCCGTCGGTAGTCACGTCAATGACTTCGATCTGGCTTCGACTCCGGCAATGTTCATGAGTACGATCACCGCTGAATTTGAGTGTGATGGCGCAATTATGCTCACAGCCAGTCATCTCCCATTTAATCGTAATGGCTTGAAATTCTTCACCATTAAAGGTGGTTTAGAGAAACAGGATATTTCAGCTATTCTAACATTAGCAGCTACTAATAAATTTGTAACTAATGAATCTAAAGGTAATATTGTCAAGCGCGATTTCATGTCAGTATATGCCAATCAATTCGTTGATAAAATCCGCGCTGCTGTCAATCACCCTACCAGTTTTGAACAACCTTTAGCAGGTTTAAAAATAATTGTCGATGCGGGTAATGGTGCGGGGGGATTTTATGTCGATCGAGTCTTGCAGCCACTAGGTGCAGACACCACGGGAAGCCAGTTTCTCGATCCAGATGGAACATTCCCCAATCACGTTCCCAACCCAGAAGATCCGACAGCAATGGCGGCAATTTGTCAAGCTGTCATCGCACACCAGGCGGACTTTGGAATTATCTTTGATACAGATGTCGATCGATCGGCGGCGGTAGATAGTACAGGCAAAGAACTCAATCGCAATCGATTAATTGGACTGATTAGTGCGATCGTTCTCCAAGAATATCCTCGTTCTACAATTGTGACTGATTCGATTACTTCTGATGGATTGACTAACTTTATTCAGCAAGATTTAGGCGGTACTCATCATCGCTTTAAACGTGGTTATAAAAACGTTATCAATGAATCAGTTCGCCTAAATCAATTAGGGCAAGATTCATGGGTAGCGATCGAGACTTCTGGACATGCCGCCATGAAAGAGAATCACTTTCTAGATGATGGTGCTTATTTAGTCAGCAAGTTATTAATCGAACTCGCAAAGTCGAGATTAGCAGGCAAAAGATTGACAGATCTAATTGCTAACTTGCAAGAACCAGTCGAAAGCAAAGAGCTACGAATCAAGATTAATGCTGATGATTTTCAAGCAGTCGGTAACGAAGTAATTACTCAGATGGAAGCATTTGCAGCTAGCCAACCTGATTGGAAGATTGTCCCCAATAATTATGAGGGAGTGCGAGTTTCTTGTACCGCTGACGGCGAAGATGGCTGGTTCTTGCTGCGGCTATCCCTGCACGATCCGGTAATACCTGTAAACATTGAATCTAATACGGTGGGTGGTGTCGATCGAATTAAAGCCAGACTGTTATCCTTTTTAAAAACCCAATCAGATCTAGATCTGTCTAATTTCTAGGCAATAGATGGCAGAAACGCAGCTATCCATTTCTCCCAGTCACCCCCTCCCCCAGTCTCTCCACAACTTGTGCGATCGAGAAATAACCGACAAATAACCAGCAACCAAGCCAAAGAGATGTTAAATTTTTAGATAGCTGATTTAGAATTTTGCTGTTTTGGGAGCGTAATGTAATGATCGTAGTTTTTAACCTGGCACTGTTTGCCCTAGTGCTACTCTCTTTCGTGATGATCGTCGGTGTGCCTGTTGCTTATGCAGCACCACAAAGCTGGGATCGATCGAAAAAACTCCTGTTCGTCGGTTCAGGAGCCTGGGGACTGCTGGTAGTCGTCGTTGGTGTCTTGAACTTCTTGGTAGTTTAGATTGCCGAGGTTCTCGATCGGTTGCTAGGATGACTATATCGTCTCAATCGCAACCGATCTCCCCAGTCTCCCCCGTCTCTTCGTCCCCCCCTCTCCCCCTCTCCCACACTCCCCAATGGCAACCTTTGAAGGCACTCTCGTCTGTGACAATTCCCTGCGGTTCGCGATCGTGATCGGCAGGTTTAATGATCTAGTTACGAATAAACTGCTAGAAAGCTGCCAGGATTGCCTGAAACGCCACGGGATTGATGTTGACCCCAACGGGACTCAAGTAGACTATGTGTGGGTACCAGGCTGCTTTGAGGTGCCACTGGTAGCCAAAAAACTTGCTTATACCGATCGATATGATGCGATTATCTGTCTAGGTGCTGTAATTCGCGGCGATACGCCTCACTTTGACTATGTATCTTCAGAAGTTTCTAAAGGTATTGCCGCTGTCGGATTCCAGAGTGGCACACCTGTCATTTTTGGTGTGCTGACTGTAGACACTATGACTCAAGCCCTAGAACGTGCCGGAATTAAGGGCAATCATGGCTGGGGCTATGCCCTAAATGCGATCGAAATGGCAACCTTGATGAAGACTTTACCCGCAGCAGTTAATGATAGAAGCTGAAATCCTATGGAAAATTGGGCGTTGCTGAATTCAAGTATGAAAAGCATAGATCCTGCCCTCACCCCCAACCCCTCTGTCTTGTCGTTTTTTTATTCTGGGGGAACCCCAGAATAAACACGACGCTCCCAAGCTTGGGAGAGGGGAGCCAGAGCCGGACGACAAGACAGAAGGGCTGGGGATGAGGGCACAACCTCCGCTACAATCCTACTTCCGCTTCTTCGGCTTCAAATTAGTACTCAAAAATCCAGTCGTCATCATCCATGCTTCCGCTGCGGCTCCCGGTGCAAAACCCTCTCTGTCATTACTCATAAATCCATGCCCAGCATTAGGGAATTGATTCATGATATAGCGTTTCTTCGCCTTAGATAAAGCAGCCGCAACTCGACCATGCTCTTCAGCCGCAATCAGTTGATCTTCACTACCATACATCAACATGATCGGTGATTGGATGGCGGGGACTCGATCGAGCAGTGATTTTTGCCCCAATGGATTGCCAGCAGCCGCATCAATTCCACCACCGTAAAAAGCAATTGCCGCTTTGATTTTGGTAGCATGAACTGAACTGGAAAGGAAGGCATATCTGCCACCCATGCAAAAACCAATTACACCAATGCCACTGGCATTAATTTCTGGTTTACCTGATAGGAATTCAATACTCTTACCAACATCGCCCATGATGGCATCATCATTAAGAGATTTTAATTTGGCTATCGCTCCAGGCACATCCGTATAGGCATAAGTAGCTCCCCGATAGAAGTCGGGAGCGATAGCCGCAAATCCAGATTGTGCCAATCGATTACAGATACTTTTACACCATTGATTCAGTCCAAAAGCTTCCATCAATACAATCACTGCCGGAAATTTACCTGTGCCAGTTGGAGTCACATAATAGCCTGGTAAATCCTTGGCAATCTGGATATTTCTACCGAGAGTATTAATGGGAGTAGCAATTTTAGAATCTGGTTGTTTGGCAACACTTAGTCCTGCACCAGCAGCAATTGCGGCGGTAGCGAGACTGGACGCTCCAAGTAATATATTCCGTCGTTTCATTGGTTATTAGCTATTATCGATCGAGTGTCAATCCTCAACTATAGCAATCTTCAGCTAACAGGCTCAAAATAATAACTTCATATCTTGCACCAATACATACAGACTATTACTAAGCATAGATTTAGGGTACCCATGAAGGGTACCCTAAGATCTACGCATCAACTCAAACCAACTTCTGTGTACAGGGTAGCCCTGCGCGAGCGGATTTAGAATCAGGGTTCTTAGAACACAAACGTTGTCCGAATCGTACCGAGATACTCGGTTGGGTTAGCTGAATTGTGCTCAGGATTAGTGAGGATCAATAACCCTGGAGTAATGAAGAGATTATCACTAGCTTTATACTTGTAGAAAGCTTCAAGATGCATACTAGTATCTTTATCTACACGGGTAAGAGTAGCACCACTATTACTGGTTAATTTTGGTTGCATTCCGACGACAAAGCCCAACGTACTGCCCTTTGATCCAAAATCCTTCGCAGCCAAAGTTGCGGCATAATTCCAGATATCTGCCTTACCAGGTGCATTTAGTCGTTCAGCTTGGGTCAAACCGCCCCAAGCTGAGAAGATCAGATCTTTGGAAAGATTGACACTCCCAACGAGAGTGTAGTGATTGGCAGTAGTTGCTGCTAATGTTGCCGCCGTAGAGTTGAACGGATTGTTGGCAATGTTACTACCATTGGCACCGGAAAGACCTGTACCAGCAGAGTTGTAAGAACGTGCATAGGCGAAGCCCAAGCTAACATCCTCAGAAGGCTTGACTGTGAGTTGAGAGAATAGCACGTTAGAGCCATTAAATAATCCAGAACCATCTGTAGCGATATTGCTTGGACTACTGACTGATTCAGGATTGGTACCACTAACGCCTGGAATACCAACGCGAGGCACAGCATAACTCAGTACCAAACCTAAATTGGGACTGAATTTATGATCTACCCCAATCCCTGCACCTTCATTGCTGAGGCGATAGATGGGTGCAAACCGACCAAAGCGGGTAACTGCACCAGTTCCAGCAGCTTGATGCTCAGGGTTAAAGGTGAAGTAGTTATCATTGAACTCACTACCGACTGCTTCCACAAACACTTTAGTAGTGGGAGCTAATGGCAATTGATATTGTAATCGGTGCAAAGTGGTAGCGTTATCATCATTACCTTCAAACCCCAACCGTGCCATATTTGTTCTCGCAGGAGACGTTGTGGCAGAGCCAGCAAAGCTGTTGCTGTTACGTGCTTGGAGCCGAACTAGCAGCAAATCTTTGCCAGTAAAGCTACTGCGGAAATTGAGCCGAACTCGGTCTGAGAAGATCGTGTTGCGAGTTGCAGCAGCAGGACCACCAGCCAAACCAGTTACTGCAAAAATTGCTTCGCCAACTAGTTTGGTAGTAGTTGAGAAACTCTTTTCTTTGATGTCGGCGAGTCTGCCATCGATGGCTTTGATCCGCGCATCTACGCCTTGTAGTTCAGTGCCAAAAGACTGGACTAGTTGCTTGAGCTGGTCGAGATCTTGCTGGGAGACTTCTGGTGGAGCTGGCGGTGCAACTGGAGCTGGCGGTACAACCTCAGGTGCTGCTGGCTGCGGGGTAACAACTTCAGGTGCTACTTGAGCTGGTACTGCTCTTCTTTTTTTGATGACTTTACGGGGCTTTCTTCTGGCGACTAGCTCTTCCATTGACTGGATGCAGCCGTTGAGACTAGTGGCAAATTCTTCACGGGAGAGGGCGCGATTGCCTGTGGGCATGTCGCTACAGCTATATTTGGCATTCAAGGCTTGGAGGGTCTGATATGCCCAGTCTCCAGGCTTAACTTCTACTGACTCGGTAGCTTGATTGAGTTGTTCTGTGGTAGCCTCTGTGCCCACAATCGTTGCGAGCGAATTATTAGCTTTCAGTGATGTGGATGCTTCAGAGGAGATGTTCTGCAACGGAGTTGCTGCACTCTGGGGGACGATGGTGATTTTAGGATTAGCTGGATTAGCTGTTGTTGCGGATGCGCTAGCCATCCAGACAGCAATGCCAAGTAGGATGGGTGAGAGCAGATTTTTTGATAGTGAATTGGTCATTATAGTGATGCTTTTCCTCACACTTGTGATTTTTTAAAGATCGAGTATCGCAAGCTACATTCTGCGATGTTAGTATTTTGATTTCTGCATTCTAGTTTACCGTTTATCGTCAATCACTCAACAATTCACCAGCAAAAATAGCCAAAAATAACATTTGCTTTCCACTAGAGGATATATTCTAAAATTCAGTAACTTGGGCTACAAATCATCAAAACTGCTACAGCAACAAAGATGTAATAATTGATACAGCTAAAATTCGGGGTTGCCCGAACTATCCCAACATAAGTTAATGGAGTGTTTAATAACCAGAGCAATCTTGGGTACTCTAGGAGAGAGCAGGTGTAGGACAGATCGACTCGATCCTGATGGTAGTACTCAGCTAGGTTTGAGATAATGAAGATTTGATTACCGATCGTAGGCTCTGCCAACGACATCAGACAATCAGAGATTTGATCCGCTAGTTTTTTATTAAAATTCCAAATTTCAACTACAACTTCAATCGATCGGATGGAACAAATGACTACTGATGAGGCGGCAAGCTTGACTGAAATTTCCCAGGACTTAAGTTTACCACCTGAGCTGGCAGATCGCCAGAATATCTTCGACAGGCTAGATGACCGCACAATTATTCGGCGGTTTGCACGGGGGAAGAAAAGATTGGTAGTCAATCAGGATCTGCGAATTGATTACGCCCACAATTCATTGCAATTGTCCACCCCAACTGGTGACTTGATTGCAATTCACAAGATTTCGGAAAGACTGCATTACATCTTGGTGAAAAAAGATAGTAAATATTCGACGATGATTCAAGAGATTATCTCTGATTGTCAGTTTATCCCGATCGATACAGCTACTGTCGATCGCGGATTCATGCGGTATCAAAAGTATGAAATTCCCCAGGGTTATACACTGGAATACGAGCCAGCAGATGTGTTGTGGCATACTTGGCAAGCAAACCAGCACCAGGATCCAATTGGGTTACAATTAGATATTCTCATCCTTGCTCGATCGAAATGGTATCGTGTTCAACAGATGATCTGTACTGATGACAGGTTGGATGTCCAAACCAGACTAGGTTTGATTTCCCTCGCGCGGCGAGATCGGATCGCCTGGATTGCCAAATTAGGCGATGTGGCTACTGTTGTTAATGCCGACTTAAATACCACCAAAAATGTCTCCAATGACGGCACTGATAGTGATATTTTAGGTAAGATCATCTCTAAACTGGCGATCGAAGGTTCTGTTCAAAGCGAGCTACCATTCGATCCAAATGCTACTATGTCTCAATCAGGTTTTAATCGTCCGTCCAACTCATCACTCTTGTATGAAGAAGATCGCAGTAGTACGCTAACTGGTCAAACTTTGACCCCAATTTCAGCACAATTGATGGCTAACGCGCTCGATGTGCTAGAGGAATATCTCGAACATGGTGAAACGATCGTCAGAACAGAAACTATCCACGATACTCAAGGTAATCCCATCAGTGAAAAAACCGTCACAACCCATCGAGGTTGCCCAAGGTGGGCGATCGAAGCTATTATTAACTGGAAATAGTGAATCGAGAATAGCAGGTTGCGAATGAGTGAAAATATGCTGAAGCTGCCCAAAAAGTTGATGTTGTTGGGAGCAGGTGAACTCGGCAAAGAATTTACGATTGCAGCTCAACGATTGGGTAATCATGTGATTGCAGTCGATCGATATCCCCACGCACCAGCAATGCAAGTTGCGGATGAGTTTGAGGTAATTTCGATGCTCAGTGGGGACGATCTTGAGCGGGTTGTCACCAAACATCAGCCCGACTATATTATTCCTGAAATCGAAGCAATTAGAACCGAAAAGTTAGCTGAATTTGAGCAAAGGGGAATTACTGTAATACCGACGGCTAAAGCGACGCACTATACAATGAATCGCGATCGAATCCGAGAGCTTGCTCATCAGGAATTGGGTGTGCGGACAGCTAAATATGCCTATGCGACAACCCTAGTAGAAATGCAAGCAGCAGCCGCAGAAATTGGATTTCCAAATGTTGTCAAACCAGTGATGTCTTCATCGGGAAAAGGGCAATCAGTCGTCAATAATGCAGCAGAAGTTGAGACAGCTTGGAACTATGCAATTGATGGTTCTAGAGGTGATAGTCAGAAGGTAATCATTGAAGAATTTATCAATTTTGAGATTGAAATTACCCTGCTAACGATCAAACAGTGGCACGCGCCAACGATTTTTTGTCCCCCAATTGGGCACCGTCAAGAGCGCGGTGATTATCAAGAATCTTGGCAGCCAGCCGAAGTTAGCTCCGCTCAAATTTTGGCGGCTCAAGCAATTGCCACTAAAGTAACTGATGTATTGGGCGGTGCCGGAATCTTTGGTGTAGAGTTTTTTATCACTGCTGATGAAGTGATTTTTTCAGAACTATCGCCCCGTCCTCATGACACTGGAATGGTAACTTTAATCTCGCAAAACTTGAATGAATTTGAGCTACATTTACGGGCAATATTGGGCTTACCGATTCCGAATATTATTCAATATGCGCCAGCAGCGAGTGCGGTGATTTTAGCGAGTGAAACCTCTGATTCAATCTATTTTACTGGAGTGGCAGCAGCTCTCAGTCAACCCGATGTAGATATCCGATTATTTGGGAAACCTGACTCTCGCCCCTATCGGCGGATGGGCGTGGCTCTGGCAAAGGCGGAGACTACAGATTTAGCAAGAGTTAAGGCTTTTGAAGCAGCTAGTCAGGTGAAAATTGTTAATGTTTCCTAGTTTTTTACCTGCCAGCGTTCAACAATTAACAGAGCCAAGTTCGATCGATCTAGCTAGTCAAATTCAGCGAGTAGATATCACTACCTCACTATTTGCTCAACCGATTGCGACTAGTTATGTTTGTCAAGGAACTGAAGGAGTACCAATCATCTTTCTACATGGATTTGATAGTTCGCTGTTTGAATTTCGACGTGTCATCCCAATTATTGCAGCTCAACAACAGGTTTGGGCGATCGATCTTTTAGGATTTGGATTCACCGAAAGGTTGGCTGATTGTCCATTTAGCTCTGAGAGTATTTGCACTCATCTTCAGGCATTTTGGCAAACTATGATTAACCAACCGATGATTTTAATTGGTGTATCGATGGGTGGTGCCGCAGCAATTGAATTTACACTTAAGTATCCTGAAGCTGTTGACAAATTAGTGCTGATTGATAGTGCAGGATTTAGTCAGCCACCTGCGATAGGTAAGTTTTTGATTCAACCACTCGGCAATTTAGCCACCAAGTTTCTTTCTAGCCCAAATGTGCGTCAAGGTGTCAGCGAGAAAGCTTATTTTGACAAAGCATTTGCCACCGCAGATGCTCAGTTGTGTGCAGCTTTGCATCTGGAAATGCCCAGATGGAGTGAGACGTTAATTGCTTTTACCCGCAGCGGTGGTTATGGATATTTACTCGACAGATTGCCAGAAATTCAGCAAGAAGCTTTGATTGTCTGGGGCAAACAGGATCGGATTTTGGGCACAAAGCCAGCCCAACAATTTCAACAAAGACTGCCGCATTCCCAACTGCATTGGATTGATAATTGTGGGCATGTACCGCACTTAGAACAGCCTAAAATTACAGCCGAACTAATCTTAAATTTTGTTAACTAATAGCGTAAGTTGGCACCTGAAGGAAATAATTTCGCTTAAATCTTTCTTCTTCGATCGCTGCAAAAAATTTATTGACGCTAACTAGATCGTAAATATCTATTATACTTGAGTCTTGCGGTTGAGATAGCCCAATCATCAAAGTCTGAGTATCAATATTTAATGATATCTGAAAACCAATATCAGAGAGAACATCTAAACCTAATCGTAACGATCGATCTTTAATGTTCAGCTTCGATCTGACTTTCCCTAATTCTACCGCTGTATTGGTAGTTGCCAAATACTTAGCAATTCCAATTAACTGTTCGAGAATTTCACGATTAGTGGCTAGATTTGTCGATCGATAATCAAGAGCTAATTTACGATCTGTTCGCACGGCTTGACGACATGAAGACTGTAATTCACCCCAATCACTAGGACATGTTTTCACCCAGGTAATTGATTCTAGATTGTTTAGTTCTGTATCAGCTTCAACTTGGCGAAAATCTATAATCTGGAGCGACTGTTGACGATTAATAGAGTTGGATTGCATCTCAATCATCATTGGACGTACTTCTACCAACCGCACTTCAAATCTCTTGTCATAAGAATTAAAATCTAATTCGACAATTGCATCACAATTAACACGAGGAATCTCATGATCGTAGTGTCCCCACCACAGCCCTGGAAAGCCGCTCGAATTAGTCTCATCAACTAATTCAAACTGCGTCCGAATATACTGAATCGTATTTCCTTTAAAGTCTTTGATGTTCCGATTCTGGATACTTTTAAATTGACAATTTCTAATTAGCAGCTTTGGGACTGGATTACCCATGCCATAAGGTTCTAACAACAGCAAATCCTCAAATAATTCGCGTCCACTCCGTTGATGTAGCTCTGCACAGGTAATGACTAGATCGGTTTGAATTGATGGTGCAGGAATTCGATCGAGACTCGTTTGCAACTGTTGATTGATTGCTTCGGTAAATATGGGAATATTCTCAACATTAATGCTCATGCCTGCGGCAAATGGGTGTCCACCAAAGCTATTGAGCAGGTGAGCTTGAGAACTGACTAATTGATATAAGTCAATGTTCTGAGTCGAACGAGCTGAACCTCTAGCAATTTGCGTCTTTTCTTTACCCACATCACCATCACTATTTGTACTCAATAGGATCGTCGGTTTCCCATGCTCCTGTGCAATTTGTCCCGCGACTAATCCTAGTACTCCAGGCGACCAATTATTGTCCGATAGGACAATTACTGAAGTAGTTGACAAATCTAATTCATCTAATTTCTTCTGAATCTTAATCGTGGTGTTTTTCTGCAATTCCTTCCGCCGAGTATTGGCTAGTTCTGTCTCGGCTGCCAACTCATCACATCGAAGATTATCCTTGCTAGTTAATAACTCAACCCCAAAACTCGCATCTCCATGAATCCGGCTAATTGCATTAATTCGAGGTGCAATTCCAAACGAAATATCTGTTGGCCTGTCGCCGCTTCGTTTACAGAGTTTTAATAATTTATGCACCCCAGGTCGAAAGCCGTCTATATCCACTTGATTTTGAAGCGTAATTCGTTTAATTCCCACCTGTGCCAGATAGCGACAGTCACCTTTTAATTGTACTAAATCAGCAATTAAACCGATCGCAACCAAGTCCAATAAATACTCCACAGGCTGCTGGGGAATATCTGGCAATGTCTCATACAAAGCCTCAACTAATTTATAAGCAACAGCCACTCCAGCTAGATGAAATAATGGATGACTCTCTTCAAAGTAACGCGGATTAATAATTGCTGAAACAGGCGGACGTTTAACTGGTAAAGTATGATGATCGGTGACGATAATATCCACGCCCAATTTAGCCGCATATTCGATTTCAGCAATATTTGTACTGCCAGTATCGCAAGTAACAATCAGATTCACACCTTGTTTTGCTAATCTTTTTACCCCTGCTAGATTCAATCCATGTGATTCCTTCATTCGATCGGGAATATAATAGCTTAACTGCTCTCCTTGACTGAAAAGCTGCCCCAAGCCGTCCCAAAGTACGCTAGTCGCTGTCACCCCATCAGCATCAAAATCACCCCAAATGGCCACCTTTTCGCTGTAGATATAAGCCTTTTTCAATCGCTCTACTGCTGCCGTCATCTCTGCCCCAAATGCAAAGGGACTAGTCGGCTGATACCTGTCGCAATCCAGATATCCAGGAATAAGATCGATCTCCCGCATCCCCCGCTGCCATAGTAATTGAGCCGCATATTTACCACTAGCTGTCGGCTTACAGGCGCGAATCGCTGCGACAAACTCAGCAGGTATTTCTAATTGCGGCGGTAGTTGCCAATCTAGGATTGAGTTTGCCATTTTGTCCACTATATTTGGCGATAAGATGAGCTAAAATTATACTGGCTAATGTTATTTCCCGCACTGAACAGTTTATTATTTGATTGATGGAGAGTACGATTTACACCAATTTAGAGGTAGTGAGTTGATTCAGTCGCCAACATTTCCAGAACTAGAATTATCGATCGATCTACTATTATGAATACCCAAGAAACTAACGATAGATTCGATCGAGATGAGCAGAACTTTCAGGAAGAAGTTTGGCACGCACATCGTTATTCCTTTGTTCTTGCATCAAGCCATTGCTGGAGAATCATAGCCGCCGCGATTCGATCGATCATCCCTTTATTCTGAGATACTGAGATCTGCGCCGACTTCATCATTTCTTCAGCGGCGTAGGAAGTCAGGCGTTCGTCTACATATTCGATTGGCAAATCGATCTCAGCCGCTACCCGCCGCGCAAATTTCTGCACTTGCTTGGCTTGAGAACCGATGCTCCCATCCATCTTGTAGGGCAATCCCAATACCAATATTTCTACCTGTCTCTCAGCGATAATTTGTTTCAGTTGGGCAATATCCTCCTGAAACGAACTGCGCCAAATTGTGGTAATTCCCGTCGCCATCATGCCCAATCCATCGCAGCCAGCAACCCCAATTCGCTTACCGCCAACATCCAATCCTAATGCTGCAACTCTCATCTTTAGGGAATAGGGATCGACAGTTTTTAAAAATGAATAAAAAACCTTTTACCCCGTCTATCATAGCGGAGATTTATAGCATTACGGCAAGAAAACCGACTTCTCCAACTTGACTCTAGCCATGAGAGGAAAAATGGAGTAGAGTCAACCAATTGTGGTAGGCTCTACTCCATTTTATTCTAAAACAGATATATACTTTTTACTCTTCAGGAGTAGTCTTCGGGCGGATTTGCTCTAGTTCATGACAATCATCCGATACTAGTGGATCGCTATTCCCACGATGAACTGACGCTAATTTCTGACTGATAGAGGCAATACTTTCAAGCCTAACCATTTCTTCCCAAGCGGAAATTTCATCATCTTCATCAGTCTCATAGCGGATCGTCACCAAATCTCCTTCAATGTCGGTAATCCGCGCACGCTCGATCCATCGTTGTTGGTCTCTGAGGAAAATACACACTTCCCGACCATCTTCACACATTTGATAAAGCTTGCGGTGTAACATGGTAAACTCTCCTAAACAAATAA
Organism: Chamaesiphon sp. OTE_75_metabat_95; assembly: GCA_031387665.1. GTDB lineage: Bacteria > Cyanobacteriota > Cyanobacteriia > Cyanobacteriales > Chamaesiphonaceae > Chamaesiphon. The sequence continues at coordinate 5,723 of JANNDL010000246.1, read as the reverse complement.
ATCTGGCGGTGGAACTGGGATTCTAGTCGCGATCTAGGTGGTGACTAGACTATCTTTCCCAAAATTAACTAGAAGGGATAGGTTTAGTTGAGAATTTTCATGTCAGCAGCCAATATTTGAATTACTCGATCGATATTTACGCAACGGCGATCGTGTAGCCTATATAACTATAATACCCGTTTGCTCGTCTCTTTGCTTAATAAGTTGCGACCTATTAATCTAAATTGCTCTAATCCCTAACCCCTAAAGCCTAATTTCTAAAGGCTAAAACTATGTTTACTATCACCAAAAAACCTCAAACCGAGCCTGTGTATATCTTAAACGACACAGACACAAAAAGTTCTCTGACTATTTATCCCGATCGAGGTGGGATTGCTACTAGCTGGAAAGTAAACGATCGTGAGTTAATGTATCTGGATCTCGATCGATTTAATGAAGATCCGAGTCTCAGTGTGCGCGGTGGTTTCCCGATTCTGTTTCCGATCTGTGGAAATTTGCCTGATAATGCGTACACTGTTGACGGAAAGCCGTACTCACTCAAGCAACATGGCTTTGGGCGAGAACTACCTTGGACTGTCACCCACCAATCCACCACCACTGGTGCTAGTCTGACGATTACCTTGACTAGTAACGAGGCTACCCGCTCTGTCTATCCCTTTGATTTTAGCGTCAGCTTCACTTATAAGCTTGCTGGTGGTCAATTAACCATCGATCAGACGTACACCAACAAATCGACGACCCCAATGCCGTTTAGTAGTGGATTGCATCCCTATTTCCTCGCACCAGATAAAAACAGCCTAACTTTCGCTATTCCCTCAGCTAGCTACACCGAGAAAAACACAGGCGTAACTCATCCCTTCGCAGGTAAATTTGACTTTAGCCAAGCTGAAATCGATGCTGCTTTTACTACCGTCACGGGGACAATTGCCAGCGTCAAGGATGCCAGCCAAAATCTCAGCCTAACGATGACATCGAGCGAAAATTATCGGACGATCGTTTTCTGGACAGTCGCTGATAAAAATTTCTACTGTCTCGAACCTTGGACAAGCCCTCGCAACAGTTTGAACACAGGCACAGATTTGCTACATGTCGCTCCAGGTGAAACTCTCAGCACGAGCGTTACCTTTGCTGCCAAGTTTGATTAAAATAAGCTTGCTAGATTTCAAACCCCTGTGCTATATTAGTCAAGGCGCGATATTTTCGTGCCAAAAAGGGACGCTAGCTCAGTGGTAGAGCATTCGGCTTTTAACCGACTGGTCCCGGGTTCGACCCCCGGGCGTCCCATGTGTTTTGAGGGGGAAAGTAGTTTTGTGCTACTTCCCCCTCTTGCTTTAGCAATTTAATTTAGCGCGGATAGTATCGGTACTTACAAATATTTGGTAAAGTATCCTTAGTTAATAATCGTAAATTGTCGATCTACACAGATCGCATGTTTAAAGATTTAGAAATTTTAGATATAGGAGAAAATTCTAATGGCATTAGTCCCAATGAGACTCTTGTTGGATCACGCGGCTGAAAACGGCTACGGTATCCCAGCATACAACGTCAACAACATGGAGCAGATCCAAGCAATCATGCAGGCTGCTCAAGAAACCGACAGCCCCGTCATCCTCCAAGCGTCTCGCGGTGCGCGGACTTATGCTGGTGAAGCATTCCTGCGCCACTTGATTTTGGCAGCAGTCGAAACATATCCAAACATTCCGATCTCCATGCACCAAGATCATGGTAACAGCGCGGCAACCTGCTACTCAGCCATGAAGCAAGGTTTCACCAGCGTCATGATGGATGGCTCCCTCGAAGCTGATGCTAAAACTCCAGCTAGCTTTGAGTACAACGTCGATGTTACCCGTCGCGTCGTCGAAGTTGCTCACGCAATTGGCGTAAGTGTAGAAGGCGAACTCGGTTGCCTCGGCTCCCTGGAAACAGGCATGGGCGAAGCTGAAGACGGACACGGTTTTGAAGGTGCTTTATCCCACGATCAACTGCTCACCGACCCCGATGAAGCGGTACAATTCGTAGAAGAAACTGGTGTAGATGCCCTCGCTGTTGCGATCGGAACCAGCCACGGCGCATACAAATTCACCCGCAAACCAACAGGTGAAATCCTCGCCATCAGCCGGATTGAAGAAATTCACAACCGTCTGCCAAACACCCACTTAGTTATGCACGGTTCTTCTTCTGTACCAGAAGATCTCCTGGCAATCATCAACAAGTTCGGTGGCAAAATCCCTGAAACTTATGGTGTACCTCTAGAAGAAATTCAAAAAGGGATCAAATGCGGCGTACGTAAAGTCAACATCGACACCGACAACCGCCTTGCCATCACCGCAGCAGTCCGCGAAGCCCTCTTCAGCAAGCCTGAAGAATTCGATCCGCGCCACTTCCTCAAACCATCGATCAAATACATGCAGAAAGTATGTGCAGAACGCTACACAGCTTTCTGGGCTGCTGGTAATGCTAGCAAAATCAAAACTGCATCCCTGGATGAGTTTGCTGTTAAATACTCCAAAGGTGTATACCCAGCTCCTAAAATCATCGTTAGCGTCGGCTAGTAACGAGAGTTAGGTTAGAAGATAGCCCTGTTTTCAAATTAGTTGAAGACAGGGCTTTTGTTGTGTAAGAATCCTGTATAGAACCTATTTGAGATCCTGGTGAAGGAGGGTAGGTTTTGTTTAAAATCGAACAGTAGCATCGACATTAGATTGCATGAAGCGGCGTTTTTATTCGGGGGTTCCCCCCGAATAAAAAAACGACAAGACACCTATCCCTACAGACTCATCACTTTGCAAGCCAGCCGTAGGGGCGGGTTCATGCTAATAATTGTCGCCTAACACCATCATCTTCCGACAAAACCCGCCCTCCCCCACTATCAACTATTAATTGTTTAAATGTATATTGCTCTAAATTGGTTAAAAGAATTAGTAGACTGTCAGCTAGAGCCAGAAGAACTAGCAAAAACCCTAACGCTGGCTGGCTTTGAGGTTGAGTCGATCGAGGATCGCAGTACCTGGGCGGATGGTGTTATCGTTGGGCGAGTGCTCACCCGCATCCAACATCCTAATGCTGATAAATTAAGCGTCTGTACGGTGGATGTCGGCGGCGAGGAGCTATTGCAAATCGTCTGTGGTGCCGCAAACGTCCGAGCGGGAATTCATGTGGCGGTGGCGACAGTAGGCACCTATCTACCTAAAATCGATCTCAAAATCAAGCCCGCCAAACTGCGCGGTGAAAAATCCGAAGGGATGATCTGTTCGCTCTCGGAAGTGGGACTGAGTAAAGATTCACCAGGGATTCACATCTTCGGAGAAGCTGAAGATCCCAATACGCCGCCAATCGGCACTGATGTTCGATCGCTATTAGGATTGGATGATGTCATCCTCGATCTATCTTCCACTGCTAATCGCGCTGATGCTTTGAGCATGGTGGGGATTGCGCGAGAAGTCGCCGCGCTAACTGGCGGGACGTTAAAGTTACCTACTGTAGATCGATCGGCGATTGCAACCCAACCGCAATTGAGCGTTAAAATTAGCGAACCTGCCGCCTGTGCAATCTATGCCGCAACGCTGATTCAAGGTGTCCAAATTGCTCCGTCTCCCGAATGGCTCCAACGTCGGTTGCAAGCTGCCGGAATTCGCCCGATTAATAACGTGGTGGATGTGACTAATTACATCCTATTAGAGTGGGGGCAGCCTTTACACGCTTTTGATGCAGACAAATTGCAATCGGTGGGTGGAAGTGAATCTATCCAAATGGGCGTGCGCTATGCCGAGAAGCAAGGTGAGAGCCTGAAGACCCTAGACGGACAAGAACGTCAGCTCCAGTCTCTAAATCTCATAATTACCGCTAATAACACCCCTGTTGCCCTCGCAGGTGTCATGGGTGGCGAAAATACGGAGGTATCTGAAGGTACTCAAAACATCGTTCTAGAATCGGCAATTTTTGACTCAGTTGCAGTGCGGAAATCAGCTCGAAGCCAGGGCGGAATCCGATCGGAAGCATCGACTCGGTACGAGCGGGGTGTAAACTTAGCAGAGCTAGAAACAGCCGCACATCGGGCGATCGAATTAATCATTCAACTAGCTGGTGGTAAAGTAGTCTGCCAAGCTGTCAACGATCATCGCCCAGATCTGACCCTCCAGCCTCGATTCTCCACAGGAGAGGCTACGCCAACGATTAAGCTCCGACTAGAACGGTTGAATCACATCTTAGGGCCGATCGATGATGATGGTGAACCTGGGGAGATTACACCTGAAGATGTCGAGCGGACTTTGACAGCCTTGGGATGTCAATTGTCAGTAACAGAGGGTGATGCCGAAGAAACTGTCTGGGCGGTAATTGTCCCGCCCTATCGTTATCGCGATTTGGAACGGGAGATTGACCTGATTGAAGAAGTTGCCAGACTGTATGGTTACGATCGATTCATGGATACCCTCCCCTCAGAATCAGCAGCAGGTTTTCTCTCCTTAGATGAGGAATTATTACGCCAAATTCGAGCAGCTTTTCGAGCAGTTGGCTTGAATGAAGTTGTCCAATATTCCTACGCAATTGAGAAGCTAAATAATGGCTCCCAAGTAGAAATCGTCAACCCGATGTTCACTGAATATTCGACCTTGCGATCGGAATTAATCTCTGGTTTAATTCAAAGTTTCCAGACCAATCTTGCCCAAGGAAATGGCCCACTTCAAGGCTTTGAAATTAGCAAAATTTTCGGACGAAATGAGACTGGACTAACCGAAACCGATGTTTTAGCGGGCATCCTCGGTGGCGATCCTGGCATGGGACGGTGGACAACTGGCGGCAAGCCTCAACCTCTGACTTGGTATGAAGCCAAAGGAATACTTGAAAGCATCTGTCACAGCCTCAAACTACCCGTAGAGTATCAAGCAGATCGATCGGATCCCAAGCTCCACCCAGGGCGCACCGCCTCCTTGTGGTTGCAGGGACAAAAACTCGGCTACTTCGGACAACTCCATCCTCAACTGCGCCAGGAAAAAGATCTCCCAGCAGCGGTATATGTCTTCCAACTCAATCTCGATCCGATCCTCAATTATCTTGCCGATGAAGAACGGTTAGTGCCAGTATTTAAGAACTATTCTAGCTATCCACCATCCGATCGAGATATTGCGTTCTTTGCACCTATAGATCTATCCTTAGCCGATATTCAGAAGTCAATTACCAAAGCTGGTGGTGAATTATTGGAAGAGGTCGAAGTCTTCGATGAATATCGCGGCACGAATGTCCCTGAAGGACAACGCAGTCTAGCAATTCGGTTAATTTATCGGGCACTCGATCGAACTTTAACTGACACTGATGTTGAACCATTGCAACAGAAAGTCCGAGATGTTCTTGTTGATAAGTTTCGGGTGACTTTGCGAAGTTAAGTTACTTATGGCATCACTTTACTTCGACTTCTAGGGTCAAAGAATTACAATTTCTCAAATGTGGGATTCGATCGATCTTCCCTCTTGAAACAATGAGCGATCGATCGAATCTCACAACCAAATCGAATCATTTCAGATCGATCGACGATCGAGATCGAGTCTCAATTGGATGAATCTTCTGCTCCACTTAGGTTTGACTCGTGGTAGAAGTTCACGGGGGGTAACAAAAATAGAGAAAATCTGTTAACGTAAGGCAGATGGAAAAAACAGTGCCCGAACTAATAGCAGCAATTACCCCAGAAGAGTGGGAACAGGTGCCAGTAAGCGTCCTCAAGCTAATCG
>JANNDL010000244.1:0-60349 GCA_031387665.1 Chamaesiphon sp. OTE_75_metabat_95 | reverse complement strand
CGATTAGCTTGAGGACGCTTACTGGCACCTGTTCCCACTCTTCTGGGGTAATTGCTGCTATTAGTTCGGGCACTGTTTTTTCCATCTGCCTTACGTTAACAGATTTTCTCTATTTTTGTTACCCCCCGTGAACTTCTACGGGAATTAGAAAATAGGTTGCTGACTAGGATTATGAATTGAGCAATATCCTTTGGTAGGGGTAATTCATGAATTACCCCTACCAAAGGATATTGCTAACCTGAAGGAAAATCTCGATCTTAATTTAATCCCTATTCCTTAACGATTAATTGCAATTGGTGTCGATCGAAGATATCCACGCTGATAATTTAATTATCAACTATCAACTATCAATTAATTAAATGGCTACCATCTACGAAGTTCATCCCCAGACACCGCAGACTAGAAAGATCGACGAAATCATCGCAGCATTGAAAAATGGTGCCGTGATGCTATATCCCACAGATACAGTTTACGCGATCGGGTGCGACCTCAACTCGAAAACGGGAGTCGATCGAGTCCGCCAGATCAAAAAAATGTCAAATGATAAGCCGCTGACGTTTTTGTGTCAGTCGCTTTCTAACATCTCTGAATACGCAGTAGTTTCCGATCCAGCTTATCGATCGATGAAACATCTGATTCCTGGTACATATACGTTTATCTTACCAGCAACCAAACTTGTGCCCAAACTCGTTCAAGATCCCAAGCGCAAAACCACTGGGATTAGAGTACCAAAACATCCCCTTTGCCAAATTCTGCTAGAGAGCCTGGGCAATCCGCTGATTTCAGCATCGGCGCATATTCAAGACGAGGATGGCTATCAACCGACGCTAGGTGTAGAAAAAGCGAGATTATTCGACCATTTAGACAAACTGGTAGATATCATCATCGATGATGGCTCAGAACCAGGCATGGAAGGCTCAACTATCCTGGACATGACTATCGACCCTCCTGAAGTAATTCGGGAGGGTCTAGGCTATGCTGAAGTAGCATCTTGGCTCTAAGTGAGAATACTGCTGCAATTAATATTTGATAATTAACTTGATGATGTCACTTCACAATTCTGATTCACCCGCACTTGGATCGTGATTTTGTGCTCAAGCTGCGTGCGCCAGCACAATCGACATTACCATCGATCGTGAAGTGTACCATTATATAATCGTCGCAAGAATCACCGCCTCAAGATTGCCACTGCGTAGCTCATCCAAGGGCATTTTTTGCTCGTCTAAGCGTGGATTTGGTGACAGTAAGTAAAAAAGTTTCTCCCAGTCAGAGTAAGTATGGTTCAAATGTTTTAAAATCTGTGGTAGACCAGGCAAGATCTTGCCAGCTTCGATAAATTGCCAAACTGGATAGAGATGTCGATCCTGCCACCACAATCCAATGATTTCACATTCTTCGCGCAGTTTGTCTAAAGACTGGACACTCTCCACTCCAATTATTTGAATTACTTTCTCCGCATCCCAATAACCACCTTCTGAGACGAGTAATTCCCACTGAAGATCGAGGATATTTAGGTTCGATCCCGTCACTTTTTGGCGATCGCCATCACTCGGTAAGCTGATGTTTTCATCTCGATCGGACATGGATTTTTGCTCCGGTTGGGTGTGTTGTAGGTAATTAAAATCTCAATTAATCTGAGATTTTAATTAATTTTACTGGCAGCAGCTTCGTCGAGATACAGCGTAGCACCAGAATGGTTTCTCAAGATTGAAGCTGGACAAGTGGTGCTAATTTCACCAGTTAGCATTGTTTTAACAATAGCTGCTTTGCGCTCGCCCATTGCCAAGCAAGAAATCTGTGTAGCTCGACAAATTGTGGGTAGAGTGAGGGTGAGTGCATATTGAGGTACGGCTTCAATTCGATCGAAAAATCCAGTATTTACCTGCTGTTGACGGGACTTGTCAGCTAGTTTTACTAGCTTAACTGGATATCGATCGTTAAAGTCGGCGACTTCAGGATCGTTGAAGGCAATGTGTCCAGTTTCACCGATACCGAGGAAGCAAAGATCGATCGATTGAGCTGATAATAGCTGATTATATCGATCGCATTCAGCAATTGGTTCGACTGTATCACCATTGAGATAATTAAATTTTCGTACAGCAACTTTTTGCTCTACCAATTCGTACATAAATAGCTGAAAACTCGCTGGATGTGTAGCTCCAATCCCCAGGTATTCATCCAAATGAAACAGCGTGATTCTACCCCAATCAATTTCACCAAATGTCGTCAAATCCTGGAGCAATTTCACCTGTGAAGCCCCAGAAGCCAAAATTACCGCCGCGCTCCCCTGTCGATCGATTACCCCGTTCAGGGACGATTGAGTTTGGGCAACCAGATGACTGACGATATCCGCCTGATGACGATAAACCTCAACCTGCAAAGCATCAACTCGGAAAGTCCGTAGTGGGGTAGATACAGTCATAATATTCGATCGGGAGATGGGGAAATGGGGAGACTGGGAGACTTGGGGACTGGGAGAGATAAAAGATATCTTTACTTTTACTGTCCAGCAATAGATATCTCTTCATAAACCTATGATACCCAAAAGATGTTTGCCAGTTTATCAGTAATCGCACATCCGGCATCACAATATGGCTACTGGCGTTGTAGCGCATCAAGGCATTGGATAGTGACTGATTTTACTACTTACTCCCTTCCCACTCAAGAAATAGACGTTTGCAATGACTAAGACAGATGGTGTTGGGGTATTAGGTTTGAAACAGAGTCAAGATTAACTTTGCTTGAATTGCTGCTATTCAATTACCTAACATTCCATTTCTGACTCCGATGCAGATTCATAGGTAGACTGAGTTTCTGCTGGGGAATCCTCTGTTAAAAATTCATAGGTAGACTGAGTTTCTGCTAAGGAATCCTCTGCCAAAAATTCATAGGTAGACTGAGTTTCAGATCCATCATCGGTATCGAAGGATTTAATATTTAGTTCCTCAGGTTGTGGTTCCTCAGGCTGTAGTGGTTCCTCAGGTTGTGGATCGGGACAGTCTATTTTTTCAGTAGTTTCCTTACTCCACCAATTTTCTTTAATTGTTGTTTCGACATCGCAATTTTTAGTATCAATTTCAATATTACGTTGCTCAATATCTTCGTTTTTCTCACTACTATTGCTACTGCCCTCAACTTTAGCACCGAGATTTAGGGCTAGGCTCTCATCTGACATGACTTTCTCCTAATAAATTAATATGATAATTTGACTTTGAAATTTAATAATTAGACTAATCCTAAGATATAATCAATGGATTGTAAAATTTCCAGATCGCAGTCTGATCGAACACCTGCTGCTAATAATGGCTTAATTTCCTTGAATAGTTCATGCTCAAAATCAATCCAAAATACTTTGTTTTCACCATCTAAGCGCAGAGATTGTAATAAGCCTGTATATTGACCAGTCATTCGCAGCGAACGGAAGGAAACGCCTGGATTATCTTCACTCATTCGGAGTGCAAAATTGGGATCTCTGGAAACAGTTGTTTGTACTTGTCCATTATTAGCAAAACTAGTACTAAGGTTATTAATTGGTTTGGGTGTAAAATTTGGGAGGCGATCTTGGATGAGTGCTACTACTTCTGGGACACCAGGACTGAGAGAGATCAGAGTTTGATAAATATGACGATTGCGTTCCCACCGTTCTCGATCGACAATGGTAGGTGTAATTTCAACTAAACCAACTTGATACTCTCTCAAGAAATCACCACTTTCACCCAATCTACCCACTGGTAGGCGGTGGGTTTCGTCTAGCACAGCCAGAACTTTTTGACGGGTACAATTGCCTCTAGCTGGGGGATTGGGGCCTAATTTCACCACTAGGGCGAGTAAACTATCCCAAAATAGCGGTCCAATCACGCTAGAAGCCGGATCGTACAGCGGTTGACTGATGATCACCAGTGATTGATGATAGAGCAGTTCGGTCAATTGAAGCTCAGGTAAATCGGCTTGAGGTTCGCTATATTTAAGTAAATCTTCATGGTCGAATAAGTTGGTAAATAAATTTAATCCGTGTCGAGTCATAATTAACTCTGGCTTCATCAAATAAAAAAAGTTCAGTCGTCTCAGTTGTTGAGTAATATCTAAGAGTCGATTGATTTTGATTTGGTTTATAACCAGTTGGGGATTACTAGCTAATTCTTGGTGGTAACGATCGATCTGAGCTTTTAATTCCTGCTTCAAGCAATCCGGATCGCGCAGAAATTTAATTAAATGGCGAAGCGTACAACGATCGACTGATGTGAATTCTAATAAGTAGGTCGCAATCCAATCAGCAATATTAGCAGCACTATAGACAAACCCAACTAAATCTCCACTTACGCCACCACTTTCCTGGAGTTGCTGACAAATACCATCAAAAAATGCCCGTCGATCTTGGGGTGATTCAAGGTAAAGGAGAGGATTAAACCAACAGTTTCCTCTGACCCAGCGGTATAATTTGAGATCGGGGAATTTGCGTTGCAAGTAGTTGGCTAAATCTGTAAAAGCTGCCCCATCCGCATAACCATTTTGTCCGGCTTTAGCTTCACTAATAATCACTGTTCTACCAGTATTAATTGCGCCAGCAATCAGCCGAAATAAGATCGTGGTTTTACCAGAGCCAATTCCGCCAGCGATTAAGGTATGAGTTGAGAGAAGATCGCTGGGAATCCAAATCGGAGCTAGTTCTCCTGCTTTGGGGTTCTTTGCCCCATCACCGAGGTAAATCTTGTCATCCTTACTATCTATCGGTGGCTTGACGGCGGGGTGTTCCTGGGGATTTTGGAGGACATTGGGGAGATCTTTGGGAATGATCTTATGACTCGATCGAGGTGAAGTATAAGCGCGATCGATTGGCGTTTTGGTATAAGTGATATCTAAGCTAGAAAGAGGTATTTGCTGCATCAGTAATAAGTGATGAAAGTGGGTGTTGGTGCGTGTGCTGTCGATCGGTTGCCGTGCAGCATCACTCGCTTAGTCTTGCTCAGATTCAGCTTCTGGTGATAGAGTCGGTAGATCGATCACTCGATCGAGCGGTTGACGATTCAACATTTGTTCCATCATCTCTGCAACGATCTTCAGTGTTTCTTTGACGGTTTCAGGTGTCAATTCTCCATTTGCCATGTGACTGGTTAAGGTTTGATTGATGATATTAGTAATAATCTGTGGTAGTTGTTCGATCGTGGCATTCTCGGCTTTTTGAGTAGCGATGTATCCCTCATATTGGCTATTGGAGAATTTCTGAAGTGCTTGGTAGCGATGGTGAAAAGTTTCAGTAATCCGAAAGCTTTTGAGGGCGAAGGAACTAGAAAAATAGTGCATCATCATCAGAATTACGGTCTGAATAGTTCGCCATTGAATCAAGCTGTGGAATAAAGGTTCCCAATTATGACTATGGAAGAAATCCCAAGTACATAAGAAAAGGGGAAATAGTCGTTCCCACATGATGATATAAGTTAAACCGGATACGGAGATCGCCACGAGCGAACGATTAATGACACGGTTGAAACTAGCAATTTCTGTCTGCGATCGAATAATGATATTAATCGTGATGTGAGCGACTACGGCTCCTGGCAAGAGATAAATTAATAGAATCAGCGATAGGCGATCAGTTCTCTGACAAAATTTGACGATGTATTTAATGCGATCGAGTGCTTCTGTCGGCGCATTAATATCAAAGATATTTAACAGATGTTGAGTCGTAGGTTTCAATTGGTACCTCTGTTGGTATCTCTATATGTTCATGTCCCAAGTCTAGTTCTATGCCAGAAAGCCCTGTTTCTGGAAAGGTGACAGGCAATCTCAAAGCAACATTGAAAAACCTCGATCGAGTTATCTCGATCGAGGTTTATATTTTTAATGGTTCTAATTTAACTCGATCCGATTTAACCCAATCGGTAGGGATATTACTTCATAAAGTTTTGTCAATACAATGACACGTTTCCAATGAGTCCGATTTAACCCAATCGGTAGGGGCATATGGAGAAACGGATAAAAATCACTCAGGTGATGTTTCCAATGAGTCCGATTTAACCCAATCGGTAGGGCATAGTTCCCATCTGGGTCAAGGCCCAGACGCAAAATTTGTTTCCAATGAGTCCGATTTAACCCAATCGGTAGGGAGGAATATAGCCATCCAGACGAACATAGTTCCCTTGAGGTTTCCAATGAGTCCGATTTAACCCAATCGGTAGGGTGTTCGTCTGGAAGCCCAGACGGAGTAAAGGTTTCAAGCGTCAAATCGACGCAACCCCTAAATTCATTATACTTTACTGTGGAAATAGCGATCGACTAAGCCCTCAAACCCTCTCCAGCAGAGGCATCGACGCACCTCGACGAAAATACGTCATTTCAGCCGATCGAGGGGGGTGCGTCGATTTTGAGCAAAAAAATATTTAGATGGTATGGTTGCTGGGTATTAAGGTGATTCCCGATAAATAATATACCCAATTTTAGACGGGTTTTGGTTATGCCTACGGCAGGCTAACGCCAACGACTCCGCTCAACCTCCGAGGGTTGAGCGTAGTCGAAACCCGGTGTGCTGGTACTTTATTAAATTGCATGTCCCTAATGTGGTGCCCAAAAACAACTATGCAAAATTGCTCCCCAACCATAGTCAGAGAGTGCAAGAGCGGAATCAAGTGATTTTTTGCAGCCCTAATTCAAAGACTCACGAGCCGTACTAATCCGAGATTCACACTGTTGTTTGATAATTGCGTATTCGCGATCGAGTGCTGCCAGATCTTCCTCATAATTGATGGTAATCTCCGTTTTTTTGTCAGCCCGCACATTTTCAATTAAGTGCTTGGATCTACCGTCGGGAATACCAGTAAGATTGAGATCTAATTTGTCAGTACCTATCGCTTTTAAGTCGATTCGATATTGCCCACATCGCTGTTGACGGTAGTGATGATATTCTAAATCTAGATCGGCGATGCGTTGGCTAAAAATCTCGATATCATAATTAGCTCTAAGCATCGTTTCTGACTTAAATGGATGATCGGGATCGTTAGTCATAATCCAAGCAATATATCGATCGATAAATTCTTCTCGATACTCTCTGATATCAGGGATTAACTTTAATTTTGGGCGATTCATTACTGGTGGCTCCAAAGTAGAAAACATCAAAGGCTCGGAATCGCTAGAATCAAGATTCTCGGAATTATTGAGTCTAGTCACGCTCGACTTGACAATCGAGCGGATCATTTGTTTAACTATCTGCTGTTTGATCATCTGCTTCTACATCCTTTTGTAAAATAGAGGTATATTCATCCAGCAATTGTCGATAGGCTGAAGGTAATTCAAAGAATTCAGCATATAAGTAAGCGATGCCTAACAGAAAAGATACGGGTAAAGCTGCGCCAACCAATGCTGCGATAATTCCATTAGGCAGTAAGATTGAGAACACTGTAATTGCCTCGATCGATATCAAACCGCCACAAATAGACTTCACGAGAGGGTTGGGAAGTGAATCAAATTTGGACTCCACTCGTTCCAATTCAGCTTGGTAGCTTTTGTTGTAAAATTCTTCTAAGTTCATAAAATTGATAAATTTGATAAATTTGCCAACGACTTCGCTCAACCAACTAATTGCTTCTCTTGCGAGTAGCTTTGCTATTGTGATTGAGTAACCAGCCCACCATCACAGTTCCAGCCAGCCCATCTGCAATAAGCACCCCGATTACACCCCCAGCGATGGTAGCAGGTGCCACCATGATGCCAGGAACGGTGTATTTAGCGACTTGGTGTGAAGACGCACTAAAAGTCATTGCGCCGATCGCAATCACGATCGCTTGAGCGATTTGGCGATAACTATGGGGGAATTTACTCTGGGTGAGTGGTTTCAGGGCATTGATGCGATCGATTGCCACATCTTCTTTTGCTGCTTGCTCGATCGCTGCAATAATTGCTAGCTGCTTGTCATGGCTCAGTCGCCCTAAGTCTTCGGGGGAAAGACGTTTCCAGCAGTTGATCCGATCTCGACGTTTAGGGGTCATAATTTTAGATCCAGTGATAAGAGTTGAGTCTGTGAGTTTGGGTTGAGCCGTTGGTTTCGACTCCGCTCAACCAACGGCTCAACCAACGGCGGAAGCGATCGATTATTTTCTAGCTCGATCGAACACCCAATCGATGCCGCATTCTTTGGCTTGGGCAAAGCTGCAAACTTTAACATTTGGGACACTAGCGAAAGTCCCGTTCAATTGCCCTTGCAGAATGGTTCCTGGGCCAATAATCGTTAAGAATCCCTCCTTGGTAATTTTCTGTACCAGCACCGCAAGGGTTGCCAAATCGATCGCGTTCTTACCTGCGGTAGGTTCGGCAGCCTGGATGACTAAAATTGCCGCAACCTTGCCTGAAGCACCCAACACCCGCTGATGTTGAATTGCCTGATTCATGCTGCTTAGAGCCGCAATCAGATCGGTTCCTGGCTCTTTGCCGATGCCTGGTGGGGCAATAGCCGCTCGATCGCAGTCGAGATTTTGGCTATTAGTATAGTTTGCGTTGTTGACGATCTGAACTCGATCGGCAAACTTACCGTCGATAACTAGATCTTTTTCGACTAATTGTTCTTGTCTGTGACGACAAATTTTAGTCACATCTGCTTGATTGATTTGATTCGATTGGGATGTGTCGCTAAAGAACACGCTTACTACTTCTTGGATTTGACCATAGCTGAACATCTGGAACGCAATCCCGATTGTTAATAATGCCGTCACCCAGGCAACAGGCGATCGATACATTGGTTGGACGGATGGTAAAGTCATGGATGCTATCTCCTAATTTTGCTTCGATTAACAATAGATTCACATATAGGCAGAAAGGGGACTTTCAGGTGTAAGAGGGCATAGGTTTATCGCCCGAAGATTAAGGAGGTGAACAACGATCTGATTGTTGACGATCGGCAGAACCATTCAACAAACTCCCTGCTTTCGATAACCAATCTCAATCATCTTTTTGCGCTTCAATCCCTAGCAAATTATCAGCAATGGGTTTAATGAATGGGTTTCGCTCCGCACTTGCCCCAAGTTTGAAAATAGCCAGTCCTAGCCAACCGATACAAAAACAGATGAGGACGGTAGTGATCATATTAGAAACAGCTTTAAAAAGATTCATAATGACTTGCCAATTAGTGAATGAATTTACTGTATCTGTCAGCAAGAATGCCCCCTTTCTAATAGCATGAAGTATATTCAGTTACGCAACGACTAAAATCGTAGTGATTGGAGTTCGTACAATCTAAGTGATTCAGAAACCCACCTTTCTACCAGTCGGATATAACTTGAGAGGTAATCAGTAGCAAGGAATTTGGATATGTCTGTTTATCATGTTGATATCTACGGAGATACACTGATCGTTAGCTTTGGCGAACCAGCCAATAACGATCAAATTGTCATCGAAGTTACCGCAAAGATCGATCGACTCATTAGCAGCAACCAAATACGCGGTGGAAAACTACTCAAAATCACCGGACGACAATCACTTCCAGTTGCTTATGCCATCTGTCATCAAGTTGCTCACTTATATGGTGCGATTGCCGTCTTCGATCCGAAGATGGGTGGTAAAGGGGTTGATGCCTACATTGTCGCAATCAGTCATAGTCCAGACTATCAAGTTGGACAAATTCTCAGAGATGCCAATGACTTGAATCTATCGCCACTTAAAATCGCTCTGTGCGGCCCCCCTAATTCTGGTAAATCCTGCTTGCGGGAAGGATTGAAAACAGCTATCCTCCAACTAACTGGACAAGCTCCTTATATTCTGACAGCCTGTCCTGATGGCGAAGGTGCTTGGTTTTATAAAGCTACAATCGACGATCCAGAGCGAGCTGCTGAACTCAAGAAAGCCAACAAAAGTAGCTTTACCGCTGAATATGCGGAACTTGCTGCTGGTTGGGTGCGAGGATTGAGTGTTCCCGCTTTAATTGACTGCGGTGGTCGGATTTCTCCAGAAAATAACCTAATTTTGGCAGAAGCTACCCACGCCATCGTGCTAGCTGGGGATGCCTTGGACGAAAAAAAACAACCGATTGTCGGTAGTTATCAAGCTCGATTGCAAGAATGGGTTGAATATTGTCAAAGCATGGAATTGACAGTAATTGCTAAAATCCATAGCGATTATCATGCCACCGTAGATCGGATTGATACCGAATCTCCTTTATTAACTGGGATGGTTCATCATCTCAGTCGAGGTGAAGATCTCAGCGATCGATCGATGATTCAAGCTTTAGCTAAGTCGATCTTACAGTTAACTTATAATTAAGTAATATAGTTGTTAGTTTGTTGGTTTGTTGGTTTCGACTTCGCTCAACCAACGGTGGGATCGTTGGTTGAGCGGAGTCGTTGGCGCAGCCTCTCCGCCAGGAGAAAACCAATGAATGCGATCACATTATTTCCGCCAAACCCAATCCAAATAAATAATCAACAGGAACCGATTTCATGTCACAACCATTATTTGTACTTTCGCCCTGCGGTACGAGTTTACTCACCAATCAAGTCAGCGATATCGAACGGAAATTAGTGAGTAAATATGCAAACGTCAAACAGAAACAAGAAATACCAGCAGAGGATCTACAGCAACTCGAAGAACTAATTGTCAGAGTAGCCGAACGAGTCAAATCAGCAGATTTTCAATTAGCAACTAGAATGTCCGCCGAGCTAAACGCTATTATCAAACTTTACAATGGTCAAATAGCTAGAAATAGCGATCTTCATAAATTAATTTGTACCGATACCTGGCTGGGTGAAACAACGGCAAAATTTGTTGCAAGCTGGCTGGAAGGTCGCGGTTTAAATGCTGAAGTCATCCGGCAAGTCGATTTACAAACCAGAGATATCAATGCTTTTCAGATTGCTTTATCAGGCATAGTTGAGTGGTGTGAGGAGACGATTCCTGGATATAAACAAGCGGGCTACCGCATTATCTTTAATTTAACAGGGGGTTTCAAAAGCGTTCAGGGTTTCTTGCAAACTCTAGCAGCTTTCTATGCTGATGAGACTGTTTATATTTTTGAAACAGCTACAGATTTACTGCGGATTCCCCGCTTACCTGTCGAAATGAATCCAGGGAACGCCATTCGGGAAAACCTTGAAGTGTTTCGTAAATTGTCAATGGGTTTACCCTGTGTCGAGTTCGATCGGATTCCTGAGACTTTGATCATGAAAATTGATAATGAGGTCTGTTTATCTCCCTGGGGCGATCTGGTGTGGAAGAATACCAAAGATAAGATTTATCAAGAAAAAGTTCATCCGTCATTAAGTGATAAATTGAAATTTGGAGAGAATTTTTATAAAAGTGTCGATCCAAATCAAAAAGAAAATACCGCCGATAAATTAGTATTAATTAACGATCGAATCGACCAACTATCTAAGTACTTGGAAGCAAATGGTCAATATGCTTCTGCATCTCTTACTTTTAAAAAGCTAGTAGGCAATCCTTGTCCACCATCTACTCATGAGATCTATGCTTGGACTGATGGCAAGGCTAAAAGAATTTTTGGTCATTATGAGGGCAGTTGTTTTATTTTAGATAGACTTGGCGACCATTTGTGACAATTTAAGGCATAATGCCGAAACCCCCCTTTCTGTACCGTGGTAAAATGGTAAGAAATTAGATTTCTTACCATATATTACTATGCGAGAATTTAAGTATCCACCAGGGATGTGTAGGTTGGGTTTCATTCTTCAACCCAACACACCCAACTAACTAATAAGTATCAGAAAGGGGATATTCTGATACTTGGTATAATGGGACAGATTGATCGTTTATAACTGTTTATCTCCATGCCAGAATTTAACCATTCACCTAATATTTCAGTTTTACAGGCTTTAGTTGGGGATTCCTTGGCTAACAATGTTGATAATATGAGTAAAGCTGTAAAATTGTGGTATATACTCCGCAAGTTGAGTGAATATAAATCAGAGACATTTACATATGAGGAGTGCTACGAAAGTATATATAATTTTATCCCTAATAATCGAGAAAAATATCCAGAAGATCAAAAAAACTATCGAAAAGATCGTAATTGTATTTCTACCAACAATATCAAGGAAATTTTATTCGCTGGAGAAATAGATCCAGAAGAAAAATGGGATAAATGGTGCAAATCTTTTGTAGATCATTCTACCAAACAATCAGGCAAAAGCTTAAAGTATTTGCAAGACTATCTCGAAAAATTAAAATCAGCAAAACCTTTTCATGTTCTTGGTAAAAATATTTATCAACACGATTTATGTAAATCATTGGTGGAGCGAAATTTTTTAATCTTTAACGGTGATAATAAAGCATTCTCATTGCCGAGTGAATTTCCATCTCTTGCCATCACAGAACAATCTTCTAATCCAGACAAAGATATTTTTGATCGCCCAGATACTCCATATTTGATGGACGACTTTAGTTCTTTTGCTCGAACGTTTTCTGAGCCATTGAAAGGAATACAGAGATTTCATATACATGGAGATTATCAAACATTAGACACACTACAAGCACAAAGAATTGCTGAATATCAAATACAATTAAGAGAAATTTGGCAAAATGGTAGCGGAATCCCCTGTAAAGTAACTTACAAGAGTTCTAGTCAAGCAAAAGTATATTCCGTTGTTGTCTATCCAGTTTGTATTTACTATTATCAACGATCTTTTTATCTTTGTGCATTTCAGGGTAAGGAAGACGATCAAAAAAGTTGGTATAACTATCGCCTCGATCGCATTCAAGAATTAAAATGTTTAGATTGGCAAGAAGATCGTAGTATTATTTGTCCTACTTTAGTTCATCTATGTCAGCAAGTTAATGATATCGAGCTGGTTAATGAAGTTCAAGATGGGATTGAAGAAGCATATGGATTTGATTTTTATCAAGATGCACAATCAATGTTACTGCGGTTCGACAAAAATTTCCACGATCGATATATAAAAAATACCTGGCGACATGATTCTTTTGAAAGAGTAGAGCGTGATGAAATTGATGACTTGCTTGATGAATTAGACTTAGATAAAGACGAGCGCAATTCAATAGAAAAAAGAATTAAAACTCATCATGAGGATGTTTACTACACGATGAATTATCGTGTTAATGATAATAGTGTGATTATGCGGTTACGTGCTTGGTGCCCTAATGTTGAGGTATTATATCCCCTAAAACTACGCGAACGGATGCGTGATGATATGCAACAAACTTGGGAATTATATCGTGATGATAAATAAACAGTTGACAGTTGACAGTTTAGATATTGCGTAGGGTGGGCAGTGCTCACCCTCTAGAGTTTAGGTAATTTCAATCTAATGAATATTTTTATTTATCGACTTAAATGGTTGAGGAATTTTGTTTTTCAACCAGGGTAAATAGCGATATTTTATCCTGCTGAATTTCTGAAAATCTTATTCGATCGAGATCTCCTCTTGTTAAAATAATTTGATAACTAAACATCTGATAATAAGAGTTTAGCCCTGGATAGCTCGGTGAATTTTGTTGATGTGTTTCTTCACCTTTGAATATTATTTCTCTGTCAAACTCCAAACCAATTTCTTCCTTTAATGCTCGATAAACTGCCTGGATAGGGGTTTCGTCGGGCTTAATCTTTTCTGATAAATTTTCTATCCCCCGTTGGCGTATCGCTCCAGTAAAAAAGATCTGCTTATCTTCAACTAAGATAAACTCTCGATCGCCTAAGCGCACATTAACCACAATTTTTACCACCTTAACTATGCGGGCTAAGGTACCATCGATCGATTCTAAACTCGATTCACCTAGTTCAATTTCTGTTTGTAAATCAATAATCGTTTTATTACCGCGATCGTGTGACCAATTGTCGGTATTAATGCCATTTTCTAATAAAAGCTGCGCTAGATTCATCATTCTTTTGATTTGCGGTGTAAGTTGATAGAAGTTAAAGTATCGAAACGATATCCCGTTGATTGAGCGGAGTCGAAATCAACGTTGCTAGCACTAGAAATGTTGACATTCCTCATCTTTAGCTCCGTCGCTGCTGGTTGTGCCTACGGCAGGCTATCGCCAACGACTCCGCTCACTTCGACAAGCTCAGTACAAGCAACCAGAGGGATAACCGCTCAACCTCCGAAGATGCTATTCTCCTACTTCTAGATCAAACCACAAACCCAGAATCCCCCCTTTCCGGTTGAAAGCTAGAGTAATGATCGTTAGCTGGAGCAAGGATAATGATCGACTTAGAGGCTGAATTTTTGGACTTGGATAACTTCGATCGAGCATGGCAAAAAGTAGCTGATAATAAGGGCTGTGCAGGGATTGATGGCGAAACGATCGATATATTTAAACGTCGGGAGATCGAGAATTTACAGATATTAAGAGCTACTGTCGCTAATGGTACTTATCAACCCCATCCCTATCTACAAGTATTAATTCCCAAAAAATCACCCATCACCTCGACTTCGCTCGGTGAGCGGAGTCGAACTGAGCAAAGTCATCGCGCTCTGAGTATTCCGACTGTGCGCGATCGAATTATTCAGCAGGCTTTATTAAATGTACTTGCACCTGGGATCGATCGCCAACTTTCGGATGTTAGTTTTGCTTATCGCCCCCAGGTGTCTTATATTTCAGCGGTGGAGGCGGTAGCGCAGTGTCGAGATGCTGGATATCAATGGGTACTAGATGCGGATATCGTCAAATTTTTTGACAATATCGATCGGCAAATTCTCTTCCAAAAGCTGCGTAAATATATTGACAGTAACAGTATATTATGCTTGTTTAAAAAGTGGCTTTCTGCGGGAATTGTGACTAAACAAGGGACGATATTTCCAGAGCTTGGTATTCCTCAAGGGGCGGTAATTTCACCTTTATTGGCGAATATTTATCTGGATGATTTCGATCGCCAAATTCAACAGATTGGGGATGTTAGATTGGTTCGCTATGCTGATGATTTTGTGGTGATGGCGCGGAGTCAAGCAGAGATCGAAGGTGCATATCATCAGGTGGTGCGGTTATTGGGTGAATTGAAATTAACACTACACGATCGCAAAACTCAAATTACCACATTCGATCGCGGGTTGAGATTTTTGGGGCATGGTTTTTTAGGTGTGGCGATTTTTCCGATTGATGATGTTAAGCCGAAACGTAGCAAAGGAAATTCTAAAAAAAAAGTAACAACAGATCTACCCCGATGCTCATTGCTTGTACTGAGCGAAGTCGAAGTAAGCGGAGTCGAAATGAGCGGTGTCGATAAGGGAGCATCCCACTCTTTAGATAACCCTCACCCTAAATCCCTCTCCCTCAGGGAGAGGGACTTTGAATCCGGCTCTCTTCTCCCTGAGGGAGAAGGGTTGGGGATGAGGGCGAGTAACCTACGTATAAAAAGTGGGATGCTCCCCATCGATGACCCGATGGTTATTGCCAAGGGCAAGGCTACGCCAACGACTCCGCTCAACCAGCGGGAAGAAGATGACTTAGAAGAATTAGCCGAACCAGTATCAGCCCAGCGACAAGTTTGGAATCCACATATGGCAACATTATATTTGCTCGAACAGGGCACAAGTTTGTATCGAGACTATCAGCGATTGATCGTCCATATTCCTAAACAGGAGCGGCTAGAGATTCCGATTCGGGAGATTGATAAAATCTTGATTTTTGGTAATATCCAACTTTCTACGCCAGTAATTAATTCCTGTTTAGATGAGAAGATTGGTATCTTTTTCTTGAGTCGATCGGGACAATATCAGGGACATCTCTGGAGTGCTGAATCTACTCAATTACACAACGAATTGATTCAATTCGATCGACATAAGGAGCCTGAATTTCAATTGAACATATGTCGATCGATCGTCGCGGGTAAACTACTCAATTCCAAACGGCTATTACAACGCCTAAACCGCAAACGTAAATCGCCAACTGTCGAAACTGCAATTGCGGGAATTAGTGCAGATCTCAAAGCAGCATTACAAGCAAATGAGATCGATCGAGTGCGCGGTTATGAAGGGATTGGCGCGGTACGCTACTTTAGTGGATTGAGTCAATTGATTACCAATCCTAGTTTTAGTTTCAATGGACGCAACCGCCAGCCACCGACAGATCCGGTTAATTCGCTATTGAGTTTTGGTTATACATTGTTATTTAATAATGTGTTGAGTTTAATCCTGGCTGAGGGATTATCGCCATATCTAGGAAATCTACACTATGGTGAGGAGAAAAAACCTTATTTAGCCTTCGATCTGATGGAGGAGTTTCGATCGCCAATTGTTGATGGTTTAATCCTCAAATTAATCAATAAACCAGTCTTTAAATTGACTGACTTTGATACGGTTGCTGCTACTGGTGGCGTATATCTACAGGGCGCGGCGCGGCGGGTTTTTCTCAAGTATTTTGAAGCGCGGATGAATGAAGATACTGCTCACCCCGATCTCCAAAATCCGGTGTCCTATCGTTATGCGATTCAACTCCAAATTCGTCGTTATAAACGCAGTTTGTTGAGCAATATTCCCTACGAACCGTTTGCCAGAGTGGTGTAAGGTGATTCCCAGGAATAAATATACTCTGGGTTTTGGTTTTGACTACGGCAGGCTAACGCCAACGACTTACTTCGACTTCGCTCAGTACAAGCCGCTCAACCATCGGTGGTTGAGCGTAGTCGAAACCACTGAGCGGAGCCGAAGTGTCGAAACTCGATTTATTGGTAGCTTCTTTGTCGGAAATCACCTAAAAACCTGATCTATGTTGGCTTTAATTGTCTATGACATCCCCGACAATAAACGGCGGACTAAGTTATCGAAGTTTTTGGAGGGATATGGGCGGAGAACTCAGCTTTCGGTGTTTGAGTGTTTTTTGACGTTGGATGAAATGCGTCACCTTCATCAACTGGTGGAGCAGCGCGTCAAACCGGAGGAGGATAATGTGCGCTTTTATTGGATTTCGAGTGAGGCGATGACTAGAGTGCTTACTATTGGTAGTGTTGAGCCGCAAGCACCGCCTAAATATTATGTAATTTAGATCGAAAATCGACGCAACCCCCTCGATCTCCTGAAATGACGTATTTCCGTCGGATTGCGTCGATGCCTCTGCTGGAGAGGGTTTGAGGGTTTAATCGATCATTGTTTTCACGGGAATGTATAATGAACTTAGGGGTTGCGTCGATTTGACGATTGAAACCTTTACTGCGTCTGGGCTTCTAGACGAGGTCTCTACCAGGGAGCTAATCCTGGACTCATTGGAAACCAAACCATATACTGGTTACGTACGCCAGTATATGGCGTACCTCTACCAGGGAGCTAATCCTGGACTCATTGGAAACTTTTCTTCCTGCGATGGTGCAGGAATAATAATATTCAACGATCCTCTACCAGGGAGCTAATCCTGGACTCATTGGAAACTCTTGGTGGGGGGTGTCATACGCTAACCAACGACTTGAACTGCTCTACCAGGGAGCTAATCCTGGACTCATTGGAAACTAATATATAGCGATTCCACCAACTATTATCCAAAACTCTACCAGGGAGCTAATCCTGGACTCATTGGAAACAACACTCTGAAGGACAAATTGCAAAAATGCACCCGAACTACTCTACCAGGGAGCTAATCCTGGACTCATTGGAAACTTCAATGGCTTCATACTTGCATCTATCACAAGTCCACCTCTACCAGGGAGCTAATCCTGGACTCACTATTCATGAAATGTGAAAAAAAGCGATCGCAATTAAATGCGATCGCTTTTTTTAGTAATATCGATCGACAAATCCAAGGATATACCGTCAATCCCCAAACAGAAAGCCCCCTTTCTCTATTAGTTGCTTAATGGAAGTATCGACAATAGCAACCAACTAGAGAAACGCATAAATAGAAATTGTTGGGTATTAGTTATTACTCATCAGTAGCCATCAACAATTCCGGCAAATTATCGGGGAAATCACCATTCCCAACCATCTTCGTAAACACCTCATAACAATCCCGCTTATCCCCAGCCTTACGTGGATAACCCAACCACAGCACGATCAGAACTTGCCGCCCCTCACTGCTAAAAGCCCTAAAAAACAAACGATAACGATGTGGTAGCCCCATCCCCTTCATCCTGCCATACCGCCGCAGTGGGCCAGTCAAGGCAAATTGGGTAGCCATAGGATCTAGTACGATCTTTTCCTTAATCCCCACCATCATTGCGGCTAAAAGTTTCACATCGGGATGCCCCAGGTAATCTACTTCTGGTAACTCAGCCTTCAACTGCTGCACCCGTTCCCGCAGTTGTCGTCGTTGTTCCCCAAATAGCTGTCTGTGGAAGTAAATTTCCCAACCGTTGCGGATGAGTGCGCCCATTAATCAATGACCACTCCAGCTAAGAGTTCGTCATCTTCATCCGCCATCGCTTCGGTATATGCCTCCAGATGTTCGGGATTCATCAGTACATCTTTGGTGATGAAATCCAAAAATAGACCGAGCATTAGATCATCTGAATCTGAATCTGGTTCTACTGGCTGTGGTTCTAACTTGACTAGCACAGTATCACCACTCAATACCTCCACCCATCCCGTCGCATTCACAAACTGCGGATGATCGCGGTAGAAACTAGCTGGCAAGCGGAAACCAGACGCATTACCGATTTTAGCAGGTGCCAGTGGATAGGTTGGATTAGTCATATTTGAAAATGTTATTACTGATAGTAATAACACTATCTTACCAAAATATCGATCGACTGCAACTTCAAAATATTGTCAAAAGTCGCCATACTATCACTCGCAGTCTCAATCACCCCACCAAAAAGAATTTAAACCACTGCAACAGCTTAGGGACTTCAAGCAGAAATCCCCCTTTCCCTAGTAGTTGTTTAATGGAAGTATCGACAACAGCAACCAACTAGAGGAACGCATGAATGGAAATCGTCGGGTATTAATTTTTGCTGATTGGGATAATATCTTTCTCGCCGCCAAAAGCTTTAACCGCAAACTAGATTGGCTGCAAGTCAGAGACTACCTCGCCAACCCCAAAGAAGGGCGCGAACTGATTGAAATGGTCATTTATGTAGGCTTACCACCCAATCGCGAAAGATTTGAAGAGCAGCGAAAAAACAAAGAAAAATTTGTCTATTGGGCAAGATCTAATGGATTTATCGTCAATACCAAAGAAGGCAAAGCCAAAGGTGAAGAATACGAAACTGACATCGATGTTGTCATGGCAATGGATGCTCTAGAATTAGCCCTGCAAATCAAACCAGACATCGTGGTTTTATTAACTGGAGATTCGGATTTTGCCTATCTCGCCGAAAAACTTCGCCGCCGAGGAATCAGAGTCGAAGTCGCCTCTGTCGAACAATCACTCGGAAATGAACTCAAAAACTCTGCTAATAGTGTAGTCGATTTAATTGAAATTTTCGATGGATTACCACCCCAAAATAACGGTCGAGATCATCACCGGATCGGTCACGCTAATGTATTTGATTAACTACCAAACAACTTAATTATGCAAACAGCCAACGGAAAATTAATTATTACCGATCGCCAGGAACTAGATACAGCTAAAGAACAGATTATTACCCTCGATCGACGGAGCCAAAAAATTGAGAATCAACTGATTTCCTGGGAGCAACAAAAATCGGAGGTGATGCAAACAGTTAGCTATATCAAAAGTTTAAACACTCAACACGCCCTATTGGAACGAAAAATTCAACAAATCACTACTGATTTCAATCGTCAGAAAAATTACCAACAATTACTATCAGTTGCCACAGTCGTCAGTTTATGTGTGGGCGGACTATGGATTGGGAATAGTTTAAGCGATCGATCCAATTCATCACCAGCTAGTATTCAAAGATCGAAAACTAAGTAACCTAAGTAAGATACCAGGAGGAACAATGAGAGCAATAGTTAATGGCAAATTAGTCGATCTCCCCAATGGAGCCACCGTAGAAGACTTGCGATCGAAGCTACCAGAAATTGGCAACGATGACGTAATGGAAGAAGGATTTGGCGGAACTAAGCCGCTAAAAAATAATGAATCACTCAAGGAAGGATCTAAAGTTTGGACAGTTCCCAAAATTGTCAAAGGATGAAGTGAGTAGTAAGGTAATTACCCATAATAAATGTATCCTAAGTGGTTTCGACTTCGCTCAACCACCGAAGGTTGAGCGAAGTCGTTGGCGAAGCCTCTCCGCAAGGAGAAAACCCGTTTATCACCTAAGTAATAATTAATAATTGGAGGAATGAAATTGTGCCGATCGCATTAAAATATCAACCCAGTGAGCGAATTGCTGCTGAATTAAAATCCTTAGAGAAAGTAGCTAAAAACATTATTGTGGGTAAAAAGACATTTGACAATATTACCTACACAGCAATTCTAGTGAAAGGAATGCCTTTATCTTCTAATAAATTCACTGTTTCTAATACAGACATCTTATTCCTTTTACCCCCAGATTATCCCCGACTACCGCCAATCGGTTGCTATCTAAATTATGTTTGGAAAAGCGTCGGCGAAGGCGATCATCACTTCACCACCCAGAGTCATTATGGCGCACCTTTTTTAAGTGACGAAGGTTGGTATTGGTACTGTGTCGGATTAGGTGGTGGATTCAATCGCGAACGCTGGTTAAATGCTTGGCGACCCGATCGAGACCCTAGTACAGGACATAATTTAGCCACCCTATTTATCACCGCTCGTCACGCAATCAATACCGATGATTGATAGGTTAATTGAGCAAATCCACCGTTCATTGCTTGTACTGAGCTTGTCGAAGTGAGCGGAGTCGAAATGCCGTTCATTGAGCGGAGTCGAAATGAACATTGCTAGCACTAGCAATGCCAACATTCATCAACCCTAGCTCCGTATATGCTGGTTGTGCCTACGGCAGGCTATCGCCAACGACTCCGCTCAACCAGCGGGATATCCCGTTCATTGCTTGTACTGAGCGTTAGCCGAAGTAAGCGGAGTCGAAATGAACATTGCTAGCACTAGCAATGCCAACATTCATCATTCCTAGCTCCGTATATGCTGGTTGTGCCTACGGCAGGCTATCGCCAACGACTCCGCTCAACCAGCGAATCTCTAGCGAATCTCAACCAGTGGGATCTTCGACTTTATCTTCCAAATAATGACTCTCATTCTGACATTCAGCCAACAGATGCAACTGATTATAATCATTTGCCATCAACGCTTGCTTCTTCTTGCGACTCCAGCCTTGTACCTGCTTTTCTCGCTCAAAGGCATCAGCAACCCTCTCAAAAAACTCGCAATAAATCAATTTGACAGGTAAACGTTTAGCTGTATAGTTGGCTCCCAAACTATTTTGATGTTGCCATAATCGGATATTCAAATCCTTAGTGCTGCCAGTGTAATAAGTGCCATCAGCACACTCCAGGATATACATATAAGCCATAAGGTGATTCCCGATAAAGAAAGTACCCAGAATCCGGGTTTCTCCTTACGGAGAGGCTGCGCCAACGACTCCGCTCAACCCTCGGTGGTTGAGCGGAGTCGAAACCACAACCCAGGGTATATTCATTCCTGGGAATCACCTAACTGATGAGATCGATCGATATCATTACTATTCCCTCTTTACCATGAAAAACACCGAAATATCCCTACATATTCCCCCCTTAATGTGGCAACAATTACGTCGATCGATGATTGATGCCCGTAGCCACCATGAAGAAACAATTGGCTTCCTATTTTGCAGCCGAGATAAAGTCTCCGCAGATCGCCTCCGCTATCTCCCCAAAACATGGGTAGTACCCGCCCCCGATTGTTACGAATTGCAATCAATTAGTGGATTGATCATCAGACAAGATTTTCATCAATATTTAATCGATAGTTTCCTTAGCAATCGCCAATTAGATGTCGTTCATATCCATACTCATGCTGGAACAGACTTCCCCGAATTTTCAGCAGTAGACGATCGAGCAGAATCAGAATATGCTCAATTTCTCAATACTCAATTTCCAACAAAACCACGCCTAATTTCCGGCGTATTTGATGAATCACTCCAACACGGACAATTTCGGATTTGGAATCGCAAAGGTACCGAATTTAAACCAGTGACTTTCTACAACTCCCTCTTAGAATTGCCGTCGATTGTGCGTGCATCTCAACCCCACAGTTCATTTCGTTCCCGTTCATTGAGCGGAGTCGAAATGAACGGGAACGAAATGAGCGGGTTTGAAATGAACCCCACACCGCTAGTTTCGACTTCGCTCAACCAGCGGTGGAGAGATCGCCCATTGAGCGGAGTCGAAATGAGCGAACTCGAAACGAACCAGATGTTCGATCGTCAAACCATCTTTGGCGCAACCGCACAACAACAACTCGGACAACTCACCGTCGCGCTGATTGGTTGTGGCGGAATTGGCTCGATTTTTGCTGAAACTTTAGGGCGATTGGGAGTCAAGAATTGGATTGTAGTCGATCCCGATCGATTAGAAACTGTCAACCTCAACCGAATGCCCGCAGCTACCCCCCAAATGGTTGCCCAAGGCTGGCATAAAGTCGATTACCTCAAA
Source organism: Chamaesiphon sp. OTE_75_metabat_95 (assembly GCA_031387665.1). Lineage (GTDB taxonomy): Bacteria > Cyanobacteriota > Cyanobacteriia > Cyanobacteriales > Chamaesiphonaceae > Chamaesiphon. The sequence continues at coordinate 37,934 of JANNDL010000244.1, read as the reverse complement.
CATCTCATCAACCAAATTTATCCCACGGGCGCAAACGTCAGAGCCATTCCAGATCTGATTGCCAACGTCACCGCAGACATCGCCACCGCCGATATCATCGTCGTCGCCACCGACAATCATTCCTCTCGCCAAATCGCCCAAGAAATCGCCCTTAAATACATGCGTCCCCTGGTATGTTTGGGTACTCACATCGATGTCAAATCCGACGGTACACCCAGAATGTATGCTCGTGTTACCGTTCCCCCTTTAGGTGGTGGTTGGTGTCTGATGTGTGGAAATATTATCAATCTCCAACGCGCAGCTTTAGAGTCTGCTCCAGCGGCGATCGATCGGATCGCAACTCAGGCTGGTTATTTAGATGGAGTCAACGATCCCGCCGTATTTTGGTTGAATAGTATCGCCGCGAGTACGGGTGTGGGCGTAATTCATGGGATGGTGAGTGGGTTTGTGGATGTAGATGCGGGGATTGACTGGATTTATGAGTTCCCCCATCATCAATGGCACAAGACAAATCCAGAACACTTACATACTCCTGATTGTTACTTCTGTTCGCACTAATAAATATTGCAAATTTATGGATAATCTCACATCTTACACCAATACAGAAAAACTAATAAAAGCCGAGATCCGAGGGTACCCACGAGGGGCACCCCTACAGGTTAATTGTGTAGGGCGCGGTCTTGCTTGCATTGAGCGTAGCCGAAATGTGCCCGCCCTAGATCTACGCTTAGTACTAATATTTTTATACTGGTGCAAGATGTGAGTATATTCATTCCAGGGAATCACCGAACTAATAGGGTTCGATCGAGTAACTTTTTTTGTCGATTGTATAAAAAATGTCAACATCTCGTGACGAACCTACTGTAGTGACTATAATCCAGCTACCCTAAATACAGATGGGTCTGTAACATCAATATCCTCATTGAATATCCTGATCATGACCAGATATACTGCTGTCACCTTTGCCCCCGTTCAAGGATTCATCGAAAAATCTCGCAAACTCCGCGATCTTTACGGGAGTTCGTTTATTCTATCCTTTCTGGCGAAAACAATCTGTAACTATGCCAAGCAAGAAGGACTGAACGTGATTGTGCCCGCCCTGATTAATACCACTAGAGGCACACCCAACGTAATTTATCTCAATGGATATATCGATGAGCAAAGTCTGAGAAAGGCATTCAACCGCGCTTGGAAAGCCCTAGTAAATACCTGTCGTGAATATATCGAACAGGAATATCGAGTGTATCTAGGTGCATCCAACGAACCAATATCCTGGAAACGAGAATGGGATTTGTCGATACATTATGGTTGGGAATTGTTTATTATTTGTGGGCAAGAGAATCAAAGTTTAGACGCTGTTCGCGCTCGGATGAACGATCGCAAGCAATCACGAGATTGGATCGGTATCAACTGGCGTGGGGAAAGTTCTAGCATCACAGGTGCTGACGCGATCGCCTATCCTAACATGGCTGACTACAATCCTCGAAAGGACTCTAATCCCGATCTAGAAATAGAACAATTTTATACTTTTTTAAGTCAGCATTTTATCGAGTCTTCGATAGATTCCAAAGAAAGATTAAGTATTCCTGAATTAGTTAAAAGGCTAATTACTTATGCACCTGTTCAGCAATTTTTCGATACTAAATTTAATCAACCGCAAAAACACCCATATTTTGCTCAGATCGAAAGATTGAAAATATTTGAGGAAGTCAATCGGTGGGAAGATTTGCGCTGGACTGGCTGGTTTCAAGGTGATGGCGATCGGCTAGGAAAATATATCTCTCATCTATTATCAGGCGAACAAGTAGCCACAGCAGGAGATGCTAAATTGCATGAATTTAGTGGTGATATGTTGGAGTGGGGAAAGGTATTAGAATTGCGTACCAAGCAAGTTTTAAATGCTGCTTGTACCCAAAATAAATGGCAACCGATCGAGGGCAGGATTGTTTATGCTGGTGGCGATGATTTTTTCGGTATTTTATATCGAAATCCTGAAGATGGAGCAGAACTAACACCGCGAGAGTGTATCGAAGGATTTTGGTATCAATTTAACGATCTATGGAATCAGTGCGATCGCCCAATATCGGTTTCGACAGGTTTTGTTTGGGCGGCTCCCAATGTGCCCCAACGGGATTTATTACAACACTTGAGAACGACTGAAAAATTAGCCAAAACTGAAGGTCGCGATCGATTAGCGATTCGGATTTTATTTAATAGTGGTAACTATTTAGATTGGAGTTGTCCCTGGCGATTCTTAGAACCCTTATTTACCAGCTATCGCGATCGAGATAACAAGAATCAAAATTGGACGCATCTCTATACAGACATCGCCACCCTCGAATCTCGCCATGCTTTTAGCAATGATGATAGCAGTACCGCCCAGGGAATTTTTGAGATCTACTTCCCTCACTTTAAGCGAAATGATGCCGAAGATTGGTGGAATCCAATATCCTCAGATCCTACTTATCAGCGTCTTCAAGGAGGACTATTAGGGAATCAACCCGATCGAGTACAAGAGCAGCATCAACGCCGCAATCAATGGCTGATTAATCTAGCAAAAGTCGGATTTCATTTATTTAGTTGATCGTGGGTTGAGCGTAGTCGAAACCCACACTTAGCACCGCTCACTTCGACTCCGCTCAGTGAACGGAGTCGAAGTGAATAAGAAGAATCGATCGATATGACAGAAACTAAAATGTTAAATTATCTAATCATCGTTAAACCATTAGGCATGTTATACGGTAGCGCAGGGCCATTTCTATCACCGGAAAACTTAGTCGGTCGATCGGGTAATCACTTTCCCCCGAGTACCGCAACAGTCGCTGGTTTATATGGAGCAAAATATTGGCAGACAAAAGGTAATCTTGACGATCTATTTATCGTTGGTCCCTTTTGGGCAAATATCGATAAACCAGCGGCATTTTATGTGCCAACACCATTGAATTTTCGCGTCCAGCGGAATTTAGAAAATGATAGTTATGAAATCGTCGAACGCTGGCAATGGAATGAAGCTCAAGGGTGGCATCTTTCCTCTGATACCAAAGAGAAAAAATCGCTGAATAATTCCTGGGTATCGATCGATAATTGGCACCAATTACAAGCACCAGAAATTACAGCTACATCACCCATTCCAGTTATCCCCTCCAACAAAATATGGGAATACCATCCTCATCTTCACCCCAAGTTAGAAGATGAAGAACGCCATGTAGTTAGACCAAAAGAAGATAATGACTTACCCGCTCAACAGGGCAGTTTATTCCTCGAAAATGCCGTACAAGTTAATCCCGATTGCTGTTTAGTCTATCTCAGTAGTCGAGAGCTAGAAACAGGTTGTTATCGCTTTGGGGGTGAAGGGCATTTAGTAGATATTGAATGCCACAAGATTCCCCCTGAAAGCTCGATCGCTACTTTAATGCAGCAACCTATGGGTAACTGTTTTAGTATCCTCACCCCTGCTGTATGGGGCACACAGCGGCTATCTTATCGGTTTCCGACTCCCGGAGGCAAAGAGCCACCGCAGTCCCCTCTATACCCCTTATTGGACAGGATTCAATCAGATGCAAGCAACAGTATCGAATCATTTTGGTCGATTTCCGCCCTAATGACAGAACGCCCGATTCCGTTCCGCTTTCGCTTGGGTGGTACGGGTAAAACTAAACGCCTTTCACGGGGACGATATGCCGTACCAGCAGGTACCGTGTACCAAGTAGACACAGAGATTCCAGCTTGGACACAATGGCAGAAAGAGTGGTTTCCCCTCGAAGGCTATTCTTATCAACATTGGGGCTGCGGGTTTGCACTACCTTTAACATCACCAACTAATCCTTAATTATTATGTATCAAAAAGCCTACGGTATTATTGAAACCCTTGCGCCGCTGCATGTTGGTGCGAGTTCCGGCGAAGAAGCCGGAAATTTGAATCTAATTTTTCGCGACCAATTTACGCAGACGGGGATTATTCCAGGTAGTTCGATTCGCGGCAGGTTTCGGGCGGATATGCGATCGAAACGCCTGAAAAATCTACCAGAGCGAGAGATTTCCAAGTCAATTAACGATCGTTATTGGTATGGACATGAAGCTATTCAAGGACGAGAAGATGGCGGTACGACAGAAGCGATCGTTAAATTTGAATATGCTTCTTTAGTCTGGCTACCCGTATTTTGCCCAGGACAACCAATTGTGTGGGTAACTTGTCCGCGTTTACTCAAGCGATACAAACAAATTGTCGGGATTGATGCAAAAATCCCCTTGCCATACACTGCATCTACTAATTTACCTGGTCGTAAAATTGATAGTAAAACCAATGTACTTTTCTTCAACTTAGGCTTTTTAGAAATCGAACACAAACAAGATTTGTCAGCTTGGCTACCAACAGATATTCAGATCGATCATAAATGTTTAGTAGTAGTGGGCGACAATGACATGGGAATCATCCATGATATGGCACTCTATCGCCAGAGCCGAGTCAAACTCGGTAGTGAAGAAAATCCTAATCAGAAAAAAGTAGATGGAGGAGCTTTTTTCAACGTTGAAGCTATTCCCGAAGGAAGTGTATTGATATTTCCAGTAGCAATGAAAACTGATGCAGAGGAATGGCAGCAACTTCACTCCAAGAACATGGAATTGTATTTTGGCGGTTTGGAATCGATCGGCTTTGGGCGGTGTCAAGTAACCTTACAACAAGGAGCAGTATAGTCATGGGTTGGAAATTTTACGATCTCGATCGAATTGCCCAAAAATTGGTAATTCAAGCCAAGCAGAGGGACGACAAAATCTCTCAATCTCAAAAAAGCAAGAAATCTCTACCTCAAGCTCACAAAATGCGAATGGCTGTAGCCTATGGACTAGAGCGGTTCTGGGGCGAACATTTACGATTGGAAGAAAAAGAACCAAATAAATCGCTGTTTTGGGAAGCAACTTGGACAGAATTTGTCGGAATTATGAACAAAGCTGGAGTAGTAATTCCCGATGACTCATCTGATAAAATGCCTGAAAAACTATGGGAATTAGATCTAGAAACCCAGCGGATTGCCTTAGCGGTATTAACACAACTATGTAATGCAATTATCTGGTGGACACAACGTTATAAAACTGGGAGTTTAGATGATGCCAATTAATGATGCTGCTAGATTAGTGCCGATGATGTTTCGCGCTCAAATCAAGAATCGCTGTCAACTCCAATACCCTAAGAAGGAGGAACACAAAGAACTTGATATTCGACTTTGGGCAAGGGAATGGACGCAAGAAATCTATCCTCAGTTACCAGTTACTAATAATGGAGAATTCCGAGAAGCGCAATATCAGATTAATTGGCGGATGATTAGTAATAGTGGAGTAGATGATACGATTATCCGTCCAGTAATTGGAGCCAGAGGTTGGCCCTACTATCCTGGTAGCAGCATGAAGGGAGTTTTTCGCCGTGCTTGTACCTTAGAGCAAGCTGCTCGTTATTGTGGTCAAAAAACAGGTAAGAATGACTATGAACCAGGAATTCTCAGGTTTCATGGTGGTTATCCCATCGATGATTCCTGGCAATACGGACTAGTCGATATCGTCCACCCTCAGCAATCTAACCAAGTCGGGATGGAACAGAAAACTAGCTCGAAACAGAAAACTAGCTCTGCTTCTGCCATGATTTCACTCTATCAACCAACTTTACGCTTTGGCATTTCTAGTAATGTAGATTTAGCTCCGAATGAATGGGAAGAGATCTGGCAAATCTGGGAAAAAGCAATTCAGACGGGAATTGGTGGTCGAACTAGTGCGGGATACGGACAGACAAATACGCCGAGTAAAATTGCACCAATCTATCGATGTCAATTAAAAGGTCGAGGACAAGCCGCAAAACTACTAGATGGGGAAGGTGAGTTTCGTCCTAATATTTTTCGTGCAGCCTTACGTGGTCATGCGTTGCGAATTTTTGGTGGTTTGACAGACGCTAATTCTGCTGAACGATTGGTGGGGGATTTATTTGGTTCGATCGATCCTGGCTGCCCCCAAGGCTTACTCAGTCTCAGTTTTATCGAAGAAGAAGTTACTCTAGGTATTTTTCGTAAAGCACCAACCTACGAAGCTATCGGAGAAGTAAACTGGCATTTAACCAGCAGCTTAGATAAAGAACATCGGAAAGCATTGAAAGATTTAGTGACTGGTCTGACTCATTTTGCGATGATCTTTGGCGGATTTGGTAAGTCTTGGCGACGAGCAGATCATCGCTTATTTTATGAAGATTATTATAACAACTCCAGTAAGTCACTCATCGGTTGTCACTGGGAATGGGCTAACCATGAAACCTTGCAACGAGATCCATCTTGGCATTTGTCAGATCCAGCCCAGTTCTCACAGCGAATCGGGAAATTGATGAATGCGGCACTGGTATGGATGGAATTACAAGGAGTAAAAAAATCAGAACTACCAACCACCTGGAGAGAATCATGGCATCCGAATAATGTTCAAGTCTGGGGTAGAATTGCCGAGAATCGTGAGGATAGTCTGGCGATTGACTGGTTTCATGGTGATTATAGCCATGAACAAACAATCTATAAATCTCCTCTCACAGGTAAGATGGGTCAGTTCGGTCGAATTTGGCACCGGATGTATCCTGTCATCAGATTGGCGAAAGATGAAGCCAATCCGCGCACACCCAAAGTGCGAACGACACCCAAGTTTATCGAACTATTTACTATTTTCCCCGATCGAAATAGTTCCCAGTGCCAGACATTTCTAAATTTTCTGCACCAGCAGAAAAATCTTACTAAACTATGGGGTAATTAATTGGGTTTGATAAACTGTTAAGATGTGCCCGCAACGATCTGAGTAAAAACACTCATAGAAAAATAATTCTATGAGTGCTCTACCTAATTAACTACTCTCGGATCTATTTCACCCAATTAGTCTGTGCTGCTTTCGATACTGATGCTGATTGGTCCATCGTTTGGGCCAAGGCTGAAGCTCTTGTCCTCTGATGTGATCACTTTACCATTGACTGTGATTTTACGAGAAGTCCGCCCACTGCCAACTCCGTTACGAGAGGAGAAGGATACGGAGCTAGAGGAGGAAGATGATGACCCAGATTCATCATTAATTTGGATACCATTACCGCGATTAAATTGGAAACTGCCAACGCGATTAAATCGGAAACCACCACCGCTAATTAACTTACGGTCGTTTGTAGATATTTCTTTTAGAAAGGATAGGTCGTGAGTTAAATTCATGATTTTTTACCTTGCTATTGATTAAATTTTGAAATGACAAATTATTTCATTTGCTGCACACATGCTAGCGAATCAAAATATTGATGTCAAATTCAAAATGTGTTCTAATTTACATCCGATCGATCGGATATTGTCCAAGCCGTTGAAAATACAATTCAACCGTTGTAGTTGAAATCGTTATATCACAACAGATGTAGCAAGATAAAAATTAATAATATTAATCGACAAACTTTTTAAGACTTAACTGTAAGAGTAATGTCCTCGCATGTATAAAAAGACAAGTTGTCCCGATTTTATTCCTTAATTAAAGAATGAAAATATAGTGCTTTTATTACTCAATTGGCTACTATATTCAGGATAAAATTCCGAATAGTTGGCGAAGAATGCCCATAGTTTTAGCGATGGGGAGTGTCAAGCAAAAGATCTAATGATTCACCACCGATATTCATAGCTGGTGAGTTGGTGCGACTAACAATCGCAGCGGTACTGACAAAGCCTAAGCCAATGAGAACCGCAATCGCCATAATTTTGCTAGTGAACTGCTGATGGCTTGATTCGGCATCTTGAAATCGATCTGACCACATTTGACTATCATCTGGAGCTGCTGCTGGCAATGTCTCTAAATCGGCTAGTACGGCGAGGGTAGACTCATAACGACAACTCTCATTCACCCGCGTCATTTGTTCTAAAATCGTCGCTAATCGATCGCTAATACTGGTCAAATCTCGCCAGATCACTTCCTGGGATTCATCCTTGGGCAAGTGGAGCGGATAGTGTCCGGTGATGAACTGAATCGCTGTCATCCCCAGTGCATAAATATCGCTGCTAAAGGTGGCAATCCCTTCCGCTTGTTCCGGTGCATGATAGCCTGGAGTCCCTACTACAGTGGCGGGATCGAGTGAGTGGCTATCGAGATCTTGGACTGCCCCAAAATCAATCAGATATAGTTTTCCATTGTCCCACCGCCTGATAATATTAGCAGGCTTAATATCGCGATGGATTGCTTGCTGCTGATGCACATAACCTAAGACCTGAAGCATCTCCCGCAGAAATCTAACTACTTTTGCCTCACTCCACTGATGTCCGATCGTAAATTCCTTGCTCAGATCGTCACCAGCGACAAAATCTTGTACCATGAATCGATCGCCCTGATGCTCAAAGCACTCTATCATCTGGGGAATCTGGTGGTGATTGAACCGATTAAGGATTGCTGCTTCTAGATCAAACAATTGCAACATCCGAGGATGCTCGACTTTCGGACGCAATTGTTTGACTACACATTGGGGTGTGCCTGGCGCAGTCAGATTCTTTGCTAAATAAGTGTGGGCAAAGCCACCTTTACCTAGCCGTTTGATAATTTGGTAACGACCATCCACGATAATATTCATGGGTAGGGGTAAGCACAAATTGCTATTAAGGTTCTGAATATCTATACTCGTCGATCTTAATGATTTAAACTGTATCCGATTAGACCATTCATCATTGCCATCGATTAGGATTGCTAATTCAGCCGTTTGGACGATTGATTAACTAAATCTCTAATCGAGTGAGCGCAAAGCTTTGAATCCAAGACCGATCCCCGCAAACGCCCTGAATTTGATTAATTAATGTGAATAATAAGTCTAGATTATGAGTCAAGTTATTGCTGCCTTTTACAAATTTGTGAGTTTAGAAGACTATCAAAATCGTCGTCAGCCCCTGTTAAATCTTTGTCAGCAGCACAATATCAAAGGCACGATTTTACTGGCGGCAGAAGGGATTAATGGCACGATTGCGGGGACTCGATCGAGTATTGATACCATCCTAGATCATCTTCGATCGGATCCCTGTTTTGCCGACTTAGAACACAAGGAATCCACAGCAACCAAATCCCCGTTTGACAGGCTCAAAGTCCGACTCAAACAGGAGATCGTCACTTTTGGCATCCCCACTGTCAATCCCAACAATCTGGTTGGCACTTATGTTAAACCCCAGGATTGGAATCAACTAATCGCCAATCCCGACGTACTCGTAATTGATACCCGCAACCAGTACGAAGTCGAAATCGGTAGCTTTGCTGGATCGATCGATCCCCACACCGATTCCTTCACCGAATTCCCTGCCTACGTCGCCACTCACCTCGATCCCCACCAGCACAAGCAAATTGCCATGTTCTGCACTGGCGGGATCCGCTGTGAAAAAGCCACCTCCTACCTGCTCTCCCAAGGCTTTGAGCATGTCTACCACCTCCAAGGCGGTATTCTGAAATATCTGGAAGAAATTCCAGCGGCTGAGAGCCAATGGGAGGGTGAATGCTTTGTATTTGACGATCGAGTCGCCGTCACCCACGGACTCAAACTGGGGACGCACCAGATTTGCTGGGGGTGTGGCAATCCTATCGCCCCAGCAGATCTCACATCACCTCATTATGAGCCAGGTATTTGTTGTCCCCGCTGCCATTCCACAATTACCCCCGAACAACGCGCCAGTCGGACTGAACGATGGCGACAACTTCAATAAATTCCCACAATGAATGCCATAATATCAACAGGATGAAAAAGTCAAAAGTATAAGTATAAACACCATTGTCTATCCCGACGGAGATCGTCCTCAAACCCGAACAAGAGCGATTCATTTGATAATTTGAGCAGGAAATAAGCTAATGAGTGTAACTATTGCCAAGTGGACGATCGAACAATACCATGAACTAGTTACTACAGGTATTTTAGACGATAGACGAGTAGAATTATTAGAGGGAGATATTGTCGAGATGGCACCAGAAGGAATGCCCCATGCGGTATATTGTGGCAGAACGGTAAAGTACCTAAGAAATTTGCTCGGAGATCGTGCCGAACTTCGAGAAACTCACCCAATTACCCTACCTAATAATTCTGAACCTGAACCAGATGTGGCGATTGTTCGATCGCCAGATACTCAATATCTCACCCACCACCCTTATCCAGAGGATATATTCTGGCTAATTGAATATTCTGATACTACCCTAGCGAAAGATCTTAAAGCCAAGCAGCGGATTTATGCTCAGGCTGGTATTTTAGAATATTGGGTAGTCAATTTACAGGCATCAGAACTAATTGTATTCAGGGGTGCAGGAAATAATGGTTATGAGACGAAAACTAAATTGAATAGCGGATCGATCGCACCTTTATCTTTCCTAGATCTTGAAATTGAAGTCAGAAGATTGTTTAGCATTTAGTCGGCTTAATATCTGAACTATGATTTATCTGATTAATAGATTGGCTATGATTGACATATAGTAGAAAATCAAAGTCCATCATTCAATCATTCTAATCACAGTTCAGACAATCTATTCAACTAATCATATCGCTTGTTAAAGGTATCGATCTAGCGTTCGAGATCTTCAACAAATTTAGGAATAGCAGCCGTCAGCACCTCATTTCCAGTTGCTGTCACTAGCACATCATCCTCGATCCGAATCCCGATTCCCTTCCAACAATCATCGATCTTTGGTTGTCCCTCAGCGGCTTCAATATCCGGTGAAATATAAATTCCTGGCTCGACGGTGATGATATTCCCTGGTTGAAACTGATACCAGCTTTCGGCACCGTGCATGTAGATCCCTGCATCATGAACGTCCAATCCCAGCCAGTGTCCAGTTCCGTGCATGTAGAAGTTCTTGTATTTGCCTTCTTCAATCAGGGTATCGACAGCACCACACAGCAGTCCCAGATTGACTAAACCTTCGGTGATAATTTGGACAGAAGTATGATGGAAGTCTTTCCAGGTAGTTCCAGGTTTGACTTGCTCGATGCTTGCCATTTGAGCATCTAATACTAGCTCGTAAATAATCTTCTGTTCGCTGGTAAATTTACCATTGACAGGGAAAGTGCGGGTAACATCGGAGTTGTAGTAGCCCACAGCGCAGCCTGCATCAATCAGCAGCAAATCGCCATCTTTAAGTTCGCTGTTGTTTTCAATATAGTGCAATACACAAGCATTCGAGCCAGTGGCGACGATCGAAGGGTATGCTACTCCCATTGCCCCATGCTTGCGGAAGATGTACTCGATTTCGGCTTCGATTTCGTATTCATTCACCCCTGGTTTGGCAAACTTGCGGGCGTGGTTGTGGGCGATAGCCGCGATGCGCGCAGCTTCCCGCATTAAATCTAGTTCGGCGGGACTTTTAACCTGCCGCAGCGGGTGGAGCGTCAGGAAGGGATCCTCGATCGCGATCGGCCCCGTTCCTCGTTTACCATAGGATCTAAGTAGACGTTGCCAATGCTTAATGACTTTATTATTTAGCTGTTCATCACGTCCCATATGATAGTAAATCTTGTCCCCTTTTTCCAGATATTGGGGCAACTTCTCATCAAGCTCACTAATCAAATAGGCTTCGTCTGCGCCATACTCAGCTTTAGCTGCTTCAATCCCTACCCGATATCCCGTCCAGATTTCCTTCTCCCGTTCTTTAGGCTGAACAAAGATCACAAACTTGTGTTCGGGGTGATGGGGTGCAATTACAGCCACAGCATTAGGTTCGTTAAATCCTGTCAGATAGTAGAAGTCACTTTCTTGGCGATAGACATATTCAACATCATTGTGCATCACAGCCATCGGCGCGCTCCCAAAAATCGCGGTACCATTGCCGATCTTTGCCATTAACTGTTCCCGACGCTGGCGGTATTCTGCTTGCATGAACTTCTAAACCTATACTGACTATATCTAGTATAACCATCCTCATTGAATTAATTCACCGATGAAATCATTACACCGTCCCGATCTATTCTGTTGGTCTGAGTTTAATTCTGAACGCAATGTTGATTTTCATAGTCTTGCCTGGATTCGCCCAGAGGGAAATGTTCTCGTCGATCCTCTGCCCCTATCCGAGCACGATTGGGCGCACTTACAATCACTAGGCGGTGCTGTGTGGATTGTAATCACCAATTCCGATCATATCCGTGCCAGTCTGGAAATCGCTGCGAAAACAGGTGCTCAGATTGCCGCTCCTGGGAGCGAGAAGGATACTTTTCCGATTCCAGTCCAGCGGTGGTTAGGTGATGGTGATTTAGTGGTGCCTGGGTTAAGTTCGATCGAATTACACGGTTCTAAGACTTCTGGAGAATTAGCTTTCTTGCTCGAAGAAACGACGCTGATTACTGGCGATTTAGTTAGAGCGCATCAAGCTGGCTCGTTGATGTTATTACCTGATGGTAAGTTGATCGATCGATCCTCAGCCATAGCTTCGGTGCAAAGATTAGCGCAGTTAAACCAAGTCCAAGCTGTCCTCGTTGGTGATGGTTGGCAAATCTTCCGTGATGGACATATTTATCTGCAAGAATTAATCGATCGATTGGAGATAGTATCATCTACATAACGGTGTAGAATAGCTCAAGCAAGTAGTTTTGGTATATACTGTAAATGCGGTTTGAGTGGGACAAGAACAAATCTGAGTCCAATGCGCGGAAACATGGCATCACATTCGAGGAGGCTGTGACAGTTTTTGCCGATCCTTATCTTCTGTTTGCTGAAGATTCTCAGCATTCCGATGGAGAAGAACGAGAATGGGCAATGGGTGCAACTGAAAATGGCTCGATTGTTGTGGTTGTCTTTACGATGCGGGACAAGCAGATTAGGATTATTAGTGCGAGAATAGCGACAAAGAGGGAGTCTAAAGGATATGAATCAGGAATCTGAGTTTCCGTTTGAAAGAGCAAGACGGGTTACACCAGCAGAAAACCAAGAATTCAGAGCTGCAATTGTCGAACAGTTTGGAATAGATCTAAAAAAACGTGGTCGTCCAATTAAAGAGGAGGAAGAAAAGTATGCGCCGATTTCCATTCGACTTCATCCCAAAATTATAGTTTGGGCAAAAGAAGAAGCAAAGCAACGAGGAATTGGTTATCAAACAGTAATTAATGAAGTGCTGTTGGCGCAAATTAGCTAATAAATTCATTCACTTAATACTGAAGTCTTGTCAAATTTTTAGTATATAAAAGCTGATGTCTTTCTGATGCTTCAGCCCAAGATTGTGGCATTCGATATTTTTTCAGAATAATGTCATCAATTGCCGATCTCACTTGCCGAGCACAAGTGTTAGAACTCACCTTTACAGCTCCAGTTCCTAATCCAGGAAATGCAATAGTTTTGATATGTTCTGCTATTGGCTGGCCTGTAAGTTTGCCAGATTGAAATGAACTATATCTCATCAGCAAAAAAATTGCCCGCGCTGCGAGATAAGGATTGACAGTTTCATGTAAGTTCATCGGTACACGCATTGTTGGCGCAAAAATTAGATAGGGAATTTTTTGGTGTCCTGTTTCGACCACATCAGCACATCCAACGATGATCTCTCCATGATGATGATCAAATATTTGTCGTCGGACGCGCATTTGAATATCATCACCAAAATGATCCATATATAATCCATCAATTCCACCATCCATAAAACCATAACTATTTGCAGGACTAACAACTGCATCGCAATCAATATCAAAAATCGATCCCTGATGTACGGTAACAAAATCCAGATCTCCACAAAATTTTGTCCATGCATCAGCTAGTGATTCTTCTACAGCAGTCAAGATTAATTTCATGGTAAATTATTCAAATGATGTCAAGATATTTTTAGAAGAATTGAAATTCTGATGTCTTGTCATAGCTTCTAGGTTAAATTACCACTTTCTCTAATTTTAATCTAGGAATACAACTATTTGCCGAAGATTGGAGTATCTACTTTGAGATTCTATCAACGACGACGATACCAATTTACTAGTCGATCGGGTGAAATACCGATCGAATAACCAATGATAATTGCTTGATTAATTAACGTTGTTTGCCAGACTCCCCGCTGAAGCCACCGTCGAGCGGAGGTAATTACAGGCGCAGATAAGATCTCAATTCGTCCTAAACGTTGCAATCGCTTAATTAGCTCAAAATCTTCCATAATCGGCATTTCCACATACCCGCCGACGCTTCTAAATGTCTCTGCGGTGAGGAAAATTGCTTGATCTCCATAGGGCATTTGCCGCCATTTCGATCGCCAAGCCACCAATCTTTCAATCCAGCGTAGACTCGGCATTGGATCGTCTATTTTGAGGGTGAAAGCTCCAGCGATTGGGATCTGCTGGACTTCGTTTTGAGATCTAAATCCCCCCAAATCCCCCTTAAAAAGGGGGACTAAGAATCCGATCTGAGCAAGCTTCTTAAGGGGGTTGGGGGATTCACCAATCTCGCTTGTGTCAGGGGATATATCGATCGACACAGATATTCGTCCCCCCAGAGACGGCTGTAAGGTCGATCGCACCATCTGCTCGAAGCCTAATGGCAAAATGGTATCGGCATGGAGAAAGAGCAGGATCTCGCCCGTTGCAGCCTTGGCTCCGACGTTCATCTGATGGGCGCGTCCCTTGGGTGAGGAGATAACTCGCACACCTAATTCTTGGGAAATTTTGACGGTATCATCGATCGAACCACCATCGACGAGGATAATTTCTATTTGGGGGAGATTGTGAATGTAGGTGAGGATTTTGGCGATTGTAGCTGCTTCGTTGAGGGCGGGAATGATGATCGAGATTTTGGCTGGGGCGAGGTTTTGAGTTAGGATGGGCAAATCTTCGGGTCGATCGATATCGGTGAGGGTAGGTAGATAGCCAATGGATAAATTCAGACGGTTGGCAATGGTAATGGTTTGCTGCAATACTCGATCGGTACTCCAATCGATATCGACAAATAATTCGGGGTGATAATCACGCATCCCAATCAGATAATAACCCCCATCTACCGCGCCGCCTAATATTACATCTCGCCCTGACTGAAGCAAGTCAAACGCATGGGCGAGAATGTCTGTAGTTATTTCTGGACAATCGGTACCGATCAAAACTACTGAAGAGCTGCGCTGACAAGCGGTTGAAAACGATCGAGCCATCCGCTCTCCCACATCCCCTTCAGCTTGAGATTGATAACCTAAATCTGCCCCCAGCCAGTTGGACATTTGCTGGTAATTGTCCCCGTCAAAGTGGACTGCAATCGTTACAGGCAAATCGCTTTGCAATGTCCGAGATCGATCGATTACCTGGATTGTCATTTGGCGATGGAGTAAGGCAGCACCTACCGCTCCCACAGCCGGAATCAACCGAGTTTTTACTTTACCTGAAGTAGGATAACGAGTAAAAATAATTAAGCTATGATCTATTTCGTTCATTTATGCAGAGCGATAGTTCACCCGTTATTGTCCCCGCTCAATCCCTCTGCCCTCATCCCCTAGCCCCTTCTCCCTGGGGAGAAGGGGAACTAGACTCTTGCTCCCTCTCCCTGAGGGAGAGGGCTGGGGTGAGGGCTTTGATCTACGCAGAACGGGCGAGTTCGCGACTTTGTTGATGTTGCCAGACTTGGAATATTTCTGCACGCCCATCATTTAATAAAGATCGATCGAGTTGATAGATTCGCTCAGTTTTAGCTTGTTTCTTAGCTTTAGATGGCACTAGCTTAACTTTCAAACCAAGGATCTGTAAGAACCGATTGAGAATTAAGATCGGGCTGACTGCTCCATTATTATAGGCTGGCATGTCGATGCCGATCGTGCGTTTGATATGTTGGCTACATAGATAACTAATTCGGGTGAGCGAAACTAAATCTGGATCGGTAATTTGGAACTCACGATCTGGATCGAGAAAACTAATGATATCCAAGGCTAATAATCCTTGAATTTTGAGGGTGTGGTGATTGGCATCCGGTAGAAATACTGGGTTTTGTTTTGACTGGGCATCGCGATCCCAGACTAGATATATTGATTGCGGTAAATATTGTTGATGATTTATTAAGTAAAAATGAGTGAGCAGTTGTCCATAGTAGCCTTTGTCATCTTTTAGTTTTAATTCAGCCGTAACTGGGACACCATATCTTTCCTGAAGATGATATCTTTCAATCTGGGCACGTTCGAGATCTGTCACAAATCGTTTGTTTGACAAGTACTGATAGTCGCGATGCCCGATATCATTAGCAGCCGCAATTGCTTGTGCTGATTGAATTTTTACCTGCTGCTGAATCTTTTTAGTCTCAGTACCGATCGATTCATGTTGTCGATCGAGTTTAGCTGTTTCTTTATGAACAGCCGCAATTTCTCGCATAATTTCTAGTGATTTCTGCGGATCTGTTTTGATTGCTTTAATTAGAGCAGTTCGGAGCGATCGCAATTTTTCTCGATCGGAATCATCACTGATCATATTTAATTGATGTCCCTCACCAATTAAGCCCAATTTCACAGTTTCTCGATATAGCATCGTCGCAGCATTAATTCTAGCAGCAAATTTTGACCAAGTACGAAGATGAATCGGATCGAAAACCAGCGGCATATCTACATCCATTTTGACCATTGGACACATCAGTGCAAAATTTTCTTTGTGATTTTCTTGATACCAAGTTGCTAGCGATCGATAATTATTACTACCGCTACCAATTCGTCCAATCCCTCGTTTTGCACACCAGATATAGCGCGGTACATCAGCCCGAACTCGTGCCAATGCTTGCCGGACTTCGGCATCTGAAATTACGCCTTGAAAAATTCCATATACTCGATCGAAATGTTTGACATCGATACTGACACCTGTACCTAAACTAGGCGTAACAAATACGGCATCATATTCAGTTGATTGGGTATTGATCTCGGAGACAAAATCTACCGCTGGATGTCCAGTGGTATTGGTGGTATAGCTAGAAACAACCAGTGTTTTGGCATAGCTATCCTCTAATTGCTGGAGCTGCTGCTGGATATATCGATCGATTGTATCCGAACCGTATCGACCCGATCGACTATCCGTGGTAACGTAACATTTATGACCAGCGCGGAGATCTAGCTCTAGTTGATGAACTAGGGCGGTAGGATTGGGGCTATCGTAAAAGGACACATCCCAACCCTGCTCTGCTTGCCAGCGATTGAGCACGATCCAGGGTTCAATCTCACGACTGGCTAGGGTTCTGAGATAATCGATCGAAATGTCGGATAGATCGGCATCCTGGGCGATAATTAAGCCATCTGTCTCAATTACCCTCGCAATCAGGTTTTGAAAGATTTTGAGGATTGCCAACCGCTTCTTTTTGCAGGTAGAGCTGTGGAGCAGATGCCATAGGGATTGCTCGACTTCATCGAGGATAATTATCCCACCTTCCCAATCAACTGGATTGATTTTCCAGATTGAATCTAGGCACAACCCCAAACTATTGGTAGACTGTTTTGGCAGTTGTTCATCAATCCAATTTACGCCAATTCGCTTACACAAGAATCGCCCCAATTGGATGCGATGTGTTAATAGTAACACTGGACGATGATCGGCTTGAGCTGTCGCAACTACGGGAATTAATGCAGTTGTTTTACCAGTACCTTTTGGCGATTTAATTCCGACAATTCCACTGATTGGAAAATCGATCTTTGGTAGATATCGATCTACTAGTTCTAGATTAACTGGATAAGTTAATTCACTATTGCGTTTGGTTCTAGCCAGATCGATCTCTAGTGCGACTGCTTGCTCATAAACCTGCTTAAAGCGATCGATTCCTTGAGCCACAATTAGATCGTCAACACCTTTTTCTGGTCCTGGTAATCTAATGATATTAACTGTAGATCCTGCCTGCTCAAATAGCTCTCCCAAATGCACGATCGCCGTATCTAATAATTTAGCTTTGTGGGGTACGACTTCATAATCAAAACAGATCGATATTGATTGCTTCCGATTTGCAAATACACCTAGCTCAGGAATCAACTTTCTCCCAATTGGATTGTCCTGAAAATCACGCACGATTCGATAACCACTATTGATCCCTGGCAGCGCGATCGCCGGATAGCCATAAGTCAATAGTGTAGCGGCTTTCTTTACTCCCTCACAGATCGTAATTGGGATCTTAGCATCGATTACCCATTGCCAAAAGCCAACCGACTCCCCGTAAGAATTAATGTCAATTTTTTGGGGCAATTTAGCTTTGAATAAATTAGCCACTTGGATCCAAATTCCTTTAGTTATTCGTAGGCAGAACACTTTGGTTGATAACTGCGGCGGATGCTCATATTTAATGACTTTACTATCTTTATTTGTAGCCGGAACATCTGGCTTGAACGTACCCCAATCCATTAATTGCCAGTTGTTCAAAGGATCCAATCCACCACACCACCAACCACCTTGTAAACAGTGCTTATATCGCCGCATCCAAGCTGGCTTTACTTGCCCACTATTAGTACGCGGAATTTGTGGCGAAATAAACAATCGATCGCAAGCAGAATTTGCGGCTAATGATTCAAAATTAAGAGCTACTAGATCTCGATCGATATTACTGTCATTTACTAGCTCTGTATAGTGGTGAGGATCTAGGCTGGTTGGTCCCATGACGGTACAGAAAACGTGAGGAGCGGATTCACATCTTAGTTGAAATTTCTCCAAAAAACCGTAATTAATTGCGATTATTTTAGCGCAAACACATGTAGGGATATTGACTATTTTCAACCGCTATCTATAGCGTAATAGCTATGAACTAATAGTTCATCTATGCTGTCGCCAGTAATTTCAACGCAGGTGAGATTGTGATTTAATAATCTCCGATCGTCCCAAGGATCATAGGGGATATACTGATTGATAAATATCTGGATCGACACCATGCTCAAGTCTGAAGGCACATTATCACCACATCCGACTATTTTACCGATCGGTGTGTATGCCCTATCAGGACTTGCGGCGGAGGGAAATCAGTTACTGGCGATCGATACTGTGCGTGGATATCTCGTCTCGATCGATCCAGATACAAATAATACAACTATCCTCAATCCCCACCATGTTTCCGACTGGATTGGGGCGACAGGTTTAACGCTGTGGGAGGATACATTCTGGTTTGCCAAGGGACAGGAAGTACTCTCATCCAATCGTCAAACTCTGACACCGACTGTCTTTACTCGTCTGCCCTATCCAGTTTCAGGGGTAGCTGTCTGGGAGTCAAATATCTATGTGAGCTGTCAAAAATCTGGCTATATTCATGTATTCGATCGCAATACGGGCGAACTGCTGAGTAAAATTTCTCAGCCTGGAGTAGGCACAGAAACCCTGACAGTGCATAAAGGCGATCTCTGGGTATGCGATCGAGCCGAGCAAACTGTCTATTGTCTAGATCGTACCACTGGTGCGATTAAATTCAGTGCGCTCACCCCCTTTGCATCCCCGACGGGGATTACCTTCTCCGCGCCTGGAGCCGAAGAGCCGACTTGCTATGTGGCTTACGCAGATGAAGAACCATACATTCGCGACGATCCCAATGCTAGATCGCCCTATCAATTGACATTTCGCGATCGCACATTCATCCATCCACTGTACCTCTACCATCACCCCACCGCTCACTACACCCGCTCCAACGGCTTCCTGGTGGAGATGTCCTACGTCGAAGAACTACTCCCCCTCGAAGCCGTCACCCTGAATCAAGTCGAGTGGCGAATCGCCCTACCTTCCGATACTCTCCGCCAGCGGGTGCGCCAGTTTGAACCCATCGGGCATGAATTTGAGATCGAAGAAAAAGCAGGGCAAAAAGTCGCCGTCTTCAAATTCGATCGAATTAATCCTCATCAGGGCGGCTTAATTGGCTGGAAAGCAGTCATCGAAATGTATGGACTGAAGTATTCCCTTGCTCCCAACCATATTGATGATAGCCTCACCCTACCGACTGAACTAGCAGAATATTTAGTCGATGACGACGATTTGGCAATGGACACCGAAACCATGCGTCTAGCAGCAAAAGAAGCCGCTGGTACCGAAACAAACGTGCTGCGGAAGATGCTCAAAATTCGCAACTACGTCTACGACAGGCTTTCCTACGGCATCCAACCCCGCATCGATACCCCCGATGTCGCCCTCGCCCGTGGCGTTGGCTCCTGCGGCGAATACGTTGGCGTACTGCTCGCCCTGTCCCGCCTCAATGGAATCGCCTGTCGGACGATCGGACGGTATAAATGCCCTGCCTATCCCGATCGCCGAAACATGCCCCTTCAGCCCGATTTTAACCATGTCTGGTTGGAGTTTTATGTCCCTGGAATCGGTTGGCTGCCAATGGAATCAAACATGGACGATACGATCGAACGAGGACCATATCCCCAGCGATTTTTCATGGGATTAGCCTGGTACCATACTGAAATCGGTAAGGGGATATCGTTTGAAAAAATGAAGGCTGCTGACAAGCCAGAGCATATTTCAATGGGCGATTTAGCCATCAACCATATTCGCTTTCGGATCTTAGATGAGCTAATTCCTCCCAATTGCAGCAATCCAATTTAGACTAGTACTCGACGAAGTAATGGCTAAACGCCAACCATTAACACTAGAAATGATTCGAGATCTCCACCACCATTTGGGAATTCCCGCAGATGTCTTGCTGCAATAGATTTACTATCAACCACCCACTATCCTCTAATTTATGACCTATTCTCTGATCATTCATGGTGGTGCTGGTGCCCTCGAAGATCTCAAATATGAAGCCAGCGAAGCAGCCTTTAGACAGAGTATCATCGCGATCCTCGAACAGGGACGCAAACGTCTAGAACGCGGAGATAGTGCCCTAGACGTAGTGGAGTATTGCGCCAGCCTACTCGAAGACGACAGACTTTACAATGCTGGCTGTGGTTCGGTGCTAAACGCGGAGGGCAAAGTCGAAATGGATGCCGCCCTGATGGACGGACGCAACCTTCAAGCGGGGGCGGTGGCTTGTCTTCGCAATATCAAGAACCCGATTTCTCTCGCTCGGCGGGTATTAGAGCATGGCGAACATGTTTTACTAATGGGCGACGGTGCATTGGAGTTTGCCAAGTTCTGTGGGATCGAAACTTACCCCGATGATTACTTTATTACCGATGCACGAATCAAGCAGTTAGCCGAAGCGCAGGTAGCAGGGCGAATGACGCTCGATCATGAGCGGATTAAACCAGCCCAAAAGCTGGGTACGATTGGAGCCGTAGCGCGAGACATTCATGGCAATCTGGCAGCGGCGACATCCACAGGTGGATTGGTGAATAAACGCTGGGGACGGGTGGGCGATACTCCGATTGTTGGGGCAGGCGTATTTGCTGATAATGAGACTTGTGCGGTGTCTGCAACGGGCTATGGCGAACAGTTTCTACGGACGGTGCTAGCGAAGACTATTTCTGATTTCGTCCAGTTCAGGGGCATGGCTGCGGCAGATGCAGCGCGGGCGGGGATTGAGTATTTGGTTGCGAAGGTGAATGGCGAGGGCGGGGTGATTGTAATCGACAATGCGGGACATTGTGCGGCGGCGCAGTCTACCTCTGGACTGATTCGCGGTTGGATTGAGCTGGGTGGCGAGGCTCAGTGTAAGTTGGGATAGCGAAGATAATTCTACCAGTTGTAATCGATATAGATCGATCGGTTTATCACTCACTGACTTTTCAAACATCCGCTCATGAAAATTGCTACTTGGAACGTTAACTCAATTCGGACAAGACTAGAAATAGTTACTAATTGGTTGCAACAAAATCCCGTTGATGTCCTCTGTGTTCAAGAAACTAAAGTCACTGATGAACAGTTTCCGATCGAAGCAATATCCGCCTGTGGTTATCATGTTTATATCTCTGGTCAGAAATCCTACAATGGCGTAGCGATGTTTAGCAAGCAGCCATTAACCAATGTTAGCTATGGTTTTTCAGGTGTCCTAACACCAGAAGCGGTTGGCAATCTAGACGACCAAAAGCGAGTAATTACAGGCAATCTCGATGGTGTCCAAATTGTCAATCTTTATGTCCCAAATGGGAATATGGTTACTAGTGAAAAGTATCCCTACAAGCTAAGTTGGTTAGCATTATTGGGTCAGTATTTAGACACCACAATTAAATCTGGTCGATCGTCAATTTGTGTCTGCGGTGACTTTAATATTGCCCTCGAAGATCTGGATATTCATACCAAAACTACCACCAAAGATCGGGTGATGGCAACAGTGGCTGAACGGGAAATATTGCGTAAATCAGTAATTGATTTAGGCTTCCAAGATAGCTTCCGCAAATTCACTGCTGAAGGCGGACATTTTAGCTGGTGGGATTATCGTCAGCAAGGGTTTGAACGCAATCGCGGCTGGCGGATCGATCATCTGTATCTCACGCCGGACTTATTTGACAAAGCGATTAGCTGCTCGATCGATATCGAACCCCGCAAGCTAGTTCAGCCTAGCGATCATACGCCAGTAATTGTCGAGTTTTAGCGTCTCCTCAGATATCGCGATTTCTATTGCCAGCCTCCGCCAATCTGGGCAACGAGCGAAGGTTGCGTGGTGGCTTCGAGGCATTGCCTTCTTAGGTGATTCCCGATAAATAATATACCCAATTTTAGACGGGTTTTGGTTATGCCTGCCGTAGGCATAACCAGAACCCAGGGTATATTTATTCCTGGGAATCACCTTAGGAAATCTTATTGTTTGTTCTTAAAATTTGATAATAAATCTAGCACATAATCTGGGTCAGAAATTCTGTAAAATTGTGGAGTCTTTTCAAGTGATTGAACCCAAACACTCATATCATTGTTGAAAGGACTGCCTGATTCAGCGAACCTAATTGTACCTGTTCCATCACTGAACTTTTCCATATTTAAACACGACCATTGACCCATTGGAATTGAAGTTTCGCTCCCATTCTTAGCAATTTTAATTCTTGTGTCAGTGACAAAGTATTGAGTTTTACGTCTGATGATTAAATCATGAATAAACCTCCCAAATACAAAATACATCCCAATGCAGATGAACATTGTTCCCCATAGAGTGAAGAATCCTGGAGAACCGATTGATGTAGCTGATACAGTCCAAAAAATTGCGAATCCACACCACAAAATTGAGAATGGAATCATGTAAGTATCTCTTGGAGCTATCATAAAACCTTGTTTAGGGCGACCCGACCATAGTACATTTTCAGTATTGGTTTGATTCATGGTTTTTGAATGGTTTTTGAATGGTTTAACTATTTATTAATCGAAGATACCACTCTCGCCTCAATTCCCCCTTTTGGTCCTAATGTAACTCCCCGGCGCACCGCTGCTACTGGTAGCTCACCCGTGAGTTCTAGTTCGCAGTGGGTGAGCAGTTCCACCAGCACCAGTTTCAGCTCTAGCTGGGCTAGTGCCATCCCGATACAGCGACGACTACCGCCGCCAAAGGGAAAATACTCATAAGGTGAAAACTGCCGCTCTAGGAAGCGTTCAGGCTTGAATAGATGGGGTTCAGGATAGAGATCCTCGCGGTGATGGGTGAGATAGATACAGCCAGCTACAACTGTTCCTGGTTCGAGATCGTAGCCTTGGAGCGTGACTGCTTCCTGGGCAATCCGTGGAAATGTCAACATCCCAACTGGATAAATCCGTAATGTTTCTGAACAAACAGCACTTAAATATGGCAATCGAC
Organism: Chamaesiphon sp. OTE_75_metabat_95; assembly: GCA_031387665.1. Taxonomy (GTDB): domain Bacteria; phylum Cyanobacteriota; class Cyanobacteriia; order Cyanobacteriales; family Chamaesiphonaceae; genus Chamaesiphon. The sequence goes on along the minus strand of JANNDL010000244.1, from coordinate 14,346 downwards.
TAATCTGAACTGGATCCCGTTCTGTGCCTAAAGTCGTGATTTCTGCCAGTAATTTTTGCTTGACTTCAGGTAGATAATTAATCCAATAGATCGCCCATGCTAGAGCTGTTGCGGTAGTTTCATGTCCAGCAAACAAGATTGTCATTAGCTCATCATGCAGCTCAATGTCACTCATGCCATTGCCATCAGCATCTTGAGAGCCAATTAAGAGATTCAATATATCGGATCGATCTGGTTCATAATTGGCTCGACGATCGGTAATTTCCTGATAGATTAATCGATCGAGTACTGCCCGATCTCGGACAAATTTACCCCAAGGACTCCAGGCACCCAAATCCTGTTGCAGGATCGGGATTAGCAGAAAACTCGCATTAATTGGCGATTCAATTAGTGCTAAAACTTTGATTAGCCCGTCTCGAATTCGATCGTAACGTTCGCCTTTGTACAAGCCAAATACAGCTTGTAAAATGATCGACAGCGAAATTGACTGCATTTGCTCCCGCAGATTAATTGTCTCGCCCACTTGCCACTCTTCAATTAACTCTCTAGTCACAGTACAAATCAGCTCAGTATAAGCCTTGATTTTGTCACCGTGAAACTGAGGCATTACGAGCTGGCGGCGTTGGCGATGTTCAGCCCCATCGAGCAAAATCACACCGCGTTCGCCCAAAAAAGGCTTGAGGATCTGATTGATCGAACCAGGTGCCGCAAATTGCTTGGTGTCGCTAGTTAGCACCTGCTGAATCGCGGTTGGATTGCTCAAGAATACGGTTTTGTCGAGTGCTCCAGACATATTTAGTGTGAAAATATCACCACACTCGCGTTCGTAGTTGTGGAGATATTTAAGTGGATTGGTAATCCATTGTCCGAGCTGAATCGGTTTGAGCGTATCAAGAGTAGGTGGTAGAGCCATGCAGTTTTAAATTAATTAATAATATTGGCTTAACGTATCTCTCCATTATCCAATATTTTACTTATCGACTACCAAACATCGAATCGCCTCTAATAAACCTCTGGCTTTATTCAAGGTTTCCTCATATTCTGTCACCGGATCGGAATCCGCCACCAGTCCCGCTCCTGCTTGAACAGACACCGTATGATTGCCATTACCATCAGGACGAACTACCATCGTTCGTAACGTAATCGCCGTATTTAGTTGACCCTCAAAATCATAATAACCATACACTCCCGAATAAGCCCCCCGCCGACAGCCTTCGAGCGCGTAGATGATTTCCAGAGCGCGAATCTTGGGTGCGCCGCTGACTGTCCCCGCTGGAAAGCAAGCCTTGAGCAAATCCCAGGCGGTTTTGTCTGGTGCAAGCTGTCCGGTAGCATTGCTGACAATGTGCATCACATGAGAATACCGCTCGATCGTCATTAGTTTATCAACTACTACCGTCCCACTTTTGCAAACTCGTCCCAAATCGTTTCGTCCCAAGTCTACCAGCATCACATGTTCGGCGACTTCCTTGGTATCAGCTAGTAGTTCTAGTGCTAGGGCATCATCCTCTTCTGGTGTTTGTCCCCGCCGCCGCGTACCAGCCAAGGGGCGAAGGGTTGCTTTGAGTGTACCATCTCGATCGAGATCGGCACGCACCATTACTTCAGGACTAGAACCAATGATCTGCCAGTCCTTAAAGTTGAGATAAGCCATATAGGGAGAGGGATTGACTAGTCTTAGCGATCGATACAAATCGAACGGATCGCCTGGATAAGTAGTCGATAACCGCTGGGAAACAACCACTTGGAAGATATCGCCAGCGGTAATATGCGCCTTGGCTTTGACGACGTTGGCGCAGAATTCGGCTTTGGAAGTATTGCTGATATATTCAGGTGGTAATTCGGTTAGGGGCGGACTGGGCTGGGGTGGAGTCCATTCGAGAAACTTAGATGTAAGTGGTTGCTTCAGCTTTTCAACCAGGGTTTTGACTCGATCGATCGCCTGACTGTAGGCTAGCTCTAAATTACCATCACAAGCTCCCACATCTGCATAGGCGATCGCCCAAATCTTCCGCTTCACCTGATCGAACACGATCAGATGGTCAACCTGCATCCACAAGCCATCTGGCAGGTCTTCAGCACTAGCTGGATGGACAGGTACTCTAGATTCAATCCATTTCATCAGCTCATAGCCCCAGAAGCCAAATAAACCCCCGATGCCGCCTGGAAGCTGTGGTAATTTGACTGGTTTGTATGGCTCTAAACAATCAGCCAGGATCTGAAACGGATCGCCTGTAAATCTAGTCACAGTCCCATCGCGATGAGTTTGAGTGGTGTTGTCCCCCCTAGTTTCCAATATCCACAGCGGATTGCAGCCCAGGGAACTATACCGCCCCACAGTTTCGCCACCTTCGACAGATTCCAGCAAGAAGTTGTAGGGTTGACCCGCACACACCTTATACCATGCCGAAACGGGGGTATCTAGATCCGCAACCCATTCTTGATAGACGGGGATAAAGTTACCTTGACTGGCGAGCTGACTGAATCGATCGAAACTAGGGAAAATCATTACACAGATTGCGGCAGGGTATCTCTCTTATTGTGCCAGTTTAGGGCGAGAATTTGACAAAGGCTAATCGAAGCTGACGAAGGTTTATAATTTAAAATAGCAGCAATTCCTCGTTATGCCGTCCATAGTTCTGGGTTACTCGTTCACAATAATTACGTGCGTCCACTCACAAATAATGATTTAGGTATTCAGGGAACTGTTGAAAATATCCAAGGGACATTCCTAATCCGAGCTGGAATTGCGATTGTCCAAATCGATTTTATTCAAGGAGATATCAAAAATCCATTTAAAATACTTAGAAATCTCCAGCAACTAGCAATGGAGTCGGGAGCAATCAAATTAATAATCCAAGCTACTGTAGTTAATGAAAAGTTGTACAACGCTTTAACTAAACGTTACGGAATGAGGACACTGGGAGGAATAGACACGATAGAGATTTCCCTTGAAAGATAGCAGCAGGAGATAAATAAAATGGACATTACCTCATTAGCTCGTAAAAATCTTAGTACGTTAGCAGGCTATTTCGATATTGAACACGAGGATCGAATATCTTTGGGTGATTTTCTCGTGAACTTTCAGTTTATAGATGAAAACGAAAAAATAATTGGATTTTATAGAAATGAATCTCCTGAATGTGATTTTATTGTAATTACTAGTCAGCGGATAGTAGTTAACGACCTGGAACGGTTGGCTACTTATAGTATTAGATACAATGATATTCAAGATGTTCACACAGAACCCATCAAAAGCATAGATAAAATATTTGTCCGCCAAAAAAATGGCTCGTCTGATTCGATCTTAATCAGTGGTATTAAAGAAGACAAATTTCTTGATGTCTATGGTTTTCTGAGATTTCTGAAAAAAGTTATAATTAATATCAATTTGAATAATACTGTTAGTTTAGCAGTATAAAAGAATCACAATTATGTTCTCGCCTTGAACTGCACGTATAGATTTTTAGGAGCCTTGTCAAAATACTTAAACATTGCGGGACAGAGCCATCCTTCCATACCTAGTTGGGAACTATGGTACCAATTTCCGCTATATTCTTCGCGTCGCCATTCTAAAACTGCTTGGTAGCTTGGAAATGGAGTACCCGCAAACATCAACACAAATCCATTTTCTGGATTGGGTATATCTATTACCATTTGTTCGATGATTCGATCTGCTCCAGCCACAAATGGCTCTTGAATCAAACCAACTCGCTCGTCATCAAATACCCACATCTCTTCATATTTATAAGGATAAATAACGTTAATTGCATTCATGATTAACTAACTTCAGCGAAAAATTGATTTATTTCTCTGATCTCAAAATCTAGTCACTCGCCCACGCTAGCGCATCCTTGAACGTAAAGCCAGAAATCTCATCAACAATCCCGATCTCTACCACAGCTTCAAATACGATCGAGCATTGTAGATTTGTGATGGTTTCTCGATCGAGTCCCCAAGTCTGAAAGAATAGTGAGAGCGTCTTCGTCTGATCCGCTCCAGATTTATCACCACCAATAATTAGACAGTGTGGCTCTTTGGTATCTGGTGAATATTCAATCAGGGTAAAGACATTACTGATTTCTTTTTCCCAAATAGGTTGACTAGACATAGTTTAAGTTAAGTTTGCTTGTTAAAAAAATCCATCGTTATTTTCGATGTCTGCAATAGTAAATCAAGCCCATCTGCTTTACCAAATAAACTAATTGACTTACTCAATCTAGGATTGATGACTAGCGGTAAATCCGTAAAGCTGATATGAGTTACTGATGGCAACAAGAAATGATGGAAGTTTGGACTACCTGAAAGTTGAGCGATGCGGAGATTATCCTTGGCCATCAGTACATCATATTCAGTTTGAGATCTTTTTTGCTTCAATTTAGACTGATGACGATCGGGTTGAATTAGCAAAAATTCTTTGTCTACACAACTGAGATCGATCTCTTCCATAAAAAAGAAACCATCAAAATTGACACTTTTTAAGATTCGTCGATCTTGACCACAAGCAGCAAAACTAGCTGAACCGCCAAGTGAATGTCCGGCTGCAAATATTTTGCTAGTATCAATTCTTTGATACAGAAATGAATCGCGATGAGAATTTAGACTGATTACTCGATCTAAAATTATCGATAAGTCGCTTGCCCGATCTACAGCAAGTTTACTTGCCAATAATTCGGGTTGATCTAAACCGTCTGCATTAATCCCTATCTGCAATCCATTTTCGAGCATAGTGCTGATACTCGAACCAGGGTAATTGATACCAATGACAATAAAGCCATGACTGGCAAATTCTAAGCCATAAAACGTGTGTAGCGAATTAATACTAAGAAACCCAGGTGAAAACAGGATTATAGGAAACCCCTCTAGACATTGCGCGGGAGTTACATCGATCGATACTGGAGTCTTAACATGACCTAAAAAAACATTACTAAATATCAGTTTTAGCAGTAGATTTACGACTATGTTTGAAGAGAAAGTTTTCCCAAGCTTATCTAAATAAGGACTGGGCATAACATTTTCGATATCCGTTGGATACCATACCTTCGCAATTATTCCCGATTGATTGGATGAATCCCAAATTAGATTTGATGTCCCAACACTCCATTCTCCTGATGGTTGGGGAAATGGATTAGCCGGAATTATCCAGGAAGGTAAAAGGATAATTCCGACGATACAGATAATAATCAAAAAGATTGTCATAGTTATTGTACGATCGACCTGCTAGTGGTTTCAGTTCCCACCAACCTAGATTAATCAACCAAAATATGGCATTTGAGTACTGTTGCTTTTTAAAAACCTTGCTATTCATGCCGCTTGGCAACACTTAGATTAGGTGCGTTAGGCTTCTGCTTTTGGCGTTAGCCTGCCAGAGGCACAGGCAGACGCTATTGCTAGGGCAAACGCTCTGCTACCGCGAACGCAGTAACACACCCTACGATTAAAATACTTGTTCTACGCCAGAGATTTCGGGAATCATGTCGCACAACTTGCGTTCGATCCCCATTTTGAGCGTCATTGCTGAACTTGGGCAAGATCCGCAGGCACCTTGGAGGCGAAGTTTGACGATCGGACCATCGATTTCGACTAATTCTACGTTACCACCATCGGCCATTAGGTAAGGGCGGAGGCTATCGAGCACGGATTCAACATTGACAGGAGTAAGTGTTAGAGATTCAGACATAGTTTACTAAACCAAATTGAGAATTTATCGATCGCCCCTTGATCGTAACCGATCCCGTCGATTATTTCTGGGGGATGGGAGGATGGGGAGACTGGGGGGATGGGGATGGGGAGACTGGGAGACTGGGGGACTGGCAAATTATGTACAGCTAACTTAGGTGGTACTTATTTGGCAGTGGAGATCGCGGCTAATTGCTCCCGAATAATTGCAAAAGCCAGTCCCCGATGGCTGATGCTGCGCTTAGTTTCTACAGACATTTCAGCAAAGGCAAGTTGTTTGGCTGGCACATAAAAAATCGGATCGTAACCGAATCCATCAACACCCCGCGCAGCAGTGAGAATTTCACCGCGACAAATCCCTTCAGCTTGAGCAGCAATCGTGCCATCGGGACGGGCGACAGCTACCGCGCAGACAAATTGAGCTTGACGTTGAGCTGGCTCTGGAAAATCACTCAGTTCTCGCAGCATTCGATCGATCCGTTCTTTGTCTGTATCAGCATACCGTGCGGAATAAATTCCTGGCGCACCGTCGAGGGCATCTACCTGGAGTCCAGAGTCATCAGCGATCGTCCAACAATTCAACGCGATCGCCACCTCTGAGGCTTTGAGGCAGGCATTGGCGGCAAATGTGTCGCCTGTCTCATCGACATCTAATTCGGCTGGTTTGAGGGCTAATTCCCAGGGGCTATCGGTGAGGTAGGCTTGCATTTCGCGTAGTTTGCCTGGGTTGCTAGTAGCTACAATTAGTTTTGGCATAAGATCTAGTTGGGAGTTGGGAGTTCGGAGTGAATTAAACCGCAGAGGCGCAGAGGGCGCAGAGAAGAAAGATTATGAGTATTTTTAGATATTTTTATCGGTATACGGTGACGATTAGTTCGTTCTTGATTTTAGCTAGTTCTGCGCCTGTTTTTGCGGCTTTTCCGCGTCCGGCTCAGAGTCAGGAAGGGATGGTGACTTCGGCGCATCCGTTGGCGACGCAGGCGGGGGTGGATCTGCTGGCACAGGGTGGTAATGCGATCGATGCGGCAGTGGCGACGACGCTGGCGATTTCGGTGGTGGAGCCGTTTTCGGCAGGGATTGGCGGTGGCGGTTTTCTGCTGGTGAAGGTGGGTAATAAAGTAGAATCCCTGGATTTTCGAGAACGCGCACCCAAGGCGGCATCGCGGAATATGTATCTAGATGCTCAGGGGAAGGTGCGCCCGAATGCTAGTTTGGAAGGGCATTTGGCAGTGGGAGTACCAGGTACGATTGCGGGATTAGCCGCCGCCCACAAGAAATATGGTAAGTTACCTTGGCGATCGGTTGTAGCTCCAGCAATTAGATTGGCACGCAATGGGTTTAGGGTGAGCGAACTCTATACTGAGCAAGCCAAATCTAAGCAAAAACTGCTGGCGAGTAATCCAGCGGCGCGGGCAATTTTTACTAATAATGGGCAACCGCTCCAGCCTGGAGATCGTCTAGTGCAAAGGGATTTGGCACGGACATTGATTGCAGTGGCGCGGAATCCTCAGGACTTCTACACCGGATCGATCGCAGGTAAGATCGATCGAGATATGCGGATAAATAAGGGCTTAATAACCCGCGCAGATCTTCAAGCCTATCAACCTAAATGGCGCGATCCTGTCTGTGGTAAGTTTCGCCAGTACAATGTCTGCTCGATGGCTCCGCCCTCCTCTGGCGGCGTACACCTACTCCAAATCTTGAATACGATCGGCAGTACGGATCTAGCTGCAATGGGTTGGCACAGTCCCGACGCGCTCCATCTGCTGATTGAATCGATGCGAATTGCCTATGCCGATCGATCTGTACATTTAGGCGATCCTGATTTTAGTAAAATACCTGTAGCTGCCCTGACTAATCCAGCTTATGCGGCTAAACGTCGTCAGGAAATCGATCTGGGAAAAGCACGTCTATCGACGACGGTAACGCCAGCCAGTGTAGAGATCTTAAAGCAATTCAATCAACCTGTAGGGGTATCCCTCGTGGGTACCCAACCCCCCACGGGTACCCACACTTCGGCTCCGCTCAGTGCGGGCAAGGGGCACCCCTACAGGTTGATTGCACAGCCAGTATCTGAATCGATGGAAACGAGCCACCTCAACGTTGTCGATCGAGATCGGAGTGTTGTTAGCCTGACATTTACCGTCAATTATCGGTTCGGAGCGGGTGTTGTCGTACCTGGAACGGGGATATTATTAAACGATGAAATGGATGATTTTGCGATCGCACCTGGAGTTGCCAATATATTTGGTTTAGTCGGTGGTGACAAAAACTCGATCGCACCAGGCAAGACACCACTGTCTAGTATGACACCGACGATCGTTACTGAAAATGGTCAATTTCGACTGGCGATCGGCGCACCTGGAGGCAGTACTATTATCACCACAGTGCTCCAGATCTTGCTAAACGTATTGGAATACAAAATGGATGTTGGTTCGGCTGTAGCCGCAGGCAGAATTCATCATCAATGGCAACCCGATCGAGTCAATGTCGATCCGTGGGGATTCGACCCCACAACATTAGCAGAATTGCGCCGTCGGGGACAAATAATCGAACCGCGCAGCTATTGGGGAAATGCTAATGCGATCCAACAATTACCAAATGGAAAACTAGAAGGTGCAGCAGATCCACGGGGGGAAGGTACGGCGCAGGGATTGTAGGGTAGTCGCGGCTGCATAATTTTGAATTTTTGACCCAAGCCAAGATTATCTTACCTAATGCAGTAAAGTTAAATCAATCTAATCGTCAGTTAGATTGATAGCCCGATCGATTAATCATCTTGTCTCCAAATAGATATGTCTAGAATATTATCAATAACTGTCCTCACCACTGCACTATTTGGATTGGTCTACACCAATCAATCTCAAGCATTACCAGCATCCTTCCCATCAAAATCTACACTTTATTCTCAACTTACAGAACCAAAACCATCGGTTGCCAATACACCAGATCTAACATTGTTGAGTAAAGCTGTTGGTACATTCTGGCAAACAGATCGTGCTGAAACTGAATCGCAGATGACGATATCAGTGGCAGAAAAGGGTATCGATCTGAAAATATATGCCCGCGTTAAAACAATTGTGCAAACTGGAGATAAGTTTCAAACTCAATTAGAATTTGCGCTGCCAGGATCGAAGACGAAAGTTGCTTATACAATCATCTCTGATGGTCGAAAAGTCTGGACTTATCGGCCAGATCTACGCCAATATTCCGAGACGACCCCATCTAAATTCAAAAATGGCTCTAATTCAATGTGGATTGGCGTATCTTCATTCTTTTTCATATCTCTAAACGAAACCCAACGTCAAGAGATGATATCGTCATTGGGAACCGATCGAGACTTGATCAAAGCAATGCCTCCAGCCAATCTTAAAGATTTGATCGGAATGAGTCGAGAAGTGGATGGCCAAAAGTTATATACTTATGCTTACGAAATCAATGCAGACAAAATCAAGTTTGTCTTTTTTGTAGATCCGACCTCGACGGCAACAAAAAAAATCGAATTCAATGCTGATGCTCAGGGAGTAAATGTTAACTTTGATGAGAAAATATTGAATCGCAATAATCAAGTAAAAATCGATCCACAGATCTTTAAATTTTCGCCGCCTAAAGGTACTAAAAAAGTTAGGAATTTGAAGATTGAACCATTCAGCAGCTAATTCACTGAACATATCTTCTGGTTAATAATTAGTGACGATTGAAATTATTCGATGCGAAGTCCTAGCTATTTTTCAGATTAATCAAGAGATATTCGGATCGATAGTGGCTGTACTTTAGCTAGTGTATATAAATATTAAACTGAGGAAGCTATGGGTTTTGAATTAATAGAAGTCGATACTGAGTGGTTAGCAGTAGCGATGTTTGCTGGCTTCTTTCTGATTTTAATGAGTGGTTATCCCGTATCCTTTTCTTTTGCGGGAACCGCCATTGTGTTTGGGCTAATTGGTTATCTGATGGATGGCTTCGATCCTAGCCGCTTGTTATTGCTGCCGAATAATTGGTTCGGTACGATGTCTAATTTTACCCTGCTAGCCATTCCCTTCTTTGTGTTTTTGGGTTCAGTTCTAGAGAAATCAGGCATAGCCGAAGAATTACTCGAAACCATCGGGATTGTGTTAGGTTCCGTGCGCGGTGGATTAGCCTTAGCGGTAGTATTAGTCGGTACTTTACTCGCTGCAACGACAGGGGTAGTCGCCGCGACGGTAATTCTGATGGGAATGATTTCCCTGCCTGTGATGCTGCGCTATGGCTACGATAAACAATTAGCGGCGGGGGTAATCGTTGCTTCTGGCACCCTCGCCCAGTTAATTCCTCCCAGTTTGGTGCTATTAGTCTTGAGCGATCAATTAGGTGTATCGGTGGGGGATTTGTTTCTAGGTGCCTTAATTCCAGGGCTAATGCTGTCCGCTTCATACGGTTTGTACGTGCTAGTTATCGCCTACTTGAAGCCCGATCTTGCTCCGGCTCTGCCCCTATCCGCACGACAGATTACGGGAACAGCATTAGTCAGAAAAGTTATCAAAGCAGTTTTCCCCCCCTTGCTCCTGATTTTTGCCGTCTTGGGGAGTATCTTTTTTGGTCTGGCTACGCCAACAGAAGCGGGGGCTGTGGGGGCGGTAGGTGCCTGCGGCTTGGCAGCACTCAATCGCAAGCTAAATTGGAATTTACTGACAACGGCGGCACATTCGACGGCGGTGGTATCGACTGTCGTAGTGATGATTTTGTTTTGCTCGTCATTTTTTAGTCTCGTATTTGATGCCTTGGGCGGCAAGGATCTGATCACTGATTTATTAGTAAATTTACCAGGTGGCAAAGTTGCCTTCTTAATTGTCAGTAATCTTCTAATTTTCCTGCTAGGTGTATTTCTAGAATTTATTGAGATATCATTTATTGCCATGCCTTTACTAGTGCCAGCCGCCCAAAAATTGGGACTCGATATGGTGTGGTTTGGGGTAGTGATGGCGATTAATTTACAAACAGCTTTTATTTCACCACCCGTCGGATTCTCGTTGTTTTATCTACAAAGTGTCGCGCCACCCGAACTAAAAACGATCGATATTCATAAGGGTGCTCTGCCTTTTTTAGTACTGCAATTTATCATGCTGTTGATTGTAATTATTTTCCCCCAAACCGTGACTTGGCTGGTTAGTGCTGCCGCCAAACCAATTTTGTGAATTAACGTGAGTTCGGTTTAAGGATTATTGCTTAATGCCTCCTAGCTTCGTTTACGCACCGCCCTCAAATGAATTTGGGGCTAAAAGCAAAAGTTCGTTGAAACGAACTAAGTGATTGGGCAGTTCGTTTCAACGAACTTTTGCTTTTAGCCCGAACTTATAGTTCAGGGCGGTGCGTAAACGAAGCAGATCGGTTTTTCTTATCCCAAATTCACGTTAAATTAATTGAGAACTGGGACCCGTTTCAATTCTCAATTCTTAATTATCAATTATCAATTATTTAACTTGGCATAACTATATCGATCGAAACTGGCAGAATTAATATTATTCCAAGCATATACTCGATCGCGAAATGGTTTCCATTCAGCAAAAATTCGTTTAAAATCAGCATCTTTAGCTGCAAATTGGTCGTACAATTCAAACGAGGCTTTTTCTGCTGCTGCCAGAATTTCGGGACTATAGGAGCGCAGCTTGACACCATTTTTAATTAACCTTTGCAAAGCCTCATTATTTCGAGTATCATAGCGAGCTAACATCGTACTGTTTGCCTCAAAAGCTGCGGATTGGACTGCTGCTTGGTACTCTGGCGGCAGTTTTTGCCATTCTTTGAGATTAATTTGGATCTCCAATGTTGGGCCTGGTTCCCACCAACCAGGATAATAATAATAGTCGGCAACTTTATGCAATCCTAATTTCTCATCATCATAAGGTCCCACCCATTCAGCCGCATCAATCGCACCTGTTTGCAATGCTTGAAAAATTTCACTACCTGGCAGTGTTTGGACTGTTACGCCGAGTTTACCCATTACTTGCCCGCCCAAGCCAGGAATCCGCATCTTCAAGCCTTGGAGATCGCTAATTGTCGAGATTTCTTTCCGAAACCAGCCCCCCATCTGTCCACCAGTATTACCCGCTGGAAACTGAATAATCCCAAACTTCCGCTTGTACAAGTCTTGCAACAATTTTAAGCCACCGCCCTCGTACAGCCAAGCATTTTGTTGTTGGGCAGTTAAACCAAACGGCATACTAGTACCAAAAGCCGCAGCCGGAGTTTTGCCAACATAGTAGTAACCCGCAGTATGACCGCATTGTACAGCCCCTTGGGAGACGACATTCATCACTTCCAATGGTGGCGCGAGTTCTCCCGCTGGGCGGGGAGTGATCTTAAACTTACCGCCAGTAAGTGCCGCCACCCGCTCTGAAAATGTTTTCGCCCCACCAAAAATAGTATCGAGGGAAATCGGCCAACTCGTTGCCATTTGCCAGTTAATATTAGGTAAGCCGGAAATCCCGTCTGATGACTTTTTCCTAGCTCGACAAGATACCAGAGCTGCACCTGTAATCGTGCTGGCAATCGCCGTTTGGACAAAATGTTTCCGTTTCACGTTTCAATCCTCAGCTTTTTGCGTACTTAACACCATACTCGATCGAGATCGATCCAATCTACCAGAGATTTCGAGCTAAACTAATGGTAAGCTAACCAATACCAGTCCGATCGATTAAAGTAGAAATCCACTGCTGATTTTGGGACAATCGATCACTAAACTGGTTTATTCTGGGGAAATATTGACTCTTGCATAATTCGATCGAGCCTACCATTATTCGCTCCCTGTTGACCTTTGCACGGGCGATCGATAAAATTACTGAAATCATCGGTAGTTCTACTGGTGCGATCGTCCTGTTGACTGTCGCCGTGGGATTCTACAATGTAGTCGCCCGCTATCTAGGTCGATTAATTGGGATTCAATTATCCTCTAATGCGCTGATTGAATTGCAATGGTATTTGTTTTCCCTGATGTTTTTTTTGGGTTTTGCTTATATCCTCAAGCATGGTGCCAATGTGCGGGTGGATTTTCTTTATGCTAATTGGGACGAAAAACGACGAGCACTAGTAGATTTTATCGGTACTGTAGCGTTTACAATTCCCTTTTGTCTCTTAGGAATTGGGGTGACTTGGCATCCAGTGTTGCAATCTTGGGGACTTTTACCCGATGGCAGTTGGGGGGCTTGGGAACTTTCTCCTGATGCAGATGGTTTACCCCGCGCACCGATTAAGACGATGATTATATTTGCCTTTGGGACTTTACTGCTCCAAGCAATCGCCCAAGCAATCAAGTATCTAGCTATCTACAAAGGCTACCCCGAAGCTGCCGAAAGTATCCAAGCCGATATCGAAAACTTACCCCTAGAGTAGTCAAGAATTCCCATCATAACAATCAATCACGACTTACGACTTATCTAACAAAGAGCAAGAGTTTAAATCCCCCACCTTATATGTAGATTATTATTAGGATGGGGCTTTGACCCCACTCTAATAACCCAGCTATCAACTATCAACTAATTAAAAGATATGCAGCTTTTTATCGACACCAATATTCTGCTATCTTTTTACTCACTCAACCAAGATGATTTGAATGAGCTAAATAAAATTATCGATGCGATCGAGAAACAGCAAATCACGTTATTACTTACCGATCAAATCATCAATGAATTCTATCGCAACCGTGAACAACGGATCGATGGAGCGATCAAGTCCTTCCGCACCCAAACTTTCAATACCCAATTTCCCCAATTGTGTGAAGACTATCCAGAAATGGATATTCTGAGAGAATCACTCAAGCTTCATGAACAAGCTCATGCCGCTCTAAGCAACAGAATTTTAGTCGATATCAAAGCTAAAACGCTCAAAGCGGATCGGATTATTCAGTCTCTATTTAGTCTTGGCAAACAACTTAGTCCTGACTTAAAAACAGTTGATAAAGCAAAGCTCCGCATGAGTGTAGGCAATCCACCTGGCAAAAATAATTCACTCGGCGACGCGATTAATTGGGAATCTTTGCTCGACGAGACACCGACAGGTGAAGACCTGTATTTTATTACAGGAGATAAAGACTATTGTTCGGCACTCAATGATGACGAATTTAGTGACTTCTTACTGACTGAATGGGATGGAAGAAAGCAGACAAAAATTTATTTCTACAAGCGATTATCTAGTTTTTGCAAGGAAAAATTCCCTGGAATTACCCTTGCCGCCGCTAGAGATAAAGATTTCTTAATTAGAGATCTAGTTAATAGTCAATCGATCGCGAGTACTCAAATTGCGATCGTCAAATTAAGTTATTATTCTGAATTTACAGCGGCTCAAGTCAACACAATTGTCGGAGCAGCAATTTCCAATCGTCAAGTAGGTTGGTCAATTGAGGATGATAAAGTCAAAAGCTTTTTGCGATCGCTAGTAACCAATAATGAACAGTATCTAGACGAAGCTAGCCTAGCTGCGATTGCTGGATTGTTGAATTAGTGAATCGTGAATTGTGAATCGTTAAATTAGAATACTGCATAGAGTGGGCACTGCCTAGCATGTTCATTCTACGGCAAAAAGGGTCAATTGTGTTCATGCAGAAAGTATGCTAAAAAGAGAGAGCCATCAAAGCCACTCTGGGTAAGCATAATGGAAGGATTTAAAAGTGCAGATAGCAGGTTAGTACGGCTA
>JANNDL010000216.1:0-8010 GCA_031387665.1 Chamaesiphon sp. OTE_75_metabat_95 | reverse complement strand
CCACGCCCCTACTGTTTAATTGTGTGGGGGCGCGGTCTTGGCCCCGCCCTGGATCTACACTAAGCAATAGTATCTGCATAGCAACATTAAGTATCAGTCAAAACAAGGATTGTGCGGGAACCCGTACTCAACCCTTGCTTGCGATGCCACACCGCAATCGGATAGATTGGCACTCAGCAGTTGAGAGTGCTAAATACTCATAATAATTATGGCATCAGTATCGTTAACAGTATCTACAGTCAAGCCTTTAGCCGATCGCGTATTTGTCAAAGTCAGCGCGTCTGAAGAAAAAACCGCAGGTGGGATTTTGCTACCTGATACAGCTAAAGAAAAGCCCCAAATTGGCGAAATCGTCCAAATTGGTCCTGGCAAACGTAATGAAGACGGTACCCGTCAAGAGCCAGAAGTCAAAGTCGGCGACAAAGTTCTTTATTCCAAATACGCTGGTACCGACGTAAAGCTCGGCGGCGACGAATATGTTCTGTTATCTGAAAAAGACATCCTAGCCATCGTTGGCTAGATTCGGATCGTCAACAAACATTTCACCTCACTCCTAAAATTAAAGATTATGGCAAAGCGAATTATATACAATGAAAATGCTCGTCGCGCGTTGGAACGTGGGATGGACATCTTGGCTGAAGCGGTAGCTGTTACCCTCGGTCCTAAAGGTCGTAACGTAGTCTTAGAGAAGAAATTTGGCGCACCCCAAATCGTCAACGATGGTGTGACCATTGCTAAAGAAATCGAACTCGAAGATAACGTCGAAAACACTGGTGTAGCTTTGATTCGTCAAGCTGCATCTAAAACTAACGACGCGGCTGGCGACGGTACTACTACAGCTACAGTACTAGCTCACGCGATCGTTAAAGAAGGTCTGCGTAACGTTGCGGCTGGTGCCAATGCGATCGCCCTCAAACGCGGTATCGACAAAGCAACTACCTTCCTGGTAGAAAAAATCGCGGCTCACTCCAAGCCTGTCGAAGACTCCAAAGCGATCGCGCAAGTAGCATCAATCTCTGCTGGTAACGACAACGAAGTCGGCGAAATGATTGCCAATGCAATGGACAAAGTTGGTAAAGAAGGCGTTATCTCTCTAGAAGAAGGTAAGTCCATGAATACCGAACTCGAAATTACTGAAGGGATGCGCTTTGATAAGGGCTATATCTCCCCTTACTTCGCTACCGACATGGAGCGGATGGAAGCTGTGCTCGAACAACCTTACATCCTGATCACTGACAAGAAAATCAACTTGGTTCAGGATCTCGTGCCAATTCTTGAGCAAGTAGCTCGTTCCGGTCGTCCATTGCTAATCCTAGCTGAAGACATCGAAAAAGAAGCTCTCGCAACCCTAGTTGTAAACCGTCTTCGTGGTGTCCTAAACGTTGCAGCAGTTAAAGCTCCTGGTTTTGGCGATCGTCGTAAAGCGATGCTCGAAGATATCGCAGTTCTAACTGGTGGTCAACTAGTAACTGAAGATGCTGGTCTGAAACTAGACGCTACTAAACTAGAATCCCTCGGACAAGCCCGCCGGATTACCATCACTAAAGATAGCACCACGATCGTTGCTGAAGGCAATGAAGCGACTGTTAAATCTCGCTGTGAGCAAATCCGTCGTCAAATGGAAGAAAGCGATTCTTCCTATGACAAAGAGAAGCTCCAAGAGCGTCTAGCTAAATTAGCTGGTGGTGTTGCAGTAATCAAAGTTGGTGCTGCTACCGAAACCGAAATGAAAGATCGTAAACTACGCCTGGAAGATGCGATCAACGCAACTAAAGCCGCAGTTGAAGAAGGCATCGTTCCTGGTGGCGGTACAACCCTAGCTCACCTCTCCCCTGAGTTAGAAGTTTGGGCACAAGCTAACCTCAAAGACGAAGAATTAACTGGTGCATTAATCGTCACCCGCGCCCTCTCAGCTCCCCTCAAACGGATTGCTGAAAACGCTGGTCAAAACGGTGCAATCATCGCCGAACGTGTCAAAGAAAAAGCATTTGATGTTGGCTACAACGCTGCCACAAATGAGTTTGTAGACATGTTTGAAGCGGGTATTGTTGACCCTGCGAAAGTAACTCGTTCGGCTCTGCAAAATGCCGCTTCGATCGCAGCTATGATCCTCACTACTGAGTGCATCATCGTTGACAAACCAGAACCTAAAGACGGCGGTGCTGGTGCTGGCGGCCCAATGGGTGGCAATGACTACGGCGATTACTAAGTATTAGTCTGAATAAATTCTAGAGGGGAAACCCGTTAATCTCGATAGCTATCTTCATCTGAAGGTAGCTATTTTTGTTGACTATTAAGCCATTCGATCGCTTGGTTAATACTAGTTGAAGTCATATCATCTCCACTCGGAAATTCTTTATCTTGGTCGTGTGTTAGCAAAATTAATGGGTTGTTCTTTTTAACTAACTCCACGAAATTAGTTGTGTCTTCTAGTGATGCTTTAGTTTGCCGATCGTCATGGAAGATAAAGATTGGTTTATTCATCTTCTCGATATTTCGATGCGGCGAGCTGCGATCGATAAAATCTTTGTATCCTGGTACTGCTTTCGAGATCGTCTCGACTAAACTAGTATATTGTTTGGGCACATCGGTAGTTGGTGAATAAGCGATAGCTGCTTTGATCCGTTTATCAGTTGCGGCTACCATTAATGATGTTGTACCTCCCGCTCCAGCACCCGCAACATACATCGCATCAGGATCGATTTGGGGGAGTCTGGCAACAGCATAATCGATCGCTAATTTAGCATTTAGGACACCTGCATCAGAGGCTTTATAAGCTCTGAGGCTATCTATAACTAGTTTGTCTGGCTGAGTGACTAAGGTCGTTTCGTTGATTCGATCAATCTGGTCGATATATCCATCTATATCATAGGCAATGACAGCATAGCCAGCGTTAGCGTAGTTGATATAATTCCAATAAATCACAGTCTCTTCATCTATTGTTTGACCGTATAGTGGTGCTGTTGCTGATGGAGCGACAAAGACACAAGGGAGTTTTGGTTTAGCAGGCTTAGTTGGTAGAAACACTAAAAGTCTAGAGACATGAGTACCTCTGGGAAAAGCAACTTGATAGACTATTACGTTTGGATCGTTTTTAATCGTGCCTAATCCAGGTAATTGTTTTACATCAATATAGGTGAGTGGTTTCTGTTCCACACTGTTAAATATTTGCGATATTCCTAATGTCGCAACAAGCCCAATTCCTAATGTCGCAAAAGCGGCAATTGTTCTCAGCGAATATAAATGGAGGATCCCTGGCAGTCTCAGCTTTGCTCGAAGATCGGATTCAGGTTCGCGCTGGAGTGAATTTGTCAATTGTTTTTGGGGATGGGCAACTGGGGCTGCAATTTCTGGACTTATAGCTACATCTACTAGGCTAGATGGTTTGCCTAGGGTCATTTCTCTAATCAGAAATGCTTTAACTTCAGCACTTTTTTGCTTGTAGACAGCTAATTGCAGAATATCGGCAGCGGCAACTTGTTCGATTTTTTTACCTAGCTCTACGGCTAAATCCTGAGCTTCCAAGACCTTTTTAGTTTGGAGCGTCAGCTTTAGCGTTTCACCGTCGAGTTCGATCGAGAATTCTATTCCTTCAGGATCGAGTTTAGCTAATACTTCTGTTACACATTGGCGAATTTTGACTAGATCTGGCCGTTCGGGAGAATTATTAGAGCTGGGGGAAATTTCAAGTGCTGATGACATAGATTGAATCTTATTGATAGATGGACTCGCCACTTATCTCTAGTTATCCCAAAATAGAGCAGGAAGCTACACAATTTAACCAGCTCGTACCGTTATCGTCTGGCTTTAGTGCAGAGAAAGAATCTTCTCTTAAGCATAAAAAGAGATTTCCCCTTACGATCGGTGCAATAGCAATCGATCTAACAACGGCTGAAAGATTTCTTGTCCGCGTAATCGTCTGCGCCATCGATCGGGTATGCTTTCTACTCCATCGCGAATTCCCGCAATGCCGCCAGCAATGCACGCAGTGGTGTCTGTGTCTTTGCCTAATGCGATCGCATTTTTGATCACTAATTCATAACTGTCGTTTTCCATGACCATCCGTGCCGATCTTAGAGAGTCAATCACATAGCCACTACCTTTCCCTGCTGACAGATCGTCAGGGCGTATTGCCCAGTCTAAAATATCTAGAAAGTCTGGATTTGTCGATCGATAAACCGAGCGAAGAGTCATATTAGCAGTGTGCCAGGGATCGGGAATACGATCGAACGTATACCTTGCCCATAAACAATAAAGAGCGCGGCAAATCTGACAGTAAGGATCGCCATGAGTTACCTGGGATTGTAAGTGAGCAGCAGCTATCACTTCACCGGAGCTGGAGTTGGAGTCGGAACAGCAGGCACCGCAGGCACAACTGGCGTAGCTGTTGAAGACGAACCGATGAGATTTACTTCTAATCTGTAGTTGCTGGTAGCTGCGCCAGTAAGCGGGACGATTTCGATCCGATACTCGCCAGCAGTGGAAATCACACCCTGCCAGTTAACCGTACCTTTGGCGACAGTCTCTACACCTGTAGGGCTAGTTGCCAGGATATTCATGGTTGCCCCTGCGGGAATACCGATTAAGGTTGTTTTAAGTTGTTGTCCAGCCATCGGATTCAGTCTGAAAGCGATTGGCTGTGAAGAATTCAGCACACCTTCTTTGATTGTAGGTTTGTCTACTTCTACCAGCAGTGTTTCGGCGGTGCCAGATGATGGTGGGGTGGTAGCTGCTGGGGTTGGGGCTGGATCTACAGGGTTAATTGCTGGTACCGTCTGACTAGGCGGAGTTGTGGCAACGTCTGGGGTAGGGACACTGGTAGAGACAGCAGGCGGCTGCGGCTTTGTGCCCTTATTTGGGCTAGTCATTGACTTACTTACCAAGAACAGTGGGAGTAGAATAAATACAACCGTTGCGGCTGCTGCACCGAGTCCCACACCCCAGGGCGTATTTAGGATGCCCCGCAGTGGGTTTTGGGGGGGCTGAATGTTGCTATTTCGATTGGGACTAGAGGTAACTGATGTAGTCCTACCAACGCGGGAAAGTGGCACTGAGCCTGAAGTGTTAATACCTGTGGCGGTGCGATTGATACTCGAAGTGGGAACGAAACTACCGCTATTTTCTGCTGCCGCACCTACGAAATCTGAGACAGAGCGTAAGGCTTGCAGCACTTCCGTTGCGGATTGGTAGCGACTATTCGGCACCCGACTGAGCATTTTGTTGAGAATTTTGGCAAACCAAGGCGTGAGGGATGGTACCCATTGGTGCCATTTCCAGGTCATAGTACTCTTATCAATCAGACTTTCGGGTTTGCGCCCCGTCATCATTACTACAACTGTAACAGCAAGGGCGTACAAGTCACTATTGGCGTAAGCTTCACCAGTTTGGAGTTGTTCTCCAGGGGCATAGCCTGCCTTGCCAACCGTTGTTCCCTGATGAATTTGGGTGGAGACTTCCAGTTGCGTCACCCCAGCCTTGACCACGCCAAAATCAATCAGTACAGGTAGCTTATCTCGATCGCGAAATATAATATTATCAGGTGAAATATCGCGGTGAATAATCCCCATCCCATGAATGTGGGTAAGTACAGGCAACATATCTTGCAAAAATTGGACTGCCTCAGCTTCTTTGAAAGTTTGATTATTTTTCAACCTGTCGCTTAAAGATTTGGCGACTGTTTTGCCCTCAGCATACTCCTGCACCAAAAAGAGGCGTTTTTGCTCTTCAAAGTTGGCACGAAATTTAGGGATTTGGGGATGATTAATTTGGTACAATACTTGAGCTTCGCGCTGAAACAACTCTTTAGACTTTTTGAGTGCATCACGACCGCGATCGTTGGGGCTGAATTCTTTAAGTACGCACATTTCATCAAAACAGCCAGTGTCCTGAGATAAGTAGGTGCGCCCAAATCCCCCCTGACCTAATACTTTGGTCACGCGGTAACGCTGTTGAAGCAATGTTCCCAATGGAATTGGTGGTTGCATAACCTGAACTTACGCCTTGAACTAAGGGGAATATAAAGGGTTTACTAAAATTGGTTGCTAACTAGATAAGATATAAATTGAATCACAAAAACTAGGTTACGGGTCATTTATATCTCCAACCGCTCTTATCATACCCTCGCAGCAGACAGGATCGTTCATCTGCTGCTAATAAACTCAAAATGAAAATTTTGCTCGTTGATGATGAACCTGCTCTAACCGAGCCACTAAGTCGCTTGTTGACTAGGGAAGGCTACGTTGTGGATGTAGCGATCGATGGCCTGACTGGTGGTAAATTAGCAAGTACAGGTAATTACGATCTGCTAATTTTGGACTGGATGTTACCTCATCTTACAGGGTTACAAATTTGTCAACAACTCCGCGATCGCAATGACTCCACTCCAGTATTATTTCTAACAGCTAAAGATACTCTCGACGATCGAGTCCTTGGACTAGATGCAGGTGCGGATGACTATCTAGTCAAGCCGTTTGAACTGCGGGAGCTACTCGCCAGAGTTCGGGCATTATTACGGCGTGTGCAAATAGTGGATCCCGATCCCACCCCGACTCGACTTCAGATCGAAAATCTAGAATTGGATATAGATAATCAACTCGTCTACCTTGATGGACAAGCCATCGAACTCTCTGAAAAAGAAACTCAACTCCTCCGCTACCTGATGCAGCACGCCGGACAAGTTCTCACCCATAAACAAATTCAATCCCATCTCTGGGGCGAGAGTAATCCACCAAACAGTAATGTTCTCGCTGCTCTAGTTCGGCTGCTACGACGTAAAATTGAAGTCAAAGGATCGCCGGAGTTGATTCAAACTGTGTATGGGAAGGGATATCGGATTGGAAGTAGAAGTTAAATTAATTGATAATTGAGAGTTGTAGACTAATATTATCTTTAGGGTGGGCAGTGCTTACCATCTGGATCACGGCTTATTCCTAACATATATAAATGTGCTTTTTTATAATTAATCATGATTGTTAAAGTGCCTAATTCTTCAATAATTACAGCCGATTTACTAGATAGTTATCTAGCCGCCGACTCAAATGTTGATATCAAAATCATTGATTGTCGATTCTCGCTAGGAGATTCAGATTTAGGTAGAAAACAGTATCAAACCGCGCACATTCCTGGAGCTGAATATCTCGACTTAAATCGCGATTTATCCAGTCCAGCTCAGATACATGGCGGTAGACATCCACTACCAGACGATCGAGTCTTGGGAGCCAAATTAGCCGCAATGGGGATTAATGCCGATACTCTCGTCATCGCGTATGATGATTCGCGGTTCGCCTTTGCAGCGCGGTTGTGGTGGCTGCTCCGCTACTATGGACATGAGCGCGTCGCCATTCTCGATGGTGGTTATGGTAATTGGGTTAAAGCTGGTTATGCCGTCACAGCAGATCGATCTACAACCGATACTCCTGGTAACTTTCAGCCCCAAATTCAGCCAAATTGGACTGTGGATATTGATGTAGTGAGAACTATTTCTGACTCCCCCGCACATATTTTGATCGATTCCCGCGAACCCGATCGATATCTGGGCAACACCGAACCGATCGATCCCGTTGCCGGACATATCCCCAGTGCGGTCAATTATCCCTGGCAAGGCGTGTCTACACCCGATGGATTTGTTTTATCTATCGAGAAGCAACAGCTAGACCTGGACAATCATATATACGAACGTATCTAATACCAACTGTCATTCGTAAAATCTGCAGCTCGGTTCATTATGAATATATCAGTAATATCGAAGAATGCAGGAATCGATACACACCAAATATTGGAAACAGCAATCAGAACAACAATAGTAGCGAACACGACACAAAACAGAAATCATTTCCTACCAAAGTTAGACACGCAGTTAGTTCTGTTCATGATAAATACATCCGCGAACGTGTTGGTGATTTCAAAGAACGATTCATTAATAATGCAACCGATTGTGTATAAACAAGGATTATAAGAAAAAAAGATCAACTCACCCCTTACTTTGGAACATGATTGTGATGCGTGTGGAAA
>JANNDL010000206.1:0-12011 GCA_031387665.1 Chamaesiphon sp. OTE_75_metabat_95 | reverse complement strand
AAATTCTAATAGTTGAAGATACAGGGGAGTAGAAGCATTCATGCGAATTTAAGCTATTTGTTCGTAACTTTAGCTTCTCATGTTTTTCTACTCTTTTCTTCTCTCTGTCTGCTTTTGAGGTATTTGTGTCAGGCAGTCAGGCGATGCACATATCCGCACTCTTGCGCCGACACTTGAAGGTCGCACTCACAAACAACAAAATCCCTATCCCCTTGCATCGCTGGAGTGGTAACATTCGATCGATAAATCGATCGTTTTCAACATAAGTGGATCATGTTAATTATTAATTATTAATTATGAAAGAGTATTGCTAGTAATGGGATAAAGCCAGCTAGTAACCATAGCCAGTGATGTAAATTCGATGGTGATTGTTGCCC
This sequence comes from Chamaesiphon sp. OTE_75_metabat_95, assembly GCA_031387665.1. GTDB lineage: Bacteria > Cyanobacteriota > Cyanobacteriia > Cyanobacteriales > Chamaesiphonaceae > Chamaesiphon. Next base: position 11,634 of record JANNDL010000206.1, on the reverse strand, counting down.
TGAAATTATCGGATCGATCGTCGGTTGAGCGATCGCCAACAGTGCATCAATCCGCTGATTGAGCCGATCGACTGGTGCGACTTGACTAAACGCTGTACAAAAGTTTTCCGTAAAAATCGAGGTGTTTTGAACAACCAACAATAAAGCTTCAGCAACTAAAAGTGGATCTGTCTGGCGAGATGCCCAGCGATCTGCTCGTAGCTCTCGCAACACTAATAATTCTTGCCACATTGCTTCTGTCTGGGGTAGCCAAGTGGTAATCTGGCGAATCCATCCCAACCAGAAAAAACAGTAGGTATCGCGATACCGATAGTGTGCTTGTTCGTGGGCAAGCACCGCTCCTAGATGTTCAGTTCCGAGCTGATCGAGTAAACCCTGAGTAACAACTAATTCAGGCTGCCAGAAGCCGATTTGAGCAATGTAGGGAGTCGGCAAATCGAGAATTCTGGTTTTTTTACCACCGAGTTGAGTTGTCGGATAAGTGCGAACTTGTCGGAGTAGCCGCCAGCCAGAACTGGTGAGTTTCAGTAAATAAAGTCCCGCAAATCCCAAAAATCCGATCGCTACTGTATGACTAAACCAGTCATTGCCAACCCAGACCATTCTCCCATGTGGCCCCATCCAAACGATCGAAATCGCCGTAGTAAATAGCAATAGTGGCGACAATAAAAAGATCGAAAGTGTCCGCTCCCACCGCTGGCTCCAACTCGCTCGATGACTAACCATCCAATTGTAACGTAGCCCCCAAGCTAGGGCGAAAATAGCCAGCAATACAATCAAGTGCATTACTTTTCCTCCTGTGCCTTGCGAATTGCTTGTAGCCGCTGGGAGATCGCCGCGATCTGTTCAATACTAGCTCGATCCAAACTATCGGCAAAAGCAGCCACTACATCGGGGTTGCCCACTGCCAAAAACTGTTGCAACTGCTCATAGGCTTGGATCGCCTGTGCTTCGGCGGCGGAGAGTAATGGATACCAAATAAAGCTGCGCTCCTGCTTATCGCACCTCAACCAGCCTTTTTGAGTCAGGCGATTGAGTACTGTTGTGACTGAAGTATAGGCCAATTCTCGATCGGGATCGCTGAGGATTTTGTCGTGAATATCTTTGACTGTGGCTGATTTTAGCTCCCAGACAAGGTTGAGGATTTCAGTCTCTAGTGGCCCTAGAGAAAGGTTTTGAGGGCGATAATTGGGGAGGGGAGCCATGAAAGTTAGTTGGGAGTTGGGAGTTGGGAGTGTGGGGAGATGCATACGTGTCAACTTAAGGATTCTGTAGAGGCTGAAAGTCTCATTCTCTCGTCCTAACACGATTTTTGTAGTGGCTATAACGGCGTAAGCTCGTTATCACTTTCGTTAAGTTGACACGTATGGGGGAGATGGGCTACCTACTTTATCCCAGATTTGTAGGTTGGGTTGAAGAATGAAACCCAACACAATTAACTCAGCTTTCTGATAATCTTTCTTCTTAGATTAACGCGATCGGTTGGTTTAGGTGTTTGACAGCCTGTCTTTTGACAATACTTATCCTTCCACTGAAGATTATGTCCAAGGCTTAATTCACTCAGATCGAAACTGCTGTGAGTTTTGGTGTAGGTTCCCAGACTTTCAGCATGGTGTAAATATCTTGAATCGACAAATTAATCAGATCGCCACTACTTCAGGTAAATTATTGATTACCTGGTTAACGATCGTCAGTGCAAATTTAATTCCTTTATCTGCAAGTGCGACTCCAATCTCGCCGATCAATCCAGAACCAGAACTCGAAGTTAATGTTACTGGTAATAGAAAATTAGACCTACCAAAATCCACCCCAGTTTACACGATCGATAGTCAACAGATCGATCGACAGGGATCGAAAAATGTTGCAGATGTCTTAAATAATTTACCTGGATTTGCAATTAATAATTCTGGTTATGGCGCAGATATTCACACCGGAACTTATTATCGCGGTGCGTCCATCAACCAATTTACGATCTTGCTCAATGGTCGATCGATCTCGAATACGATTAATACTTATCACGGTGCCACGGATCTGAATAGTATTCCAGCAGATGCGATCGATCGAATCGAATTATCCAGCGGTGCTAGCAATATTCTCTACGGTTCCGAAACCTTTGGTGGGGTGGTGAATATTATCACCAAGACTTATCAGGGCACTCCTAAAACTAACGTATCAGCGGAGTTAGGCTCCTATGGTCTTCAGAATTATCGAGGGAGCTATACTGGGGGTACGCGCCAATTAAATTATCGAATTGGGGTCGAAAAATATCGACTCGATAGTAACTACAGTGTTCCCGTTGGTGCCGCCAATCGCGATCCGGTTACAGGTAAACTTACCAACGCTGATACTGATACTACCAGCTACTCAGGGAATATTTCTGCCGAACTTAACGATCGTAATCAGCTCGATTTCGACGTGACAAAAATTACCAGTCGGCGGGGATTAGTATACTTTGGATTTCCATTTCAACGGGACAGATTAAACCATGATAATCTTGATTTAGGATTAAGTTGGCGATCGCAATTAGCTCCAGATCGAACTTCAACACTCAAAACAACGATCGGTTTTACTCAAGATTATTTTGAAACTTTTGGCCCTAGTGGTACCAATAATCGCACGGGTACACTCGATACCAAAGCGATCACTGGCAGGGTAGATCATACCTGGAAAACTTCAGCAACTAATACCCTCCGCTGGGGCGGCGAACTCCAAAATCGCCAGCTCAATGGCACTTCAACTAGTACCGTTCCGGCTCGGATTGCCTTTAATGATGTCGAAAATCGCAACGTCTCGAATACGGCTTTATTCGCTGTCAATACCTGGAAAGTTAATGATCGAGTTGCCGTAGATCTAGGCGTTCGTCAGAATTTTAATAGTCAGTTTGGCAGCTATCTCAATCCTAGCCTCGGCTCCCGCTGGGAAATTAGCCCAAATATTGCGCTCCGCGCATCGGCAACAGGCGCACAACGCAATCCTGGACTAGATCAACTATATCTCTACGACAGCGTGCATGGCTGGTTCCCCAATCCCAACCTCAAACCAGAAACAGGCGCAACTTGGACAGCCGGAGTAGACTTAGCTTTTAGTCCCACATCTACAGGTACGATTACCTACTTTGGCAGCAGTCTAAACAATCGGATTGCAACGCAACCAGTCAGCCCCGCAGTCACCCAGTGGACGAATATCGGGCAGGTAGCTACAAATGGCGTGGAGCTGGGCTTAAAACAACAGCTAACGCCCCAACTATCTACCTTTCTCAACTACACTTACACTGATGCCAAAATTCAGACAGGCGCAGAGCGAGGATTGCAATTATCTCAATTACCTTTTTCTGTCGCTCAAGCGGGCGTAGGTTATGCCAACAACGGTTGGGAAGTCAATCTCTCCACTAATTACAATGGCGGCACCCGCCGGACTTTCTTTGTCAACCCTGGACAAACAAGCACCAGCTTTGTGCCATCTTTCCTCGATTTCGATCTCAGTGCGCGAGTACCAATCAGCGAGAACATCGGACTCAATCTTTACGTTGATAATCTCGCCGATGTTCAATACGAAAAAGTAAATCGGATCTACAGCCCAGGTAGAACCTTCCGAGCTGGTGTTTCAGCAAATTTCTGAATCGGGGCATAACTCATGCAGAGATATTCCGCTGTTGACGCAGGATAATCCAGGCGATGATCGGTGTGCCAATTAGAGCAGTCACTGAATTAATTGGCAACACAGATCGTCCTCCAGGCATCTGAGCGATAATATCAGCCACTAGTGCGAAACTTCCCCCCACGAGGCTTGCAGCGGGAAATAACCAGCGCAGATCGGACGTTTGGAGTAATCCCCGACAGAGATGGGGTACGGAGATGCCGATAAACGCGATCGGACCACAAAAAGCTGTTACGATCCCCGCTAGGAGTGAAGAACTAACTAGCACGAGTAGGCGTAACCGTTCGATCGAAATTCCCAGACTCTGAGCTTGACTTTCGCCCAACAGCAACGGATTTAGCGACGGCGCGACGAGGATTGCCAGAATTAAACCACTCAGAATACCGATACTCATCATCGGTAACTGCTCCCAAGTCACCCCACCAAAACTACCCGTTGTCCAATTGAGGTAGGATTTGACAGGCTCGGCGGTACTAAAATAAAGCAACAGCTCCACCATCGCCCCAGTCCCATAGCCAAATAACAGCCCCAGCACCAATAAACTCGTCGAACTCTGCACCCGCCGCGCAACGACAATTACCAATCCCGTCACAATTCCCGCACCTAAACAAGCAGCGATGATTGTAGCATAGCTCCCAATCGCACCTAAACTAGCTAAACTAATCCCAAATAGCTGTGTACCTAAAATCACTAAAGCTACACCCAAACTAGCCCCCGCACTAATTCCTAGTACAGATGGCCCCGCTAAGGGATTATTAAATAAGGTTTGAAGTTGCAATCCGCTAGTAGATAAAGCGGCTCCGGCTAAGATGGCGGTAATCGCTTTGGGTAGTCGAAATTGAATCACAATATCGCTCCAGGACTCTTTTTGAGGAATGCCACCGAGTAAAATTGTGACGATATCGCCGAGGGGAATAGACACCGAACCCATTGCTAAACTAGTCAAGAAAATCGGAATTGGCAAGAGAAATAATAGTCCTAAAACAATCTGGCGACGATCTATTTTTCCCTTCTTTAATGTAGTCGGTGATTGTCGATTAATCTGCGGTGGGGCTGGATCGATTGGCATCCACTCTCGATCTTCTATTCGTTGAGGAGTTGTTTTTTTACGCATAACTTAATGGATGGTTGGTGGGGACAGAAACCCGACTTTTCCAAAAAGTCGGGTTTCTAGCAGTAATGGTAAAGATGTCGCCTATTTTTAGATTTCTATTTAATCAGAGGTCGATAATAAACAAATTGATGTTTTGGCAATAATTCTGGATGTAAAGCTTTAACTAAATCTGCCAATACCAAATCGGGATTTGCAGTTCCACCTTCCCAAAAATCATTTCCACCAGTTACATTCATTCTCGCCGTCGGATTGAATAGTTTTGCATCTTTCACCGCCCTGAATTTGGTATACCTTCGATCGGTATTAGTGATATCGTCAATACTTCGCCAAGCCTGACTACTATTAATCCAAACTGCTGCTGTCTGCGATCGATCGAATACCTGTTCAAAGCTCAAATTTAGACTACCAGTAGATCGATCGTCTTTCCAAATATAATTACCCCCCGCATCCGCAATAAATTTAGCAGCATAACTATCGCCGCCAGGGATATACCAGGTACCCCGACTATCGAAACCAGAGAAAACTGTCGGCTTGTTTTTGGCTTGCTGGGCGATTTTAGCGATCGAGTTATATCTACTTTCCATCTGACTAAATACTCGCTCGGCTTCAGTTTCACGGTTGAAAAATAATGCCATAAATTTCAACCATTCCGCTCTACCCAGAGGAGAAGACTCCATATATTCAGCAATAATCGCTACGGGTAAACCTGCTTCGATTAGTTTGGGATGACTATCTGATTTAGGATTGCCTACTCCATAAGTAGTAACTAGTTCAGGTTTAATTTCCAGGACTTTCTCGACATTAGTATTATTGCTTCTACCGACTTCTTGCATTTTTCCAGCCTTGATTTTTGCGACTACGCTGGGCGTATTAACTTGATTGAAATCGCTGACACCGACTAATCGATCGACTAAACCTAATTTATCTAATAATGGTAAATGAGTTGTAGACATGACTACTACTGAATTAATGGGTACCTGCACGATCTGAGATTTGTCAAACCCTGGCGGAATTGGTGTGTTGCATTGAACTAGTACATATTGAAAAGTGATATCGGCATTGCGCCAAGGATTTTTAACCGACACCACTTTATAGTTACGATGATATTCAACTGTGAATCCTTTAGATTGAGTTACTTTAACTTTATTGGGAAAGTAATCAACTTGAGGGTCATAGACAGTCGAGCATTTAGAATTTGAGTTAATAGAACTTGGTTGTTTGGGCTGTTGTCGTAGCTTCTTAGAATGAGAATCGCAAGCTGATAATAATCCATATACTAGCCCACTAAGTAACAGTAGCTTCCATAATTTAAGCTGATTAAATCGATCGCAAATCACCTCTTTCTACTCTCTGCGCTCTCTGCGCCTCTGCGGTTAAAAAAACATATAATAACGAGTTTTATGACTGCGGATATAAATGTTTAGTTACCTTTTGATTTTCAACCACATGTTGAGTCACAATTTCCTTCGCCACATCTGGAGTTACCCGTGCATACCAAGTATGTTCGGGCGCGCGTTCATCACCCGAATAAAATACAATTGGTCCCATCTTGCAGACCTCCAGACAGCCAGAAGCAATCAATTCGATCTCTGTCAAGCCTGACTCTGCCAACTGCTGTTCTAGAGCCTCATAAACTGATTTCCAATCACGTCCAGCATTGCAACGAGTCGATCGACATACCGATATGTATGGACGATTCAAAGGATTAGATTCATAGGGAATATCTAGCGTTCCCAATACATAAATCTGGCGCAATTTGTCGTACAGTCCTAACTTAGCTAAATCGGGTTTATGTTCTGGTAATAAATCCTCATCTGCTCCAATAAAAGCATTAGATAAAAATATTGTCATCATCTTTTCACCACCACCATTCCAGAACTGAATTCCCCAGCTTTGCGCCTCACCATCAGCATTCAATCGTCGAGACAAAGCCGCTCGACTAATTCGCCGCACTTGACGCAAATGTTCGGGAGTGCGCCCAGTTGCGCCACCCTGATTTTCAGTTACACACAAGTGCATATGCCAGCCTTCAGTGACTACTGTTAAATAGTAACTACTCAGGGGGGTAATGAGAGAATGCGGGTTTCAAGCGATTTCACGACATTAATTGTTACTAATTAGCCATTTTTCGCCTCAATAATGGCTCAAACCCATTGACTTCCTACCCCCCCTGAGTAGTTACGTTAAATAACCATCATAAATCCGACAAACTTTGGGTGCAGCAGTAAATTCTAACTCCAATACACTCCCATCTACCATGTGCCCCAAGCCCACTTCTTGCCAATGTTCTTGAAACAATGAATGTAAAAGTGGGCCGAGGACATCTAGATCTGTGGGAAAATCTTCATATTCAATTGAATTACCATTATAGGTATCCTCCCGCTCGACTTTTGCCAGTGGTGTAACTCGACGTTCAAAAGCTGCAACTTTCATCAAACTATCCTCCTTAAAATTTCCAGTCTATCCCAGTTCTAAATGTCCTGCCTGCATCAGGAAAACCAGCAAACAGCTCATAACGCTGATTAAAGATGTTTTGAACACTAGCATTGAGATTTAAACTACGATCTGCATTTAGCGGTGCGACTAAGTTAGCATCAAAGCTCGTAAATCCAGGCAAAAATTCGATATTCTTATTCTCTGTCGGATAACCGCTGAGAGAATTTAAAGATAGCGCACCATACCAGCCAAAGCTGTTTTCATAAGATAGCCCCATACTCAATTTGTCCGCACCTGCAAACCTTAATTCTTTGCCGACTACAGTAGGATCTACATCTTTTTTAATCTTGGGATTATTGAGAGTGTAATTAACAAACCCATATACATTCGGGGCGATTTTGGCATTTAAAGAAGCTTCAATGCCCTGAGTCTGAACCTCGCCAATATTTGTCCACGTTCCCGACACTCCATTTACAGCCGGAGCAATTCGTTGAAATGCCACGACATTACTAATATCATTCTGGAATGCTGTCAACCTTAATAGTCCAAAGTTACCCAATTTTTGATCTACACCGATATCGAAACTATTCCCAGTTTCGGGGAGTAAATTAGGGTTGCCAATATTAGTCGGATTGGCAGAAAATAGATTAGATAAAGTCGGTGTGCGGAAGTTCCGAACATAGTTGGCTCGAACAGTTGTAGCTGGGTTTATGTCCCATTTAACCCCTAGTGCTGGCGAAGTTGCGCCGCCCTTGGCTAAACTACTAAAGTCTTGACGTAAACCTGCGGTTGCGCGTACCTGTGGATTGAAATCGACATTATACTGGGCGAATAATGCACCTTGAGAAATGGTGCCGTCATAGCTAACTGTTTGAGTTGCTAGAGTTTGATTATTAATTGTATTGCGATTTTTGGTACTGCGATAATCAAAGCCATAGGTAACGTTCTGACTGGGCGTGATTTGCCAGTTGTGTTGAGTTTGAATACCCAGTGATTGCTGCTTGTTGTCAAATTGACGGATCGTTTGAGGTGTTACTGATTTGACAACTTGTCCACCAGTGACTGCAAGTGCTTCGGCAAAAGCGGTACGACTATCAAAGCGCGTACTCAAATTATCGTAGTAAACTCGACTTGTGAGGGTTGAATCACTACCATTCCCCAGCTTTTGTTCTATGCCTAAATCAAGGAGAATTTGATCGTTATATTTACGATTAGCATCTGTGAGCGTATTGAAGAATCCTTGTCCAAATTGAGGCGTGGGAATCGGTACACCCCCAGGGACACCTTGATTTTTGGATAGTAATATACCTGTGAAATTTACCTTTGTTCGATCGCTAACATCGACATCCGCCCTGATTCGCAGGTTATTATAGGTAGCATCATTATTCGTGCGCGTCCCTGAAAAATTGGCAGCAGGAATCGAATATGGATAGTTATTCTTTGCTTGAATTCGATCGTATCCAATTAACCAGCCGATCTTGCCATCTTTTTTACTAACATTAACACCCAGCTTGGTATATCCGAGATCGCCTACTTCTGCTTGAGTACTAAATGTCAGTTTATCGCTAGTCGCACGACTAGTGACGATATTAATAATACCGCCGATCGCATCCGAACCATACAGCGTCGAGCCACCACCAGGTAAGACTTCAATCCGCTCGACTATACTTGTCGAAAACTCACCCAAATCAAAGCCCCCAGAGCCGACGTTATTAATTGGGCGACCATCGAGTAAGATTAAGACCTGATTGGTATTGCTACCCCGAATAAATTGCCCGCTCAGGGCGTTTACCTCAGTTCCGACTGTTCCTGCACCCAAGATCCCTGGTAGCGATTGGAGCGCGTCTCTAACTGTTCTCGCACCCTGTGCTTTGATTTCGTTCTTGTTAATGACGTAAGCAGGGCGGGTAGAATCTTTGAGGGTGCCCTCTTTGCGAAGCGGCGAGTAAATGGGCTGATTCAATAACCTATCACCATAAACATTAACTTCTAGATCCTCAGTCGGGGGTGGAGTTGCTTCGGGCTGTGGGCTGGAGGGTTGCTGGGCGAGACTAGATTGCGATGCATTCAAGCCCAATCCTAGCGATACAGCCATGAACAGAATTTCAAGTGAACGGAGATAATGGATATTTTTGACGGACATGAATCTGCTTACCTGAAAGGATTACGGGCTAATCTTATGAGTCTGGCGAATCGATCTCGTTGGCGGACTTGTGCTGTTGGCGTTAGCCTTGCCTTTGGCATTGCGGAGCCGAAGTAGCCTACCGGAGGTCATTGGAGAAAATATGAGAATAATAATCATTCTCATAATATATCATCAAAGTCACATCGCCAATCGATCGTCTAAAATATAGTTGCGAAAATTTCTCATTAAAAGCCTCAGAAACTTCTAGTAATTAGCTTCGGGGGACAGGCAAAAGACAAGTACTATCTAAATTTAGACAGGACAACAATTGTGAATTTTGCTTAAATACTTACGGGTATTTCAATACTGGGAATAACACCAAGTACGCCTTTTTTGAGTCGTTCGGGACGTTCTGACCATTTCATGGCACCATCAAGATTGCGACGATAAAGACTAGCGCATTCCAAAATTGACTGAGATACTTCAGCAAGAGAATTGCGATCTAGATCTCCAAATAGATAAGTAGACTTACCAGCCGCAGCAAAAGCAACGACACAAGGATGACTGCACGCGCCCATACATTTAACTGCTTTGACCTCAAAGTTTTCAGCTAAGGGGTTTGTGGCTAATTGAGCTGCTAATTCTTGGTGGAGTAAATAACCGCCGCTGTTGCCAATCTGCCTGCCATCTTGCCAATTACCGCCACAAGATTGACACACAAAAATTGTGTGTTTATCAGTCATAATATTTTTCCCCTCTGTGCCTCGCAGAATATAAGTTGGGATCGATATCGGCGGGTGTTCTGACTAATCGAGTTCGTAACTCGAAACACAGTTGCGGGACAGCGTTGGATTTGCACCAAACTTTCCCCTTTACTTTCGATCGCACTTGTCGATCGAAACCGAATCTACTCCCAATACACTAGCATAGTTTCTAAAATTAGCAACATTTTATTGCAAATAATTAGCAAACTGTAATTCTTGGCGGCGATCAATTATGATTTCGATCTCAGTGCGCGCGTACCGATTAGCGAGAATGTCCGACTCAATCTGTATGTTGATAATCTTGCTGATGTTCAATACGAAAAAGTGAATCGGATTTACAGCCCAGGTAGAACTTTTCGAGCTGGTGTTGCTGCGAATTTCTAAAGTGGATTCGATCGTGTCGTAAGATATGGTCAGTCCGTTTACTTCCAGTGGATTATTACCGTGACCCTACTATCCACGATCGCCTCATCACCTCTATCCCTGAGCGACACCGCCCAACGGGATTTACTGCAAGAACTGATTGCCGATCGGAGATCGCCGAATACACGGCGGACTTATACTAAGGCATTGGTGGACTTCTTCATGCAGGTTGCCAACGCTACGCCGACACCGCAACTGGTGGGGGAGTTTTTGGCACTCGATCGCAGGTTGGCTCCTTACGATCGGTTAAAATACAAAGGTAGGACAATAGCAAAATTTGTCTCAGCAATCGATTAAAATCTCGATAGTAATAGAAAGTCATGATGAAAGCTTACGAACTACCAGCAAGAATCGCATCATCAGGGGATCTAGAGATCTTAAATTTGAATTCAGTAGAAATTCCGATCGGATCGAAAATTAAAGTAATTCTGCTAGTAGAGGAAGATAACGAAGATGATGAATCACCAGCACAAAGTTTTCGAGAAGGATGGGCAGACGTTGTAGCGGGTAATACGATACCTGCTTCTAAGTTGTGGGAGTAATTTGATGGACGATCCACCAATTTCTATCCAGGTTGATGCAACTGCTAAATTCCAGAAGAAGATTAAGAGTCTAGAAAATAAGTATCGAAATATTAAAGATGATGTTCGTCCGATAGTTGACTCAATCGCAATAGGCGAACTACCTGGAGACAGAATCACCGATCTGAATCTAGAAATTTATAAAGTTAGAATTAAAAATAGTAATAATCACAAAGGTAAGAGTAGTGGCTATCGATTAATTTATTATGTCAAAACGATCGAACGAGTAATTTTAGTTACTATATATTCTAAATCAGAGCAAGAAGATATCGAGAAAAACGAGATCGAGGAGATCGTAGCTGAGTTTGAGTAAAGAAAAGAATGGATCGATCGGACTCATTGATAACGATCGATAAGTTAATTCATTTCAGCTTTCGACATTCCAGAGCAGGATCGCTAATGCCCAACCTCCGGTGCCATCTGATATCATAGAGCTAGTAAATAGAACAGTTGAAACTACTCAAGCCAGAATTCCTGCTCTAGAGCGCAGTATCCAAGAAATCAGACAGGAAGGAGAGCTATCGTGAATAATCG
>JANNDL010000205.1:0-30608 GCA_031387665.1 Chamaesiphon sp. OTE_75_metabat_95 | reverse complement strand
AAAAAAACCCCCACACCCCAAAAACAAACCTTCCAACTAGCCGTACTTAGCCCCCTTTCCATGGGGTTTTTTCGCGGTTTTTTTTGGGGGGGTCACCCCCCAAAAAAAAACGCCGCAGAATAAAAAACCGATAAGACAGAGGATCTCAAATGGGTTCTATACAGGAAAATAAAAATACGAAAATCTTTATCCTCAGGCACAGATGTAGGGTGGGCAAATGCCCACATACAACCTCGGTCGCGGTAACTTCAGCTTGAGGTGCGATCGCAATCCTAAATGGCTCTAACTAACAATTTTGAACTGTCTCAAAACAGAGCTAGAAAATCTGAAGCGGTAACAATTGGACATTCAAAAACATCTCCAAGACTCAATAAATCGTTATCCCCAGTTACCAAATAGTCTGCTTTTCCGACCAGTGCTAAATGTAGAAATGGCTGATCAAAAGGATCTCGACATGGTGGAGCTTGAGGCAATTCTATCGGCATTTGGACAGTCTCACAATAAGGAAGATAGTCAGCTAGTAGATCCTCTCGATCGATCGAAGTTAGCTTAAATTTAGGATACGCTAACACTCGAATTAGTTCCGTTACTGTCGGCTTAGAAACTAGCGGTGTAAACTCTTCATCTTGCCAGAGCTGGCGAAATCGGCTCAACCTACCGCCACTAAAAACCAGCGCGGAGAGCAGAATATTGGTATCAATCGCCGCTCGAATGGTTTGCGTCATCACACTTCAACTTGAGGTGCCCGCGCCCAAGCCACCGCATCGAGAATATCTTGTTCATTTAGATCTAGAGCTGCTAACTTATTTCTAACTGCATCAGTACGATGAATCGTAACTGGTGTAAGAATAATTTGTCCATTCTCAACCTTGATATCAAAATATTCCGTTGGTGCGATCTCATTGGTAACGCTTTTAGGTAATGTGAGCTGATTTTTGGCAGTTAACTTGGCAAGCACCTTGAATTTCCTTTCATGCTAAAGTAATAATTCCTTATTTTAGTATAATCTATCGATCGCTGAATTAAGGTGATTCCCAGCAATAAATCTACCCTTGGTTGTGGTTGCGCCTACGGCAGGCTAACGCCAACGACTCCGCTCAACCCTCGGTGGTTGAGCGGCTTGTACTGAGCGAAGTCGAAGTAAGTCGTTGGCGTAGCCTCTCTGTAAGGAGAAAACCCGTTTGTTGGGTATAATCTTTATCGGAAATCACCTAACTAAACATCACAGCAGGTAAAACTTCAACTATCAGATCGATGACAGCTTTTGGATGGATGTTGGGTACTTTAGAAATATTAGCCGATCGTTGGCAGAGCTTCTTCAACGAAGAATCGCTAATATTGCCCAGCAGCTTGAATAAACGTCAATGAGTAACCAGCAACTAGTCCAATTCATGCTTAGGGCACAACAGATTGCTCGAAGAGATGCTGCTGCCCAACAAGGCTATGGGATGATGACTGTTTCGATCGTCTCCGTGCTGATGTTTAGCATGTTGGCGGCATGTCTGATTGTCACCAATCTGAGCAAGTCATCGACTGATGCCTATGTAGATGGTAACAATAGTTTCTATGTTGCTGAGTCAGGACTGAACAAACGCGCCAGTGAGCTGCGAGAAATATTTGATAACTATGCAACTCCGACTGGATTGAGTCCAGGACAAGCAACGATTTCCTCGCCTGTGACGCTGGCAAATATCGCCAATTGCTTTACTACCCCAATTACCACGGCAACTTCGGTTGTCGCCACCGATCTGGAATGTCGGAACTACGCATTTCAATCCAACAATAATATTGCCAGCGTCACTAATGGCGGCGGTATTGTGCTGAGTGAGGGCAATAACAATCGCAATAGTATCAACTATATCGCCCATACTTTCGTTGCCGATCGAACCAAGTATAAAGACAGCAATCCACTTTTGGGGCCAGAACCTGTCAAGATCCCGTCAGGACAAGCTTATGCGGGCTTAAATGCTCAAGAACATACATATACTGTCTATGCCACCGCCAAAAGACCAAATGCCGTAAATGCTAATGCTGTCGCCAGTTTTACGCCTGCCGAAATTGAGGCCAAGAATCGATCTACCAAGATTACTGGCGATGATGCCTTGATTGCTGACTATGACACCAAAGTAGCCGCTGCCACCGCTACCAACGCCGGACGAGCAGCAAATGATAGTACGATCAATGCTGTCTTGCAAATGGATTTCAAAATTCGGGCGATTCCTTTATTTCAATTTGGGGCATTCTACAATAACGATCTAGAAATTAGCCCTTTCTCCCGCATGGATTTCTACGGCAGAATCCATACTAATAAAACGTTGACAATCAATTCTAATGATACTAACGGACTATATTTTGCTGGACCTAATACCGGAACAACGAGCGATCACTTAAATTACGCCATTACAGCCGTCAATGATATTTATACAAAAGATTTGGCAAACAATGGTGGCAATGGTTTTAATTATATTGTGATGCCTGGTGGTAGTCAGAGTATCACCCTCTCTGATGGTCGGGTCGTGATGGCAAATAAGCTCGCAAACGACAAAGACACACCGCTCACTAACTCGCCGACGGCACCTGCTGATTATAAGTTAGACAATTTTAGTCCTTATCTGCTCAACTATCTATCGAGTACGCCGACTCAGCCCTTGACGCTACCACCACTGGGATTTCTGCGGAAGACAGATTCTACCGGAGCAATTGGTGACTACTATGGTAAAGCAGATCTGCGGTTGACGATGCGATTCGATCGAGCTATTCCCTTCGATCTGACTACGATTAAAACCGGAATTTCTGATGGCAGTACTTGTGCCACTAGCCTCAATATCCCCGCAGATCGGGCTGGTAAATCTACGGCTGAATGTAGCACTTTGAGTAAGGGCAAGCTCAAAAGTTTGATGCAGCCAGTGTTGGTATTAGCTAAAGACAATCCTGATGAGCGCGATCGATTTTGCAAGCAATCAATTCCAGTTCGGCAGACAGACTCGACAATCGCTAATACTAACTTAAATAATATCGATCTGATCGCTGCTAATGCTGCCCTCAAAAGCCTGAGTGGTATCAATCGAGATAAAATACTGCGGACGCTCCAAGTCGCAATTGCCGCTGCTGACGATCGAGTGAGTTATGAAAACGTAACGACGGCAACAGGTGTATTGCCGAGTCCTGTCCAAGCGACTTTTAAAAGTCTACTCGATCGATTGAAAAAAGCTAGTTCGACTGACTCAGCCCTAAAGTCAGCATTGAGCGATCTGGATGCAATTGCAGCCTTGCCTCCCGCCACGATTGCCGCGATCCGCCAGGGCTGTTTCTTACCCGCACCGATCCAGAAACTAGACACCGCCGGAAGCAATCCCTACGATTTGCGCGAAAATCGGGCAATGAAATTGTTGCAAACCAATCTCGAAAGTATGACCGTCTGGAATCGAGATGGGGTCTATGTGAATTTTGATGCGGATTTGACTGTGGCTGGAACCGCGACTACTGATGATATTAGGGCTGCTTTGGACGATGTTATTACTACTACGCCAACCACCTATTCAACTAATAATTTATTGTTTACCAGATCTGAAATATCTGCTAGTGCGACTAGTAGTTACCAAAAATTAGGTTATGGGAGTTCACCAGTGCAGAGCTTTCAAAGGCTGGGTTTCGGTGGAGTCGATCGCACTGAAGGTGGTTTAGTTTTACATTCGACTCTAGACGATACAAATTTCCCGATCGATTCTGCCGACAATAAGCGCAAATATGGGACTGATAGCGCGAATAACTATCTCAAGAGCCAGAGTCCATTTGGCTTGATTGTGAGTGGTGGCAAAAATCTGCCTGCTCCGCTGACGATCGCCAGCGACCAAGTAATCTACACCCAAGGCGACTACAATACCTTTGGCTTTGTCAATATTACCAATATCGGAGCCAAACAACCTGCGGCTATTTTGGCAGATATGATTACGGTATTGTCTAATTCTTGCATGAGTGGCGGGATTGGTACCGCGATTAGTGGCGGTGGCAGTCAGACTGACAATTTCCCCCGTGGACAAGTCAATTGCCTGTTCAATGACGCTAGAGCTAGGCTGGATAGCTCTACCAATCAGAGTAGAAAAGCAACTCCGACCACTGTCTATGCCGCTTTTGCCAACAACAACGAAGCTAGCTGTGGCAACTTGGGATCCAATGTCGATGCTGCCTATTGTACCGATCGCAATGCTCGATCGAATGTTGCCACAAATTTTCGGAGTGCTAGAAGTCAATACTTCGGTGGCGGTTTCCACAACTATATCCGTATGATCGAACAGTGGAAAACAGAGACAGGGATTAAAGTCCCATTTACTTATCGGGGTTCAATGGTCAACTTAGGTTTACCCCAAGAGTTTAATGGACTAGCTGTGTGGGAACGAGTATACGATATGCCCAATCGGGATTTTGGCTTCGATCCACTGTTCAATTCGTTTGATAAATTACCACCATTGACTCCCCGCGTCATCTACATCAAGCAGGATGTCTTCAAAAGAACCTATTAACTATACTGCAAACGCCTGAATATTGAACTTCACAGATTGAGAAGCTAGAGACAGAAACCCTGGAAAAAGTCGGGTTTCTAGCGTAACTCTATAGACCTCCTGCAAAAGTCTGATCGAGAGATATACAATAGATCTAATTAAACCCTTAAAAACACAAATATTGGTGAATGCAAAAACGAATGAAATCATCTGTACAGCAGTCAGCAACGGCAAAGTACATGATTTTAGAATCTGGAAAGAAAGTCAAATAGGCATAGGAAAAAAGATAGAGTTACTAGCAGATAAAGGATATCAAGGAATTAAGAAGCTTCACGAAAACAGCAGGATTCCATTTAAGAAAACACAAAAAATATCATTAACACAAGAGCAGAGAAAATTCAACCGACAGTTAGCGAAAGAACGAATAGTTGTTGAACATGTTCATCGAAAGCTTAAAATATTTAGGATTCTTTCTTCAAAGTATAGAAATCAGAGACGGCGATTTGGGTTGAGATTTAACTTGATTGCTGGAATTTACAATTATGAGCTACATTTAGCGGCAGAAAAGGCAATCGCGTGATACTTTTGCAGGAGGTCTAATGGGAAGATTGCCGAAGAATTAGGAATCAGCATCGAAATGAGTCGTCTGTGGCGACGGAGATGGGCGGAATTATCAGCCAGAGAAGTAGCCGTAGACGAAAGACTCAAAGATGCACCTCGACCTGGCAGTCCAGGTACTTTCACAATGGAGCAGATTACACAACTATATGCAATCGCTTGTTCCCCACCAGCGCAATATGGCCGCCCGATAAGTCACTGGAGTGCGAGAGAGCTAGCCCTAGAACTGGTTGAACAATCTGTAGTCGAATCGATTAGCGAACGACATGTTGGGCGATTACTACAAGAAGCAGATCTAAAACCGTACCAGAGTAACTACTGGTTGAACCCCCCCCCGACCATCAATTCAAACCGAAAGTCAAAGATATCTGCTCTGTCTATGAGCTAGCTACCGTCAGAGCGGAGGAGATTTCAGCAGTACCGATGCTCTGAAAACTCGGATTTTAGAATTTGTAGAATACTTCAATCGCACAATGGCAAAGCCCTTTAAGTGGACTTATAAAGGTAAGCCACTGTGTGATTGAAATACTGGCTTTATTTATGCCGTCTTGTACTAGATAGTTAAATCAATTGATAATTAATAATTAATAATTATTAATTGAGTTACTAAGATGGGGGGTGAATTCCTGCCTTTCGTCAACTGTCAATCGGCTAATTCACCACTATTCAATACGGAGTTTACAATGCCAGGTCCGATCGGCAAACAATTGAATCCGGCTGTTCCTGTGAGTATGTTCTCGATCGGCAATCACCTTAAAGTAGCGATCGATTCAATCTCAGACCAATTGCGAATTCGATCGCTACTTTTAATCCCAGCCGATTGGAGTAATTCTGACCAGGCTGTTGTTAGCTCTGGCTCTTTTGTTTTAGCTAAACGATTGCCCAGTTGGGAGATCGCATCGTACCAAATCCCGTTTTCGGCGAGGATTTGAGTCATTTCGAGTGGGGACTTAGCGGTGGCGAGTTGAGTAGGTGTAGCGATTCGTTGAATTTGACCTTGGACGACGAGGGGGCTATCGATGCGTTCGGCGTTATCGCAGTAAACAGCCACTTCCCAGCGATAGGTACGATCGAGTTGCAGTACTGTTGCTGGCGGAAAGGCAACGCCGATTGCTCCAGCAGGGATCTGATTTTTGTTAGTCAATAGCTGTTTCGCAACTGGTTTGCCATTTTGTTCGCGCACGGCAATCTCGATCGACAAATCTTTTGCCAATCCTTGGGGGATATTCAGCCAGACGGTGGGGCGATTGGCGATTGTTTGACCCCACGCGACCTTCTGGGGCGATGGGACGAGTGCGGCGATGCCCTGATAGGGCTTGCAACCGCGTGTGCCGCCCCCTTGAGCACGATTGCTAGGGATTCCCAAGGAGCTGGGGGGAATGGGTGGCTTCCAGCGGATTTTAGAGCTAGTTTTTGGCTTGATCGGATTAGGTTGGGGATTGGTTTGGGCGATGGTTGGGAGTGTTGTGACAGTGGCGGAGAGGATGACGATCGTGGCTAGGTAATTGGCGATTGGAGTTTTCATGTGTTTAGTTGGGAGTTGGGAGACTGGGAGTTCACTTCGACTCCGCTCAGTGAGCGGAGTCGAACTGGGAGACTGCGAAAACGTTTATTTTTGTGGTGATATTTGGAGTGGGGTGAGGAGCGAACGGGATCCAGCAACTAGTAGTGATGTGCCGATTAGTGGGAGCAGTTGCATCCCGATTGGGAGCCAGTAGCCGTGAGTCAGGCTCACCCAGGTGACGCTATAGATGGCGATCGTCGTGCAGCCCAGGAGCAGCCAGCGGTAAGGTGTGCGGGTTAGGGCGATCGTGCCGCCAATGGCTGCTGTAATAATTGACAGGAGGATAGATTGTGGCAAGTCGATCGGATATAGTAATGGTCGATTGTTCTGTACGGCACTGAGAATTTGGCTCACCATTTGGGCGTGAAGAGAGACACCCGACTGTTGCTGGGCGAAGCCAGCCCCAAATGGAGTCGGCCAAAAATCGTTGCTACTAGGATTAATTGAACCAATCAGGACAATCCGATCTTTAATCGTGGCGGCGGGGATTTCACCAGATAGAGCTTGCTCTAGGGTGACTGTTTGGGCAATGCCATGGGCGGTGCGGCGATAGTTGAGCAGAATTTGGAGTCCCTGTGCGTCTTGGGCGGTATAGCCGCCAGCATTTTCTGGGAGCGGGGCGATCTGAAGTTTACCGATCTGTAAACCTGATGGCGAAAACTCGATCTTCACATTGCGATCGCTCAAATAACGCATGGCGAGGAGGCTGCTCAAGGCGTTTCCCGATTGACATTGGGAGGTTGAGCTGGGATCCATTGCGATCAGGTGTCGGCGGATCGATCCATCCCCATCTCGCACAAAATCGCTAAAGCCGACGGCGGTGGGCGGGACTTCTGGGGCTGGGGCTACGCCTGTGGTATCAGTTTGGACATCGGGACGTTTGCAGATCGTAATCAGCCGATCGTTAGTGGCGAGCTGGGATTTGAGGGCGGGTAATTTTGTCTCAAAGTCTCGATAAATATCCAAGCCGATCGCACTGGGTTTCGCACGATCGAGGATACTAAGTAATTTGACTAGAGATTCGTCGGAGATCGATCCTGATTGGGTTTGACGGCGTTGCGATCGCACATCTGCGTCGGTGAGGGTGACAATTAATAAGCGGGGATCGGCAGGTTCGATCGGGCGAGACTGGATGAGGCGATCGTAAGCCGCGAGTTCTAATGATTGGAGCCAGCCGAGGGACTTTACCCCCAGTGTTAATCCGGTAGAAATTGCACTACAAGCGGCGATCGAGATTGCTGATTTGTATAAGGATTTGCGCCAGGTGTGCTGGGGCGGAGGTAATACTTCTAGAGCTACCGACTGACACCAATCAGCCCACACAGCCGCAGGTTCGGCTGGATTTTGACAAATTACAGGCAGCCAGGTAGCACAGGGGAATTCACTTTCTAGTAGCTGTAATTTTTCTCGTGCTTCGCGGACGGAATAATACAGAGAGCGTCCAGCAGCAAAGGTTTGGAGAAATGTCGTCAAAAATGCCTGCGCCACCCGATCGGGTACAGGTTGACGCATGACGATCGTTTGAGGAATCTGTAAGTCAGCTAAATCGCGCGCCAGTCCCAAACCGTCGCAGGAGTTGAAAATCGCCAATTTTAGCCCGTTGGCGATCGCCCGTTTTAGTCCATACTTAAGCCGATCGATCGTCAAAGTTTCGGTAGCATTGAGCTGAATACAGCCGCGCCCTTGACTGGAACTATGTCCGGCAAAGAACAGCAGATCCCATCTTCCTTCCCACAGTTGGGCTTGGAGTTGTTCGCTACTGGGTTCAATCAGCCAGTGAATTTCAGCCTGAGGCAATTGGGATAAGATGTTGCGATCGTACTCAACATCGATGCCTTGACTGTTGCCCAGAATCGCCAGAATACTAACTTTAGCTGGTTTAATTTGAGGCTGCACTGGTTGCGATCGAGCATATTCCGCCGGACTCAGAGCAATTTCCGCTGTGGGATAATCTTCCAAGAGCTGCCACAAATGCCACGGCAATTGTAGCAAACTCGCATCCTGAGCGGCGATCGCGATCCGAATTCGATCGTCAGGACTGAGCGAGGTGCGAATCCGCCGTTGGATCTGCCCGAACCCATCGCTATTCAACCATTGATTCAGGCACACTTGTAACTGCTGACAAACCGATTCAAATTCCGCTTGGGAAATATGGGTGACATCCGCTTCATCAATGTCAAATTCAAAGTTGCGCGGAGTGCTGCGTCGCCAGCCCAGATGAGCATAGAGGGCGAAATACAGGGTTTGCCACTGCTGGATCAACCGCTCTAATTCCGGCATGGCGGGGAGATTTCCCGCAATCTGCATCGGCTGGGAGCTGCCCTCTTCCCACAGTTGAACGATGATACTGGGCAAACCCGTCTGGCTATTCCCATTCCCTAAGTTGATGACGAGTAGGCGTTCCATTTTTTAATTCAAAGATTTTCGCTTAATGACTCCTTGCTTCGTTTATGCACCGCCCTCAAATGAATTTGGGGCGGTTCAGAAACGAAGCAAACCAATTTTCCTTATCCCAACTCCCTAACTACACCAGAAAAGATTCACAGATAGTTGTGGTGCCAGATTGAACTTGGAGCTTAAATCCGGTGCCAGAATTAGATCGAAACCGAGGAAGCTGAATGGCGTTATCGCGATCGCGGGTGACAACAGATCGAACTAATTCATCGTCGATCGATAGCAGTGATAAGGTTAATTCTGGGGGGAGAGTAGAGGTTCGATCGATTGTTCGTAGTTGGACTTGAATCGCGAACCGTGAATCTGGGGAATCGGATGCTTCTGGTTCGATCGATACCAGTAGCAATAAGACTTGCTCGGCTAGCTCAATGGCTTTAACGCGGCGAATCAGCGTTGTTACTGGTGCTGTCTGGCGCAGGGCAAAGGCTAATTCTCCATCCTCACCTACAAAGTCTTCGACAGCTTGCCAGCCGCTGGCAAATACATTCTGGAGCCACTCACCGAGTCGATTTGCAGCGGGGGCAGTTTCGCCTTGATGTAATTGGGCTAACTGTTGTCGCCACTGACGATCGGCTATTAACGCGCCCCATAAGGCAAATGGAATCTCTAGGCGGGGATTAGCGACAGTCGCCAAGCGTTGGCATAAATTCTCTGCCTGAACTGGGTTGACAGTAGCGAGGGGCGCAATCGCCGTTTGCGTAACTTCCGTGGGATTGAGTGCTTGAATCGCCCACAAGCCGGATACGTCGGAAATTAAGTTATGAGCGTCGAGATGATAAGTTCGATCGCGAGGGTCATATGTAGCTTTTGATTTGACCATCTGATGGGTCAAATAGCCCCAGCAGTGCAGTGTTGAACCATCGGGATCGATTTGCACCGCGAGGAAGTAATCACCCGCCCAGTCGGGGATATCCAGCCATTCCTGAGGGATAACTAGTTCGCTATTGTCGATCGATCTAGCGGGCAACAGCACGATCCGCTTCTGATTGAGTTGCAGCACGCTACCACTGACAAATTGCCAGATATTGGATTCTGCCCAGACGCGAACCTGGGGAAAGTCTTCCTGTAAATATTCAGATAACAACTGAGTCGCGATCTGATTCAGGTAAAAATTCCACTTCGCTTCACTGGTGGCATAAACCTGTGCTTGTTGCCAAGCTAAATCGCCCATCGCGGTGGGAATGGGTAAAGCAAGTTGGGTAATCGGGATTAGTTGGTTCATGACAATTCTGGGGAGCGATCGACGGGGGCGTAAGATGATTCCAGCCACTCTTCGAGGAGTGCGCTGATACCAGTAATCACGTCTGATGTGGGGGCAATATGCAAGGTTGTCTGTCCCCAAGCCAGAGCTGCTTTGAGTAGAGTTTCCCGCGCTTTAGACAGCTTCCGCGATACTCCATATTGGGGCAGATCTAGCTGCTGGGCGATCTGTTGTTGCGTCGCTCCCCCATAATAAAGCGTCAAAAGCTGACGAGCTGGTGCATCGAGGTTGACGATCGCCTGATGTAGTGCCGCTACCATTAGCTGCTGTTGGGTTTGGCGTTCGGTGATCTGTTCTTGTTGTTCTAAATACTCCATCGGGGAAGCATCACTCCCAACTACATCGCTTACCCAGTCAGCCTCAGTATCGTTGCTCTTTTTGACATTTAAGGAATCGATCGTCGGATACAGATAGTTCCGCACCTTTTTCGCCGCATCGAGCAGCCATTTTTCGATTTCTTTGGCAGTTGCAGCGTTAACATGGGGGAAGTCTCGCCGCTCTCGATCGAAAGCTGCCGCGATTAGTTGCCAAGTTGCGGCATCAGGAGCCACTATCTTCCTCAGTTTAGGCGATTTTTCCGCGTGATGATTGGCTGTTAAAACCTTCCAGGCTAGGTAATATCGATCGCACATTACCGCATCAAAGTTATTTGCTGTGAGCGCGTCCAACAGCCGTTTGCGACTGATTTTTTGCAACAATCCCCAATCACTACAAACATCCACCTCCTTGCGTTGGCGTAAATAATCCCGCACACAATTGCCAAACACCGAATTGGCATAAGCCTTCAAACTATTTGGCTTCGAGGTATCAAACCCCTGTAATAACTTCGGTAGATCCGCAATCGCTACCTGAAAGCAGTCCGACAACTCGATCTGCACCGAACCCATACGCGGTAGCACCCGATTTACCGACCAAAAACACGTCTCCTGAAGATAAGCTGCCAAATGTCCGATTGCTGTCGCAGACGGCAAGCCGTTCGATTGGCGCAGAGCCGGACTCTCGGCTGGATGCCCAGCATATTGCCGCAGCCAATACACCGCCCAAAAATCCTCACTACCCCGTGGTTCTGCCGCGATCGATCGGATCATACCCCGATGCAAACGCGGATCGATCGCCCACAACGTCGCTCGATCGGACTCAAACTGCAAAAATGCTGAAAATATCTCGATTAAATCTTCGCGCTGACGCATTGGTTAAGCCAGGAGAGGAGGACGGGGGGATGGGGGGACTGGGGGACACTTTAACCTGTAGGGGTGCCCCTCGTGGCATACGCGTCAACTTAAGGATTTTAGCAACGAGCCTAGTACGTTCTAGCCCCCGCTAAAATTGTGATTGGGAGGAGAGAATGAGACTTTCAGTCCCTACGATGTCCTTAAGTTGACACCTATGCCCTCGTGGGTACCCTAGATCTTCGCTTAGTGCTAGCTGATTTGCTGCTACCAAGGATTACCGATCGTCGTAAATGCTGCCCAATAGTAAGGGTGGGACAAATCCCGTGGTGGTGAGGACTCCAACCCTGATGGCAAATTACCGCGCACGCGGCGGATTGAACTGTTGTTGAGGGTGAGATTTCCTTTGAGCATGGCAATCTGGGTATTGCGGATGGCGGTGGATTTGAGTGGGGCGGTTTTCAACTGCTGATAGAAGTCTGACATTAATACCAGACTACCAACATCATCTGCTGACCACAAGCTGGCTAGTACCGTCTTCGCTCCTGATTGGACTGCCAATCCCGCAAATCCCAACTCCGCATTCGGCGCACCCAATGCGGTGCGGCAAGCACTCAGCACTAGCAACTGCACCGCAGGCTTGTCCAATCCGAGCTGTCGCACTTGACTCAGTTGCAGCCGCTGATCCCAAAACTGAATATAGGAATCCCTGACTGATTTAGCAGAAATATCGGCATGGGTAGCTAGATGGACGATGCCAAAAGCATTTTGCGATCGAGTCTGCTGAAATTGCTTTAAAGTAAATGCCTCATTCAATAATACTTGCCCTGGCCAAAATCCTGGCTGAGTAATTGTCGCTAATTCCAGGGGCACCGCAGGTAATTTGGGGTTATTGCTAAACTTGTCAGCACCCATCGCCAACACCCGCAGTCCAGGTAATGTTGTCGATCGCAAATCCAACAAGTTAAAGGCGGGAATGATCGCCAAATTATAGCGTTCTACTAAAAACTGTCGCCCATCGTGGAGTGCCGCCAATGGTAATCCCCGTAAACCACCACCCAAACAAAATAAAATTGTATTGATTTTTCTGGCTGTTAATTCGGCGGTGACGGGTTCAATTAACCAGCGATCGAGCTGTTGAGCTGGAGGTAAATATTCGGAGATAGTGGTTTGATTGTTGACTAGATTTAATCGCAGATTTTTAGCAGCTTCCGGCAGGTTTTTAGCATTAGCATCCTTAACTATTTTATGAACGGGTTTACCCTGGGCAGATACTAAGATTAAATGTAACCCATTCGGGCGGGGCACTGCATAGAGTAATGCCGATCGAGTCTGCGTTGATGATCGGTGCAATAGATTGCTTTTAGCATCAGTTTGAGCTAATTTTTGTTGGATTTCTGGTAATTCAAAATATTGCGATTTTAGCTTACCTTCATGATAGCCTTCGTATTGATATTGCCAGCCCAATTCTACCTGCCGAATCGCATCGACAAAATCATCTCGATCGAGAGACTTTTGCAAAGTTTGCCCATTCAGAGGCTGTGGCTTTTGTTGAGCCAGATTTCTCACCGGAGTAATTACTGTCCTTTGAGCGGTAGTTGCCACCGCGCCATACCCGATCTCGTTGGCGGAGCCGCTCCGAAAGAGCATCGTCACACACAGACAGGTGATTAGGAGGCATCGCCAGATAAATTGCTGGATCTTTCTGGAAATCTTAAAGTTCGATAAAAACATGATTTTGACGCTGGTGGCGGCGGAATTTGGGCGAACAGATCGACACTCTCCACCCATGAATTTATCTCACTTGCAACATTCACAGTCGTTGTCTCGCAATAATTTGACGTTGTGAATAGATTATTACGACTTAGGGTGGTAACAATCTAATTATCGCACAGACTACCGCTTGTGGCTGAAACTACCTACAGCAATTGTGGCGTTTAAAAGTACTTCTCTTGGCACTTCCTGAAGACGATTTAGATATTTAGTTACCATTGCTGGGGTGAGAAATTCCACCATCAGCCGATTTTCCAGCCAAAATTCCACTACATCAAAGCCACCCCGATCGCATACTAATGCGCGCCACCGCTCTCTGGCACCAATCCGCTCGATTTCGGCAAGATCGGTGGGGACGGAAATTGTGGCATGGAAGGGAATGTAGTAGGAAGTTTCCAGATCTACTTGAAAACCGACTTGTCCATCATTCAGGTCGGGAATCAATTCGGTACCGATCGGATATAATTCGATCGCCGTCCCAAATTTGTCTCCAGATCCCACCAGATAGCTACCAGAATGGGCGAGAAATGGTACTGCTTGTCCTTGCATAATTTCGGCGAGGACGTTGGCGACGCGCAGAGGGCTGGTGACGGAGATAGAAATGCGATGCAGCATAGTGTTGTGTAGTGGGAATACACCTAGTATTAGTGTGGACAGATCCACAAAGCCAGACGAGATATGCCTAGATAAGCTGGAAATGAATTTTGCTGCTGCTGTGGCTGAGGAACGAAGTTAACAGCCGAGGCTTAACTTACCTTAAGTGAATAAATTAATCGATCGGTAGATCGTAATTCTATACAATAGATTAATTAATCACCCTGCTACTCAATCGCTTGCCTGGATGGAGCGTAACGATAGCAATTTTACCCTGCTATGACTACCAAAAAAAATCGCCGTCGCGGGATCGTCCTCTCATTAGCCGGACAACGCAAGCTCGAAGCGACACGACGACAGCTAGAGAAAACCTTGAATCTGGGCGATAGGTTTACGCTCGAACAACTGAGTGAACGGACGAAATTAGCAATCAGCACGATCGTGCGGGTACTTGAAGCCCGCATTGGTGTTGACAAACTCACCCTAGACTATTTTTTTGCCGCCTTCGATCTGCTGTTGGAGCAAACGGACTACCAGTCGCCGGAGATTACGGAGTTAGCACTGTCTGTAATTGAACCACCAAGTAGCTCTGAATCGATCGCCTGTACCGTTGATTGGGGTGAAGGTGTCGATGTTTCACACTTCTATGGACGGGATGCTGAATTAGCCACATTGAGAAACTGGATTGCGATCGATCGCTGTCGGCTAGTAGCAATTCTGGGCATGGGTGGGATTGGTAAAACTGCCCTGTCAATCAAATTAGCCGATCGATTATTGAGTAATCAGGGAGATCGCCCATTTAGCTTGACAATCTGGAGATCGCTCCGCAACGCGCCACCACTGGCGACGCTCCTCGCTGATTTAGTACCGTTTCTCTCGAATGAGCAAGATACCCAGCCCACCCTGTCACGGCTGATTTATCATCTACAAAGTCAGCCCTGTTTGGTAATTTTGGACAACCTCGAAACCCTATTACAGGCAGGTAGTCAAGGGGGGCAATTTCGGGCGGGCTATGAAGACTACGGCGAACTGCTCAGGCTGTTAGCCGAGTCGCCCCATCAGAGCTGCGTGGTGCTGACTAGTCGCGAAAAACCTGCCGAGGTTGCCGTCTATGAGGGCGAAAATTTGCAGGTGAGGTCTTTTGCGCTGGGTGGTTCAGTTGAAGCCGCACAAGGCTTGCTAGCTGCTAAGGGGGCGATCGGCACAGTTGCCCAGCAACAGGTATTAGGCGATCGCTATGGCAATAGTCCGTTGGCAATCAAGATTGTGGCTACTTCGATTCGGGACTTATTCGATGGTGAGATCGGTCAGTTTCTGGCGGAAGAAACGTTTGTATTTAATGGTGTGCGGCGATTATTGGATCGGCAGTTCGATCGATTATCGGAGTTGGAGCAAAGTATCATGTACTGGCTGGCGATTAACCGTGAATGGACGAAGGTGGCGGAACTGCACCAAGAGATCGTGCCCACTATTTCTAAAGGCAAGCTACTGGAAGCCTTGGAATCCCTGAGCTGGCGGAGTCTAATCGAGCAGAAGTCGGGTTGCTATACCCAACAACCCGTGGTGATGGAGTACGTCACAGAAATCGCGATCGAACGTGTCAGCTCAGAATTTCAAACCTTAGAGCTAGACTGGCTGCTGCGCTATGCACTGGTCAAAACTACCGTCAAAGATTACATTCGATCGACCCAGACTAGCTTAATTTTAGGGGCGATCGGGGCGGAATTGGTCCGAATGTGTGGTTCGATCGAGTCGTTGCAACGCCAAATTGTCAGGGTGCTGGATCAGTTACATCAATTGGCACCTCAGTTTGCTGACTATGGTGCCGGAAATCTGCTCAACTTCTGCAATTATCTCCAGATCGATTTGACTGGCTGGGATTTTTCGCACCTCACGATTCGCCACGCCTATCTCCAGCAAGCAACTCTGCATCAGGTGAATTTCAGCCATGCTAATTTGATTCAGTCCAGCTTTACCCAACCCTTCGGTGCGGTATTCTCGGTAGACTTTAGTTCAGATGGGAGCCAAGTTGCCACTGGTGATAGCAATAGTAGTAGCGGTGATACTACCATCAAAATCTGGGATGTCCAGACGAGTGGATGTCTCCAAACCTGGCTGGGTCATACTGATATCGTCTGGTCTGTGGCTTGGAGTCCAGATGGTCGGACATTAGCTAGCAGCAGTAGCGATGGCACAGTGCGATTGTGGGATGTCCAGACAGGTGAATGTTTATTCAATTGGACTGCTCATGGTGGTTGGGTTTTTGCAGTGGCATGGAGTCTGGATGGACAGATCTTAGCTAGCAGCAGTACTGACCAGACCGTCAAATTATGGCAAGTTTCCGACCTGCACGGCTTAACCCCTGGGGTCGAACCACCTTGCCAAGTATTGACAGGTCATACCGATGCAATTGGCGTGATGGCAATGCATCCAGGCGGAAAAATTCTCGCAACTGGTAGTAGCGATCGCACGATCAAACTCTGGGATCTGTCCACAGGCACTTGCTTTCAAACTCTGACTGGACACAGCTTGTGGGTAAAATCTCTCGCCTGGATTAGGGATGGCTCAATGTTGGTCAGTGGCAGTGCGGACACGACGATGAAGCTGTGGGATCTAAGCACAGGAGCATGTCTCAAAACTTTGAGAATCGATCGTCCCTATGAGGGGCTAAATATCGCTGGGGTGACTGGACTAACCTCTGGCTCGATCTCTACCCTGGAGAGCCTGGGTGCCAATACTATTGCTTAGTATAGATTTAGGGTACCCTAGGATCTGCGCTTTTACTAGTTTTTATGTATTGGTGCAAGATGTGAGTAATATCGATCGCGGATTCGTTGGCAATATGCTCCGATATTTTCTAATTGTTGCGCCTTGGCTTTGAGGGGCGATTCAAATGGTGCCCAGATAATATTCGCCAGAATCCCATAGGCAGCCGCATCGAGTGAAGTTGGTTCGGCACCAAAGAAAAATTGCTTGTCAGCCAGAAAATCTGACAGTGCGGTGATATCGGCGACCCCAATGGCGTAAATTTCTTCAGAGCTGTGTTTGCCCATGCCATGTGATTGCAAGTGCTGTCGGGTATCCTTCCGCGCAATCCCAGGCACGATCGATTTGATCACTGGTGGTAGCTCACTAAAAAATGCGACCTTGGTTTTCGCCCAATTCTCCGGTTCCATCCAGCGATTGTGAATGACTGCCCAGTAAAGATTGTCTTCGATCAGACGATGCATCGCTAGGGAGATGGCTCGATCGACTGCGCTAAGATGAGCATCGAGGGAATCTCCATAAGTCTGCTTGAGATAATCGATGATGAAACTAGAATCCCCAATCTTCTTGTCCCCATCGACGATGTATGGCATTTTACCTTTGGGCGTTTTGCCCATCTCCATCCCATATACCGACTCATACGGAATATTTGCCATCCGTAGATAGGTTTCTAACTTGAGACAAAAACTACTGGCATTGGGCAGTCCAAAAGCAGGCGCGAACTGGTAGAGCTGAATCATAGTGTTGACATCAGAACGATCTCACTAACTATAGAACAAATTAACTACTGCTTTTAGACATTGAAACTTTTCATTACAATAGCGATCGATATTGCCAGCCTAGATGGGCATCTGAAGATCCAAAGACGATCGTAAGATATATTCAGCGAAGTAATTAGGAGCAACCACGGTGCTGGACATTAGACAGATTCGAGAACAGCCAGAATTAGTACAGACAAAACTAGATCTCCGAGGCGCGGGTGTCTATGATCTCCAGCCTATTCTCGCTCTGGATAAGCAACAGCGCGAACTAGAATCGAATCGCAGCCAACTTCAAGCCCGCAGCAATGAGATTGGTAAACTAGTCGGGCAAAAAATGGCGGCAAAAGTTGCTCCGACAGATCCAGAAATTCTCGCTCTCAAAGCCGAAGGAAATACTGTCAGAGCTACGTTAAGCGAACTCGAACCCGCCGAACGCGAACTCAAGGTGCAGATTCTCGCGCTGGTTTTACAGCTTCCCAATCTTCCCGCCGACACGACACCAGTAGGCAAAGGCGAGGAAGAAAACGTCGAGCTGCGAAAATGGGGCGATGAATATATTCCCACCAATCCTGAAATTCTGCCCCACTGGGAAATCGGTGAGAAACTAGGCATATTGAACTTCGAGAGCAGTGCTAGACTTGCCCAGAGTCGATTTGTCACCCTGATTGGTGCAGGTGCAGCCCTCGAACGTGCGCTGATTAGCTTGATGCTCGATCGACAGATCGCCGCCGGATATACTGAAGTTAGCCCGCCGATTCTGGTTAATACCGCTTCGATGACAGCCACGGGACAACTGCCCAAATTTGCCGAAGATGGCTTCAAATGTGCCGAAGACGATCTGTGGCTGATTCCCACCGCCGAAGTCCCCGTCACCAATCTCTATCGCGAACAGATCCTCTCCAGCGAACAATTGCCGATTCACCACTGCGCCTACACTCCCTGTTTTCGGCGCGAAGCTGGCAGCGCGGGGCGAGATACACGCGGCTTGATCCGGCTCCATCAATTCAACAAAGTCGAACTAGTTAAATTTGTCCATCCCGATACCTCGGAGCAAGAGCATGAGTCTCTGGTCATGAATGCCGAAGCGATTCTTCAGGCACTCAAATTACCCTATCGAGTCCTAGAACTCTGTACTGGTGATATTGGCTTCAGTGCAGCAAAATGCTACGACTTGGAAGTCTGGTTGCCCTCGGCTGGTAAGTATCGCGAAATTTCTAGCTGCTCGAACTTTAGAGATTTCCAAGCCCGTCGTGGGGACATCCGATTTAAGGAAACTGGCAAGAAGGGGACTCAATTTATCCATACTCTCAATGGTTCGGGATTGGCAATTGGTAGAACGATGGCGGCGATTCTGGAGAATTATCAGCAGCCAGATGGCACGATTCAAATTCCTGAGGTGTTGCAATCTTATTTAGGTCGATCGGTATTGTAGAAAATTTGTAGTGTGCAAGCGAAGATTTTGCCCTCATCCCCTAGCCCCTTCTCCCACGGGAGAAGGGGCACCGGACTAGAAAGAACGTAATCACTGGTCTTGCTCCCTCTCCCTCAGGGAGAGGGCTGGGGTGAGGGCAAAATCTCCGCTTGCCACTAACAACGAACCCATGCTATACTCAACAAAGCTAATTTGCAGCACAATTGCATACTAGACAGCTATAAGTATTTGAGGTTCAGTCGCGACAAATTTTGCGTTAACCAAAACCGAATAGCCAACCACAGACAGCAGGAGCAATTGCTTAATTCCCTGCCGAGGTTAACGCAAACAGTTCCAGCCGATCGCTGCGACTGAACGAAAACCTTGGCACCTAGTGTCGGGGTTAATTTTATGCCTTGCAGTCAGTTCACACCCAAAACTCGATCGATCGAGAGGTAAGCATCATATGGGGAGAACCCTCGCAAACAAACAATCGATCGTCGCCGACCTCAAGCAAGACTTGAGCGAAGCTACAATGGTCGCGGTGATTAACTACCAGGGTCTAACCGTGGCAGAAATCACCGACTTACGCAGACGAATTCGCCCCAAAGGTGGGATCTGTACTGTTACTAAAAATACCTTAATGGGTAAAGCGATCGAAGGCGATCCGCAATGGTCGGCATTAGAACCATTACTCAAAGGTTCTTCGGCTTTCTTATTGCTCAAAGATGACATTGGTGGCTCGATCAAGGCTTACCATGAATTCCAGAAAGCAACCAAGAAAACCGAGCTGCACGGTGGCGTAATGGAAGGGAAAGTCCTTTCCGGCGTTGATGTCAAAGCCATCGGCGATCTCCCATCGAAAGAACAGCTCATGGCGCAAATCGCTGGTGCCCTCAACTCCGTCACCGCGAAAATCGCGATTGGCGTTAAAGAAGTACCTGCGTCCATTGCCCGTGGGATCAAAGCCCATGCTGAAAAAGTTTAGAGCGGCAATCGGCATTAGCAATAATTGCCCAGTACCAATCTTCACCGTCACAATTTTCACTTACATCTAAGGAATCTACATATGTCTGCTGCAACCGATACAATTTTAGAACAGTTGAAAACCCTCAGCCTTTTAGAAGCGGCTGAATTGGTCAAACAAATCGAAGAAGCTTTTGGCGTAAGTGCTGCTGCACCCGTCGGCGTAGCTGCTGTTGGCCCTGTTGCTGATACTGAAGCTACTGAAGTGCAAACTGAATTCAACGTCGTCCTCGAAGCCCTAGCTGACGAAAGCAAGAAAATTGCTGTCCTCAAAGTAGTCCGCGCCATCACTGGCTTAGGATTGAAAGAAGCTAAAGACTTGGTTGAGTCCACTCCGAAAGATGTCCTTACTGGCGTACCTAAAGCTGCTGCTGAAGATGCTAAGAAGCAAATCGAAGAAGCTGGCGGTAAAGTCGTCCTCAAATAGTAGATTGAGTTCAAACTCGATTTTTGCCAGTAGATTAATTTACTGGCGACACCTGAGTCAACCGAAGTTGGCTCTTTTTTGTGCCCAAATACAGCGATTCCAAAGATAGACATGCTAATCGTTATTTGTGGCGCGACAGCCACCGGGAAATCAGGATTGGCAATTGCCGTTGCCCAACGGCTCAATGCCGAAATTCTGAGTGCAGATTCACGCCAAATCTATCGAGATTTTGACATTGCTACGGCAACTGTATCCAGCACGGAGCAAGCCTTAGTACCACATCATTTTGTCAGTACAGCAGATCCGATTCATACTGTCACAGTCGCTGAATATCAAGCCGAAGCGCAGATGTTAATTAATCGGTTACACCAGCAAAATAAGCTGCCGCTATTGGTTGGTGGTACGGGATTGTATATTAAGTCGGTGGTGAGGGGGATGAAGATGCCCAGAGTTGCTGCAAATGAGGATTTGCGGTCGCAATTAGCCGATCTTGGTCAAGTGCAATGCTATCAGATTTTGCAACAACTCGATCCGCTGGCGGCTAGTAAAATTTATGCCAACGATCCGAGACGCACGATTCGAGCGTTGGAAGTTTATTACGTTACGGGGCAGACTATTTCGAGTCAGCAGGGCGAATATCCACCGAGCTATCCGATACTGCAAATTGGCTTGGATTGTGAGAATTTAGACACTTTGGCGCACCGCATCGAGCAACGCGCGCATCAGATGATCGAATTAGGTTGGGAAAATGAGGTGAGCTATTTGGGGGGCAAATATGGGTGGGAGTTGCCATTACTCAAGACTTTGGGATACGCCCAAATGCGACAGTATTTAGATGGTGAAATTAGTTTAGCAGCAGCGATCGATCTGACAGCTATTGCTACTCGTCAATTTGCCAAACGCCAGCGCACTTGGTTCAAAGCAGTCCCAGGAATTGAATGGTTTGATAGCAACGATCCGATCTTACTCGATCGAGTCTGGGAGCGAGTACAACAATTTTGCAGCGGCAACTAAAAGCATCAGTCTTTATCTATCATTAACACTGGGCAAAACAAATGTATTCAGTATTTCCACGGATGGAGAAGAGCTAAATGGACATCTAAAATTAGTATCGAGGTATACATTTTTTGATAGGATTGAAATCTGATGAGTCAACAGGACTACAGAGCAAATAATAAACAAGTAGATCGAGCTTCAACTGAAATCTTTCGCTTTCCGAGTCGGGAGGAGGTGCGAAAGGCAAAAGAACAAGAGCAAGCCAAGATCGAAGCAAAGAATAAGCCCGTTGTAACTAACTACAAAGATGAAGATCTATCAGGCTGTCTATCTGGTGATTTATCAGGCTGTTTGAAAACCTCACGCCAACCAAAACCTGTTGTAAATAACTACAAAGATGAAGATTTATCTGGTTGTTTATCTGGTGCCTTAAATTCCCAATCCACAAAGCAGAAGACTAGCCACCGAGATCGATTTGTGCCAACAGAGCGGAACTTAAATAACGATAAAATCACTACGATTGAGGCTGACGATCTCAGTGCAGCATTTGATGAGTTGAAGGGCGGAGAAGATGAAGAAAAATCTGGCTGGCTCTATTTTAACTAGAGTTAAAGCATTAATCGGTAATGGTTGCCGCCTGTTGTTGGGTTAAATAGTAATATTGACCGCGTTTTGCCATGAGCTGTTGATGATTGCCGCTTTCAATTAAGATGCCTTTATCTAATACTAGAATTAGATCGGCTTTTTGAATAGTCGAGAGTCGATGAGCGATAATAACTGTACTGCGATTATGACGAATCTTTTCGAGATTATCTTGAATGATTCGCTCGGATTCGGTGTCCAAACTACTAGTTGCTTCATCAAAAATCAATAGTCGGGGATTGGTTAATAATGCTCTGGCAATCGCTAATCTTTGGCGTTGTCCGCCGGATAACATGCTGCCACCTTCACCAATTTCGGTGTCGTAACGCATGGGCATCTTATCGATGAATTCATTGGCACCTGCGAGTTCTGCAGCGCGTTGAATCTCAGCTTGCTTGGCACCTGGCTTGGCAAGGGCAATATTATGCTTGACTGTACCACTAAAGAGGAATGTATCCTGATCGACGACACCTACTTGCGATCGCAAAGACTGCAATGAGATTGTGTTCAGATCTTTGCCATCGATCGAGATCGCTCCAGATGTTGGCTGGTATAGCCCTAGCATCATCTTGGCGAGGGTAGTTTTACCAGATCCGCTCCTTCCTACCAATGCAACTGTTTGTCCTGGTTTGACCTCAAAATTGATGTTCTCTAGGATATTTACTTTCGCATCTTGGTGATAGCGAAAGGTCACATGATCGAACTTGACATAGCCCTGCAACTTACCCATATTCTGACGGTTGGAGTCACGGGGTTCTTCTGGTTTGGCTTCGATTACATCGCATAGTCGTTCGATCGCAATCCCGATTTCTTGGATGCTATTCCACAGTCCTGCCAATCGTTGAAAGGGACTAATTACATTACCTGAGAGCATATTGAACGCAAATAATTGTCCGATCGTGAATT
This sequence comes from Chamaesiphon sp. OTE_75_metabat_95, assembly GCA_031387665.1. Taxonomy (GTDB): domain Bacteria; phylum Cyanobacteriota; class Cyanobacteriia; order Cyanobacteriales; family Chamaesiphonaceae; genus Chamaesiphon. Next base: position 7,741 of record JANNDL010000205.1, on the reverse strand, counting down.
CGCCAGAAATCACTAAAGAGGCTCCAATCCACAGTAATGCTGTACTGCTAATCGTGTTAATTGCTGAACTAATAACCTGAAGTTTGATACCGAGAATTTGACCGCGATAGGTCTGCTTAATCTCCTTGTTTAATTTTTCCTCCCAGTGCCAGCGGACAGATTTTTCTACCGCCATTGATTTGACTGTGCGGACACCATTGAGAGCTTCAATTAGATAGCTATTCTCATCATTTGACGCATCAAAAATCTCCCGCGACATCTTCTTGAGAAACGGCGTGGAAGCAAATGTAAGGATCAAAAATGGTGGAATCGAAACCAGCGTCACCAGTGCCAATTTCCAACTATAGACAAACATCAGTGTGGCATAGACAAACACCGACATTAGATCTAGGACTACGCCCAAGGATTGTCCGGTAATAAAGGCTTGAATTTTATTATTTTCTTGAATCCGCGAGATGATATCACCTACATGTCGAGAATCAAAATAGCTCAGTGGCAGACTGAAGGTGTGACGAATAAAACCGATTACTAATGCTGCATCGATCCGATTGGCAGTCAGAGCCATCAGATATTGACGCAATGCGGACATGCCGATCTGAAATCCACCAAAAATCAGCAATCCGATCCCAAAGGTCGTTAGACTATTGGTAGATTTCTGAACGATCGCCCCATCCATAATCAACTGGGTCAAAATCGGCGTAATCAGCCCGAAAAGCTGCAAAACGATCGAAGCTACAAAGATCTCCGCAATCACCACCTTGTGGGGCGTTATGAGCTGGAATAGCTGCCAAAAATCCGTACTCTTGCCCTCAACTTTTTTCAGAGCGAGAGTTGGCTCGACTAGGAGACAATAACCTGACCAGCCCTGCTTAAATTCCGCGTGGGTCAATTTGCGCTGCCCGATCGCTGGATCGCAGATAATTACATGCTGGGGCGTAATCTCAAATACGACCACATAGTGATTATTTTCCCAATGGACGATGGCGGGTAGTGGTTGCTTGGCAAATCGATCGAAACTAGCCTTAACTGGGCGACTATTAAACCCCAAATTTTCGGTAGCATTGGACAATCCTTTGAGCGACGCTCCATCCCGACTGACATGTGCCAGATCTCGCAGTCGATTGATATTAAATTCTTTGCCCCAATACTGCCCCACCATCACTACGCAAGCGGCACTACAGTCAGAAGCACTCTGCTGGGCGTAGAAGGGATAGGTGTGGGTAGTTTGCCGCCACCACTGCCCCATTTTCTGACTGGGAGTGGGAAAATAAGCTTCTTTAAATTGGTCGCCAGCAGTACTGGCAATGGCGACTGGTGCCGTGGGAACAGCGACTGGGGGTGCAACTGGTGCCAGTGGCGGCACACCACGAGCGGCTAAAGGTTGCTGCGGGGTTCCTCGCTGAGGTACTTGGAGCGCGGAAGGCTCTAATCTACCATTGAGAATCGCGTCAAGGTACTGAGCACGTTGGCTGAGATGAGTTTTCATCCCTGGATATTTGCTCCACCAAAACTTCACCGACTCATGGGGGATAAATCCGACCAGGATCTCCGCGCCACCGACGACGAGAGCGGCTTTGGCAACATAATTACTAAAATCAGCAGCGGTGAAGAGTGTACTCTCCCCAAAGCTCCGTCCCACATTCAGAGTCGCTACTCGCTCACCCTGAAGGTCGAATAGCCGCACTTTTCCAGCCAATACGATGTAGATTCCGGCTGGACTACCGCTAGCTGTCCAAAAGCTAGTACCAGGTAAAACGGGTAAAACTTGGATCTGACCCTGAATTTGGGTCAGATCTGAAGCAGAAATCTCTGTTCCCAAAACTTGGGGGAGACAATCGACAGAGCCAATTGTGGAGTTTTGAACCATGAGTCGGGTCGATTGTGAATGAATGTGTGCAGATTTGAGCGCGTCATTACAGATCGACGATCGCAATCTGCCGCGATTTGAGCACTTGGGGCTGTAAACCCTCCGCTTCTACTAATCTAACTTCATCATTCATTTCTTCAATCAGCCGATTGACATGTCTGGCTGTCACTTCGATATTAAATTCTTGGGATAGATGCTTGCTCAACCATTGCCCTGTCCAGCGGGCAAAAGGGTAGCCCAAATCCTTAGGACTCTCACCCATGAGCTGCTTGAGTCGCTCTCGGTACTCAGACGTAATTGTTTTCGGACGACCGATTGTTTGGTCTTTCCAGTTGTGAGCTTGACCAGATTTTGCCATGAAAATCCAGTGTCGAGCCGTCAGTGGTGAGCAGCTAAGAATCCGGCAAATCTGGGTCTGGGTTTTACCTTCATCTGCTAGCAACATGATTTGGATTCGCTGTCGATACTCAGGAATAGTCTCTGTTTGCAGATTTTTTTCTAGTAGTTGGCTTTGAAATTGGGTTAAGTATTTATTAAGAGATTTTTCATGAATGAGTTGATTAATTCGAGTCATAATATTTTCGCTGAACTCTCAATTTTGAAGTATCTTACTCGACTACCAACCTGAAGCATCTTCACTTTAACTATTTCTTAATTTTCAAATTGACTAAAATCTTAATTTATGGCTAGGTTAGATAATTGTCTAATGAGTATCATCCAAGACCAGAAATATTGTCATCAGCATTATTGCTGAATCTCTGTAATTGATTAAAATCATTGACTATACTGGCTAGTATAGATAAAGATATTTAACGAAGTTTAGCATCAAGCTGATTGTTTGGTGTCCAAATTAATGTTTAATTTCAATCGATCGAATCAAACTAATTGAAATAGATTATCCTTGTCCAAAGTAAACTGCGATCGACAACTCCATGCAAATCAGTCTAGACACAGCCAATGTTTTTGAATATCTAGCGACACTTAACTACTGTCAAGTGTCAGATCGAGATACTAGCAAAGTTACAGTTATCCCTGCGAAAAATTTCAATGTTTTAGTTGCTTTTGAAGATGGTAAAAATCTATTAGTCAAACAAGAAATTCACAATAATCAGGGTCAGACCAAAGGAGAATTTTGGTCGGCTTGGCAGATGCAGGAACTAATTAATCAGTTCCCAGATTTTGGCGATCGCGTCGGAGCTTGTTTACCAGAGCTAATGTATTTCGACCCAGACAACTCAATTCTGGTTGTGAGATACTTGACTGATTATGAAGATCTCTATCAGTATTACACTACCAAACACAAATTTCCAGTTGAAGTCGCTAGATCGATCGGTCAACTGCTAGCAACTATTCACAGTCAGACATTCCATCAGCTAGCATATCAACAATTTCTAGATCGAGATCGCCCTAATTTAGCGATCGCACATCCAGCGATCGATCTGATCGATCGACTCACCCGAATTACCCCGCAAATCTTTCAGGTGATGCCGCCAGAATGTTGGCAATTTTACAGGCTATATCAGAAGTTTCCTCGTTTATCAGCGGCGGTTGTCGAGCTGGGTAATTCGATCGCACCTAGTTGTCTAGTTCATCACGATCTCAAGCTAAATAATATGTTGATCGCTCTAAATTGGCAACAGCCAGACTCCACAATTATCCGCATCATTGATTGGGAGCTGGCAACTTGGGGCGATCCAGCTTTCGATCTCGGCGGTATTTTAGGTAACTATTTAGAGCTGTGGCTAGATGGATTGCCGATTAGTAATAATCTGAGTATCAATGAATCATTGCAACTGGCAACTACGCCCTTAGAATTGCTCCAGCCATCTTTATTTGCGATCGTCCAGGCTTATTTAGCTGGATTTCCACAGATATTAATTGAGCGTCCTGATTATCTCGATCGAGTAATTCAATTTGCAGGATTGGCATTGATGCAGCAAGTTGAAGGCACCTTATCCGAACAACGCAGCTTTGACAATCGGGGCATGGTAATTCTGCAAGTTGCCAAGCAACTGATCTGCACACCCCAAGCTGCAATGAATACACTGTTTGGGACTAATTCCGCTCAACTCATCGCTAAGTAGTTATATGTTAGATTTTCCGCAAATTCTCACCGAAATAGTCGAAAAAGTGACTATCGATCCTAACTTCACGATTTCCCATCCTGACTATCCACCCCTTGTCACCGCCCCTGACACCCTCAGCAAGCTGCAACAAATGGCTGGTGAATTGCAACAAAAGTATCTAGTCGCTCAAGTTCAGAACTATCTCTACGATATTTATTTTAGCCATAGCCAGATGAGTACTCAAGAGCTGGATTTTGCAGCTAGACAGGATCGTGCTGTCAGAAACAATATGATTGATGGCATTGATATCGACTTCTATCCGCGACTGATCCAGAGCAATACCAGTCGTGGCTACTTCGATTCTGACTGGGAAATCGTCGCCGAAGCCCCTCTCGGCGAGCTAATCGTTGTCAAAAATGGACTGCATATACATATAGATCCTAATCTCCACTTATCACCAGAAGTTAGTCGAACTGTGGGCACGATCGTCCCCATTTACTTACCGCCCAATCTAGCTGGGCGAGATACCTATATTGCGATTGGAAATGCTGGTGTACCTGATGCCGAGTCAATTGAGATCTATTTCAATTTTACCCCTGATGCCGCCGTGGAAATCTCCCGTGCATTAACGATCGATCTCAATCAACTGGAAATTTCATTCCAATTTGCGATCCTGCACAATCCGGCGTTGTTTCATCGCTATGATGCTGGCACACTTACCCTGTCACAAGCTGACTATGATCTAGTCCACCCAGTTCTGGCTAAAATTTATCAAACCTACCAAGCGGCATTTGCGGCACCCGTCCCATTATTTAGCAAGCAGTTGGCTCCTGGGCTGGGTTTAGTTGAGAAATCGACTAGTTTTGAGGACTTTGGACGGCATCGGTGTCAGCTCGTGGCGACAGGCTTGGTGCAAGCAACCCTTCAAGGTCAAACCACCTCTGTCGAAAAGCTGAATCTAATCGAGCAGGAATTTGGATCTGCGGAAATTAATTTGCACCAACCATACTCACATCTTGCACCAGTATGAAAATATTAGTAATTAGTGTAGATCAAGGGCGGGCACATTTCGGCCACGCCCCTACACAATTAACCTGTAGGGGCGCGGCCTTGCTTGCATTGAGCGTAGCCGAAATGTGCCCGCCCTGGGGTTATCGCAGTAAAAGTATCTATGAATTGGTGCAAGATGTGAGCATATCTAAATCTAGCTGGGGTCGTTGGCGAAACCTCTGTACTGAGGCAGACGCTTCTTTTCAAGAGGCTTCGCCAACGTGAACAGAACGAGAATCGTTATCGCCTTTTATTTGGCTAAAACTAATAGCGTTAAGTCCCAAATATGTTACGGGTTCTCAACAATAGCCTACTCAGTATAGTTTTAGACATAACTTCCGACTATTTTCACCAGACTTGAGCAAGATTTTACACATAGTCTTATGTCCTCAAAGTTTCTTGTAGGTGCTTGAAAAATACCTATCAGTGGCTAATAATTATGTGATACGGGTCACGATAAATAGAAATATATCAGTAACCTCAACTAGTAAAACTACCCTAAATCGAACATGAGCTTAATTAACATTTCCGACCTAAATCCTGCTGGCAGCGAATTATTTGCAGGCGAAGACAGCTTCTTTACCGATCTCGAAACAACCGAAGCAACTGCTGTTGTCGGTGGTGGCAAGAATAAAGGCGGCGGCGGCGGCGGCGGCAATTTTGGCGGCGGTGGCGGCTTCCCCATCGGTGGTGGCGGCGGCGGTCAAATCTTGTTCAGCGGCGGCAATGGTGGCGGCGGCAAGAAAAATAAATATGGAAATGGCGGTGGTACCTTCTTCTTCACCAATGGCGGTAATGGTTTTGGTGGCGGCGGTCAAATCTTGTTCAGCGGCGGCGGTGGCGGCGGCGGCAAGAACGGCAAGTATGGTGGTGGCGGCGGCAACTTCTTCTTCACCAGTGGTAACGGTGGATTTGGTGGATTCCCTGGTGGCGGCGGCGGTCACTAGAATCGAGCGAACCTTATCATCCGTCTAAATAAGTAACTGTGGAGGCGCGATCTTAATTTTGAGATCGCGCCTGTATGGTTATTTTTGAGCCAAAAAGTGGATATTAAGCATAGTGTTATGTCCTTTCGATCGAGCTAGATGGGTTGTCGATCGATCCTCGATCGAGTCATGATTGCATGTAATCAAGATTGCCGCACATTAAATTGTGTCAATCTCGTTGTACTTGCAATCAAAGGGTGATCTAACATGGCTTTAAATATTTCTGATTTGAATCCTGCTGGTAGCGACCTACTCGCAGCTAATGATAGTTTTTTGGCTGAAGTTGAAGATACCGAAGCAACCTCTGTTGTTGGCGGTAAGCACAAACGCGGTGGCGGTGGCAACTTCTTCTTTTTCAATGGTGGTGGTCGTGGATTTGGCGGCAGTCAAATCCTGTTCAGCGGCGGCGGCGGTCGTGGCAAGTCTAATAAACGTGGCAATGGCGGCGGTACCTTTTTCTTCTTCAACGGTGGTAATCGTGGATTTGGTCACTAATTATTATCGTTAGTCCAAGGATAGCCGCTGAGAAATTATACTCTTGATAGTAATTTCTCAGCGGCTATTGTGTTTACAATAAACTTCAATCGGGGGTAGACTTAATATGGCTTTAATCAAAATCACTGACTTAAATCTAACTGGTAGCAATACAGCCAGCGATTGGATTGAGCTTAATTCTGATGAGAGCGAGTCAATTCATGGCGGACGACGGTTCGGACAGTATCGCCGAGCTGCTCGTAATTTATTCCGTACTTTGAGCAGCGAAATTGAATCGATTGATACTGCGTCAAATCAAGGCGAGAATTCATTCAAACTGATGATTTCTCAGTCTAATAGTGGTGGTCAATCTTCGACCACTATCAACGGAGTACAAGTCGAAACTAGCGGCAATATATTTTATACTAGCAGCGGGATTGCACCGATGGGGGGAGTCCCGATTCCTGGTGTGCCTGGTGGTTACACATTTTAAGTCGCTCCAGAGATTTTATCATCCAGCCATCGATCGAACATCTCCCCCAAAATTCGCTGGTAGAGCTGTTCGTCTAATTTGGGCGTGATGATTTCTTCCACTTGGATCAGGTGAACACCGACAGCCGTGGTAATCGGCGCAATTAATTGCGGCGGCTTGGCGGCAAATACCGCTGCGGAAATTTCGGGGTGAAGTTGTTTGCGACTTACCTTACCGATATAGCCACCCCGCCGCCGGAGTTCGAGATCGGCACTGTACTGATGCGCCACACCTGCAAAGCTGAGGTCGCCTTCTTGCAATGAGTAAAAAATTTCCATTGCCAATTCAGGATCTTCGAGAATAACTTCATACAAAATCGCACCGCTATAGTCAAGTAAATGCTGGTGAAAAAACTGTTCGACGCGCTCGCCAAATAAATGTTCAGCGAGTTTGTGAGCGAGTAAATCTTGGGTCACAATGTACTCAAAATCATCGAGGGAAAAATTGCCATCTGTTAACCATTGTTTAGTGGCTTCAGTTGTTTCTAGTTTGTGGACAATCCGAAATCTATCCGCCGCTTGTTGGAGTTCAGCAGCAGTTAGTTCAATCTCATATTTCTCGATCTGATCTGCAATTACATTGCGCCGTAAGATGCTCTGAATCAGTCCAGCCATCTTGCCAGAAATCTTAGCTTCGTAAATTAATTCTTTGTCTTTAATTTCGACGCGGGTAGCAGTTTTAGTCATGGTGGATAGTGGATGGTGGATAGTGGATAGCTAAGGTGATTCCCGAAAAAGACTATACCCAATTTTAGTGGGGTTTTGGT
>JANNDL010000180.1:0-29130 GCA_031387665.1 Chamaesiphon sp. OTE_75_metabat_95 | reverse complement strand
TTATTATTGTTTGCAGCTAAGTATATTCCATTTTTGCTAACGATCATTGCACCACTGAATCCACAACAAATTCAACCACTAGCGGTGTGGCTCAAGACAAATTTCTTGCCGCCGTTGGGAATCTCTTTCCTCAGCTTTGAATCAGCCGCATACTTAATCAATGTCTATCAAGGCAGTCCCGCTACCGGAAATCTGCTTAAATACGCTGCGTATAAGTTGTTTTTTCCAAAATTAGTATCGGGGCCAATTACGCATTATCAACAATTTGCGCCCCAATTAAATAATCTCAAATTTCCGTCAAATGAGCGACTAACTGAAGCTGGTTGGTTGATTGCTAGTGGCGCGCTTAAAAAGACATTAATTGCTGACAATTTGGCAATTTATGTGAGGCTGGTATTCGATCCTGGGACGCTCGATCGAGCAGGAAGTATCGACCTGTGGTTGGCAATTTTTGCCTATGGTTTACAACTATATCTCGACTTTAGTGGCTATGTCGATATCGTCACTGGTACTTCAATTTTATTCGGAATTAATTTACCCACAAATTTTGATTTTCCGTATATGAGCACCAGCATTGCTGACTTTTGGCGGCGGTGGCATATTAGTTTGGGAAACTGGTTGCGGGACTATATTTATATTCCCTTGGGCGGCTCCCGATTGGGGTTAGTACGGACTTGTCTCAATCTATTTGCACTGATGCTAATTTCGGGAATTTGGCATGGTGCTGACTGGGGTTATCTGGTTTGGGGCATCATTCATGGGCTTGCGCTCATCGTCCATCGCTTAACTAGTGTACTTTCTGAAAAAATCCCACCGCTTGCCCTATTTTGGCAAAGCCGTTGGGGATTGCTCTGCGGTTGGCTATTAACTCAACCGTTAGTATTTGTTGCTTGGATTTGGTTTAGGCTGCCCAATCTTAGTCAGTCTAATTTAGTATTTAGTCATCTGTGGGGCTATACCCGTGATGCTCAATTTGCAACCAAGGTATATGTGGAAAGTCTTAAGTTAACCGACAGTCAAATTTTGCTCAGTTTAGTGCTGTTGACAATATCGATGATCGTTGCCTATGGATTCGATCGATTATTAAAATTAAACCTCAATTGGCATCTAAAACTGGTGCTGATTCCGGTATGTTTATATATTGTGTCATTGTTATCTCCGGCGGAGAGTTTGGCATTTATTTATTTTGACTTTTAAAGCAGCGGCGCGAATATGCAAAAGATTTTAATTCTCGGCAAACAGGGGCAAGTTGCCTGGGAGCTTCAGCGGACACTAGCGAGTCTGGGGCAGATTACCGTCTGCGGATCTCAGGATTTAGACTTAGCCAATCCTGACATGATTCGGACTCAAGTTCGATCGATCCAGCCAGATATCATTGTCAATGCGGCAGCATATACAGCCGTAGACAAGGCTGAAACTGAGCCAGACTTGTGTATGTCAATTAATGCAATTGCGCCTGGTATTCTGGCAGAATTGGCGCGGGAGTCCCAAGCGTTGCTGGTACATTACTCCACCGACTATGTTTTCGACGGTACAAAAACTGGTGCTTATTCAGAAACAGATCCTACTAATCCAATCAGCGTCTACGGCGCGAGTAAACTAGCTGGAGAGCAAGCCATCATTCAGGTTGATTGCGCCCACCTAATTTTCCGCACAACTTGGGTATATGGCAATCGTGGTAAAAACTTTCTGCTGACAATCTTGCGCCTAGCCGCCGCCAAGCAGGAGCTAAAAATTGTCGCGGATCAAATTGGCTCACCCACTTGGAGTCGATCGATCTCGGAAGCTACAGCTCAAATCATCGCCCAATGCCGCCACGATCTATCTAGTATCAAAGGCTTATACAATCTCTCAGCGGCGGGAAAAACTATCTGGCATGGTTTTGCTAATCAGATTGTAGATCGATCGAGGTCGATCGATCCAGAATTGCAGCTAGCGATCGAGCAGATCCTCCCAATTCCAGCGACTGATTATCCCACCCCTGCCCAGCGTCCAGCCAATTCGGTGTTGGATAACAGCAAGATTTTGGCTGATTTTGGGGTGCAGTTACCTGACTGGAAGGTAAGTTTGGAACAGTGTCTGGAGATGGTTGGTTGAGTGGATGCGGGGTGGGTAGATCCCCGCCCTCACTAATCCTATTCCGGCAACAAATCAAAAACGTCAGCAAAACTCGGCAACACAGCATCCTTCTCCGACAAAATCGGCTGCTCAATCGGCCATTTAACGCCGACTTGTGGATCGTTCCAAATCAAACCCACCTCATCCCCAGGCACATAGAAATCCGTACACTTGTAGACAAATTCAGCACTGTCACTGAGCACACAGAAACCATGTGCAAAATTCTCTGGGACATACATTTGCCGCTTGTTTTCAGCAGATAGAATTTCTCCATGCCATTTGCCAAAAGTGGGTGAATTTTTCCGCATGTCAATCGCGACATCAAACACACTGCCGTGGATTACCCGCACTAATTTACCTTGGGGATGACGGAGTTGAAAATGTAGCCCCCTGAGGACATTTTTAGTCGAGTAGGATTGATTGTCCTGCACGAATGGCTTGGGAATACCTGCTGAGGCGTATTTCTGCTGTTGGTAGGTTTCTAAAAAGTAGCCCCGACTATCGCTAAAAACTGGCGGTACCAGTACGATTACTTCTGGAATCAAAGTTTTGATAATTTCCATAGATGACTACAATCCTTCCGCTGCTAAATTGAGTAAATACTGTCCATAGGCATTTTTTGACATCGTGCTACCGATCGATATTAACCGTTCCGCATCGATATATCCCATCCGAAAGGCGACTTCTTCGATACAGGCAATCTTCAAGCCCTGGCGTTGTTCGATCGTTTCCACAAAGATCGACGCTTGGAGTAAACTGCTATGGGTACCCGTGTCTAGCCATGCTGTGCCGCGACTGAGTTTATCAACCTGTAGCTGTCCTAGTTCCAGATATTTTTGATTGACAGAGGTGATTTCTAGTTCCCCCCGTGCCGATGGCTGGATATTGTGAGCAATATCGATTACCTGATTGTCATAAAAATATAGCCCCGTCACTGCATAATTAGACTTAGGCTTGGCAGGCTTTTCCTCGATCGAAATTGCCGCACCCTTAGCATTAAACTCGACAACGCCATATCGGGCAGGATCGCTAACGTAGTAACCAAAGACAATCGCGCCAGTAGTTAACTTTGCGGCTTGTTGCAGGCTGACACTCAAGCTATCCCCATAAAAAATGTTGTCCCCCAGAACTAGAGCAACCGAATCATCCCCAACAAACTGCTTGCCGATGATAAATGCCTGCGCTAACCCCTCTGGCTGGGGCTGGGGCGCGTAACTAATCGCCAAACCAAGCTGACTGCCATCTCCCAATAACTCTTGGAACAGGGGCAAATCATGAGGGGTAGAGATGATCAAGATTTCTTGAATCCCCGCTAGCATCAACGTAGACAAGGGATAATAAATCATCGGCTTGTCATAAATCGGCATCAACTGCTTGGAAATTACCCGTGTCAGCGGATACAATCGCGTTCCAGAGCCACCAGCTAAAATAATTCCTTTCATACTCCCACTCCCAACCGCTGCTGCTGATATTTGTCCGTAGTGACTGTATCACACCAGGCTTGATTGTCGATGTACCACTGCACCGTCCGCCGCAAGCCAGAATTGATATCTTCTTTGGGTTCCCAGCCGAGCTGCTGCTGAAGTTTGGTAAAATCGATCGCATAACGCCTATCGTGTCCAGGTCGATCTTTCACAAATTGAATTAGCTGACTGTGGGGACAATGTGGCGATGCTGGCAATAATTCGTCCAAAATAGCGCAAAGCTGATTCACCAGCCACAGATTATCTCGTTCAGCATTGCCACCGACGTTATATGTCTCGCCAGGTGTACCTTGGGCAAGAACAAGGGCAATCGCGGTGCAATGATCCTCGACATACAGCCAGTCGCGGACATTTTGACCATCGCCATAGACAGGCAAAGGTTTACCCGCAAAAGCATTGAGAATCATCAGCGGAATCAGCTTCTCAGGAAACTGATAGGGGCCATAATTATTCGAGCAATTGGTAATTAAGGTCGGTAAGTTATATGTGTGAAAATAAGCCCGAACTAAATGATCGGAGCTAGCTTTGGAAGCTGAGTAAGGGCTGTTGGGACTGTAGGGAGTTAGTTCAGTAAAGGCTGGCTCTGATGCAGTGAGAGAGCCAAATACTTCGTCAGTAGAAATGTGCAGAAACCGAAACGACCTACGAGCACTATCGGATAGCTTTTGCCAATACTGACGCGCCGATTCTAATAAATTAAATGTACCATTAATGTTGGTCTCAATGAAACTAGCTGGGCCATCGATCGATCGATCGACATGGGTTTCCGCAGCAAAATTGACAATTGCCTGAGGTTGATATTGAGCTAGTAAACCATCGACTAAGGCTCGATCTCCAATATCACCTTGAACGAATATCTGCTGTGTGCTGCCAGCGAACTGCTCTACAGTCGCTAAATTTCCCGCATAGGTCAATTTATCCAAATTGACCACTACTAGTTCAGTAGATCTGACGATCTGTGCCACAAAATTCGATCCAATAAATCCTGCTCCGCCCGTAACTAAAATATACTTTTTGCTCATACTCGATCGATAGATGGTAAATCCCGATCTCAATATAGCAGCAGCCCTAGCTAATTAATCATCGCCAGCACCAACAGGTGGCGCGATGACAATAGTTAAGAAGATGAATGATGACAAACTATTTACGCCATATGGCGGGCGACAAGGTAATTGTCATAGTCCATGATGGTACCAGACAGGTAAGCTTTCTCTAAACCTTGCAGTAAAAAATAGCTACACCGGATTCATCTTACTTACTAAAACTGTAACAATATTCGATCAAGCTGTTCGGTTACAAATAAGGGAATTTCAAACCACTTGTGTAGCCATGTAAAACTTTGCTCTCGATCGAGGAACGTTTTTGAAACTGGGTTTTTGTACCTTCCTGATCCCGTCAAACACTTCTGTTGAGCATCACAAACACTTATTTCAGGTCGGTATCTATCAATCTTAGGCTAACCATCAGCGCAAAACTGCTAGCGACTCAAGCCAATGGTGCTTTCCATTAATATCATTCAACTGTTCGTTACAACCACCAGTTAGTAACATATTAGCCGCAATTGGTCGCAGACAATTACAGATATTAGATAGTGAAAAGCTATTATGGCAATAACTTACAACAATAATTTATGCCGATAGTCAAACCACTAGCACTACGTCGCAATTTTTCTTGGACTTTTGCAGGGAATATGGTCTATGCCGCTTGTCAGTGGGGGATGCTGGCAGCGATAGCTAAACTGGGCAGTCCAGAAATGGTTGGACAATTTACGTTAGGGTTGGCAGTCACAGCCCCGATTATCATGTTTAGCAACCTTCAACTGCGCTCGATTCAAGCGACAGATACAAAGCAAGAATATCAGTTTAGAGATTATTTGGGGCTGAGACTGATCGCAACTGGGTTGGCGATCCTGGTAACACTCGGAATTACTTGGAAATCTGGCTACTCCTGGGACACAACTCTAGTAGTGCTGGGACTAAGTTTATCGAAAGCAGTAGATTCAATCAGCGATGTATTTAGTGGCTTAATTCAACAGCACGAGCGGATGGATCTAATTGCAATTTCATCAATGCTCAGAGGTCTGCTAGCACTAGCATTCCTCGCAATTGCAGTCTACTTCACCCATAGTGTCTTTTTGGGCACTCTGGGACTAAGTGTCGCGAGTGCAATTGTCTTAGTTGGGTACGATCTGCCCAGTGGTGCCTTGATGTTTAGAGCATCTCAGCCAGAAACTGGGAACCCACTCACACCTGATTGGCATTGGGGCAAACTCCAGCAACTGCTGTGGTTATCCTTGCCATTGGGATTTACGATGATGCTGATTTCCCTCAATACTAATATTCCGCGCTACTTTATCGATCAGCATTTAGGAAAGCGCGAACTAGGCTTCTTTGCCGCAATTTCTTATTCGATGGTAGCCGCAAATATGTTGGTAAACGCCTTGGGGCAATCCGCTACTCCCAGATTGGCAAAATATTATGCGGCGGGAAATAGTCGTGCTTTTGGAGCACTATTGTTCAAGCTTGTCGGCATTGGTTTGATCATCGGAATGATCGGGATCTTTGTAGTGAAGATTGGTGGCAAAGAAATCCTAACCATACTGTATCGCCCCGAATACGCTCAACCTCAATATCTAGAGATATTTTTACTGCTGATGGTGATCACTGCGATCAGCAATGTATCTTCATTTCTGGGATATGGGATGACCGCCATTAGATACTTTTCAGTGCAACTACCTTTATCGATCCTCGTGACTGGAATATCAGCCTTCTCCTGCTATTGGTTAATCCCGAATATGGGACTGCGCGGAGCTGCCATCGCATTATTAATCGGCGCGATCGTTCAGACTATATTTAGCTTAGGAATCATATCACATGGGCTATTCAAACTCGAAAGTAAAGTATTTATTAAATAAGTATTATTTATGCAGCATTTGAAAGATTCGATCAAAGCTTTAGTCAGGAATTTGATTAGAAGACAGCCTAACTGGTCGATTGCCATCTATACAGGCGCGTCTCCGCTGAGTCTTAGTGCTCACGATCAAGATAGTGGAATAGTTTTGAGTGCTAAAGACGTAACTGATGTTGTCGCTGAATTTGTCGCCGATCCGTTTATGATTTGTGAAAATGGTCGTTGGTATATGTTTTTTGAGGTGCTAAATGCTCAAACTCAAAAAGGTGATATTGGCTTGGCAACTAGTGATGACGGATTTAATTGGAATTACCAGCAAATTGTCATGGCTGAACCTTTTCACTTATCTTATCCATATGTATTTAAGTGGAATGATACTCATTACATGATTCCCGAAACCCATCAAGCCAATTCTGTTCGACTGTACCAAGCAGTGGACTTTCCCACAAAATGGTCACTAGTTAAGACGTTGCTTGATGGTAGTTTTGCTGACTCTTCAGTCATTCATTTTCAAGATAAGTGGTGGCTATTTACCTCATCTGAAACAAGCGATACGTTGTATTTATACTATACAGATGACTTGATGGAGAAATGGACAGAGCATCCCATGAGTCCAATCATCAAAGAAAATCCGCACATTGCTAGACCAGGTGGCAGAGTAATTGTTTTTAATGGCAAAGTGTTTAGATATGCTCAAGACGATCAACCAATCTACGGAAATCAGGTCAGAGCTTTTGAAATAACTGAATTAACAACTACCAGTTATCGCGAGCAAGCAGTTACAGAAAATCCGATTGTCAAAGCTAGCAAATCTGGTTGGAATAGTGCTGGAATGCACACTGTAGATCCCTGGCAAATTGACAAAGAAAAATGGATTGCTTGCGTCGATGGATATAAATTAGATGTCAAGCTAAACTACCCGAAAAAAGTTGTAAAACTCTAGATTTACGATCGATTAATTTAGGATAATTTAGGAGTTGGATGGTATGAAAAGTACAGGTTTGATCGATCGATTAGCATCAATTCAATTGAATAGTGACGCAGAGCGGAAACCAATTCGGATTCTGCATGTTGTCGGCGGCATGAATGCAGGTGGGATTGAGACATGGCTGATTAATGTGCTCAGATCGATCGACAGGTCTCGCTTCCAAATAGACTTTCTCGTTCATACTGACCAGCCATGTTTTTACGATCAGGAGATCCGCGCCCTTGGGAGTAGAGTTATCCCCTGCCTAAACCTATCCCCTTGGCAGTACAGCCGTGACTTCAGCAAAATTTTGGAGCAGGAGGAACCCTATGATGTCGTCCACGCCCACGTCCATCACTTTAGTGGTTTGGTGCTGAAGCTAGCCGCCCATGCCGGAGTTCCCATCCGAATTTCCCATAGTCATACCAACACATCTGGAGTTAAGTTGAAACTAGCTCGCAAGTTGTACTTGGGTTTAATGAATAGCTGGATTCGACGGTACAGCACAGTTGGTTTGGCGGCTAGCTGTCAAGCTGCTGATGACTTATTTGGCTCTAATTGGCAACAAGATCCACGCTATCAAATTCTCTTTTGTGGCATCGACATTACCCCGTTTCAGGAAAATTTAGATCGACTTACGATTCGAGCTGAACTAGGCATCGATCCGGAAACTCTGGTAATCGGACATGTTGGCAGATTAGAGGCACCGAAGAACCATCAATTTTTGATCGAGATTGCGGCAGAAGTTGCCAAGCAACAACCGAATCTGCGCCTGTTATTAGTTGGCGAGGGTTCACTCAGACCTCAACTTGAACAAAAAGTGCGGGAACTTGGGCTAGAGGATCGAACTATTTTTACAGGTGGTCGATCTGATGTATCACGATTGATGATGGGAGCGATGGATGTTTTTGTGATGCCATCACTTTACGAGGGGCTGGGTTTAGCACTAGTGGAAGCGCAAGCGGCAAGACTACCATGTATTGTTGCTGACGTTATCCCCACCGAGGCAGATCTAGTGGGAGATCTGATTTGCAGACTTCCGCTATCAACAGCACCAGCTACCTGGGCACAGACAATCTTAGAAATGCAGCATAAATCTCTATCGCCAAGCATTGTACTCCCTATTTTTGAGCACAGTCATTTTAATCTGACGATTAGCAATCAAAATTTAATCGAAATTTATCAGTCTAATGGCGATTGTTTAGTGCGATAGGCATGGGCTAATATGAGTAAGTTAGCGTAGTTGCTAGTAATGTCAAGATTACCAATAATTTACATAGTAAATACTACCTATTTAATAAGAGATTTCTCTGATTGCATTTAGCCAATCTTCTAATATGTTATGACCAAGCAAATATTAATATTGATTTTGCTATCGATTCTCTTTGGTGGATCGTCATTAGTTTCATTAGGGAATGCCGATTTTCCGCTAGATCCGGCGATCTCAATTTTGCGTTATTCAGTAGTTGGGGCTAGCCTGCTAATTTTGACGCTGATGTCTCCCTTATCGACGTGGGGGTTTCCGCCACGCGCATTACCACTACTAGGGATGTGGTTATTGTTTGGGATGATGTCAGTCATCTCTGGACTAATTAATGGGGATTTCGTCCCTGTTAAAGATGGTTTCTGGCTGGCGATCGGCACGCCACTTATATTTTTTAATGCCATCCCCAAAATCATGCCTAAGACAGGTAATTTATCTATCTTACTAGCTCTGATTTTAGGACATATCCCATATATTTTAATATCTTTTTTACTATATCCACCAGAAGGGGAATGGCTGTACAAAGGAGTATTTGCTAATTCTAATCAAATGGGATTTACTGCTGCCATGATGGGCACCAGTGTCCTTATATTGCTATCAGAAACACTGAAAAACAAAAAAAATAATATTGTTAATATTGGACTAATATTTTTGTTTGGGGGTATTGTCGGGGTGATTCTGGCCTCACAGTCTAGAAATTCACTGCTGGCAGTATTTGTAGTTGGTGCGTTATTAGGTTTGAGAGGATTTGCTCAAATAGTTAATTTACCTGTAAATAAAAAATTAGGGTACCTAATTTATACAGCGATCGCGATCGTGCTAGTTGTTGCGATCAATGCCTTAAATCCGGTGAGTAGTTCTGAGCTGATCGCATCTGCTAACGACAATATTCAAAGCTTTCAAAATAAAGATGGTTCAAGCGGTCGGGATGTGATTTGGCTGAAGGCAATGTCTGAAGCTAGTCTATTTGGGCATGGTAGCGATTATTTCACATCAAATTTTGGCATGGGGGCGCACAATACGCTGTTTGAAATTCTGGGACAAACCGGAATCCTCACGACATTATTAATGACGGGTTTTGCTGGATTTAGCATATTTTATACTTTTACTTATTTTCAAAAATTTTCGGGTCGAGAGCAATATGCAATCGCTCCATTTTGTATCACAGTTTGTTTTTGGACTCTATCAATGAATGAAGGCATGTTTGGTTCTATTGGTAATGCGATGACTTTGGCATACATGTTATCGATCGGGATGGTGATATCTGGCTGTACGGATCAGCCTCAAAAACTAGCTCCAATAGCTACATTACCGCCGCAACAGTCATTAGCTTTGTCACCTGCACAACAGTTGTTAGCGTTGCAATCTGTCCAGCCGTTATTAGCATTGCCACCGACCCAAGAGCATTTAACCAAACCGCTGAGTGGATCCTCAGGCACTGCTGAAAATATCGCGCTCCAGAATACTCCTAAGTCGATCGTTAAGTCTCAGTTTATTACCAAACCAGTTAAGGGCAATACGACTCGGCGACAAGCATTTTTCCCGTTAGGATTTTACTACAGATTATCAGTTAACCCTGAACGCCGGATCGATGCGCTCCAGAACATTGCTAATGCTGGCTTTAATTGTGTATTCGCAGCTTGGGACAAGCTTGATGGCTACGATCTATTTCTGGATGAAGCCAATCGCCGAGATGTTCAGGTGATCACAGAACTGAAAGGTGCCAATGTTGATACTGTTAAGTACTTCAAAGACAAGCCTGCTGCTTTTGGCTGGGGGATTGCCGATGATGCTGGAGATCATCAAAGTAGCGCGGAGATATTAGCTGCTCACAATCGGATCAAAGCGATCGTCCCCCAAGATTATACTTACATCAGCGTGAGTGGCTGGTCGCGAAAATGGTCAAAATACGCGAACAGTGCCGATTTAATTGGTGGTCAGTATTACCCGATCGATTATCCGTTCGACAATCGAGTTGCAGGTTTGCCAAATGAGCTAATTTCAATCTACCACACGTTTAATATTGGCCGTACAGAAGCTGCTAAACACCAACGACCAGTTATTGCTAATTTACAGACGTTTCGGTGGAAAGGGAAAGGGCGATGGCCTACTTCAAAAGAAGTGTACAACATGACTTACCAATCACTATTGGCAGGTGTTAAAGGAATTATTTTTTACACCTATGATGATAACGAAAGCTCGATCGTGGAGAATCCAGAACTATGGAATTCGATGAAGTCTTTGGTACCTGAAATCAAACAGCTTACACCAGTTTTACTGAATGGTAAATTCAAGAAATTGGAAACCAATCATCCCGAATTGCTGGCTGGGCAATGGACTTATCAGAACAAGGTATATTTAGTGGCAATTAATACATCTTCAAATAAAGCTTATCCGATTACGATGAAAACACCTCGACCCACAATTGTCGCCAAGCCATTATTTCCTGGGAGACCATCAGGTTTGAAAGCCCAAAATGGCAATGTTAAGGGGGTAATCCAACCAACGGATGTGCATGTATATGAATTGTTTAACAAATAATCATCTTGATGATCCGTTAAACGAAGTTAATAGTAGCTGATTTATAAATAATCAAATAATCCATGAAAGTAGTCATTAGTCTCGAACAACGATTCGATCGCACACCAGATGGTAAAGTCTGGACACAAGCAACCTGTGCATATCCCTTCTGGACTCGGTATTTAGAAGTTTTCGATCGAGTTTCGGTCTTTGCGCGGGTCAGGGATGTGCCCAGTGTCCCAGGCGACTGGAAACAAGCTGATGGGGAAGGAGTCTCTTTTGCCCCAGTCCCCTACTATGTCGGTCCCTTGCAGTGTTTGCTCAAAGCTCCGCAGATCAAGCAATCAGCCCAACATGCTCTAGGAAAAGAAGATGCCATAATTCTGCGATTGAGTTCCCCGATTGCGATGTGTATCGAGCCAATCCTCCAACGCACAGGTCATCCCTACGCCGTCGAAGTTGTGGCAGATCCTTACGATGTATTTGCACCTGGCTCGATTAAAACATTGCTGCGCCCGTTTCTGCGCCAATGGTTCTTCTTGACACTTCAACGTATGTGTGCTAATGCGATCGCAGCTACTTACGTTACCAAAAAAGCTCTTCAGCAGCGATACCCCTGTCCAAACTTAGTTGCCGGAATTTCTGATGTGGAGCTGCCGGATGAGGCGATAGTTGCTAGTGCCAGACCTCAGCAAGACCGATTGACAACTCCGACGCTAATTTTTGTTGGTACTTTAGAACAGCTCTACAAGGCTCCAAATATTCTAATTGATGCTGTGGGTGTTTGCGTGAGCGAGGGATTGGATCTGAAGTTGATTGTAGTAGGATTTGGTCAATATCGATCGCAGCTAGAGGCTCAAGCCGCACGTCTGAACATCGCTGCAAACGTCCAGTTTGTGGGACAATTGGGGTCTAATGAGGTCAGAGCATGGCTCGATCGAGCCGATCTGTTCGTGCTGCCGTCTTATCAAGAAGGCTTGCCCAGGGCAATGGTAGAAGCGATGGCGCGGGGATTACCTTGTATTGGTTCTGCTGTGGGTGGTGTGCCGGAATTAATCCCGCCAGAGGATCTAGTTCCGGCTGGGGATGTCGCAGCGTTGGCATCGAAAATTAAGGAGATTGTCACCGACCCGGAAAGATTGGCGCGGATGTCGCAGCAGAACTTGGAAAAGTCCAAAGATTATCGAGATCAATCCCTGCACGGACAGCGGACAGACTTTTACCGTTATGTTCGCAACAGTACGGAAACATGGCTGAAACCAACTCACCACGACCAAATTTCCACATCGGCTAAGTTGCCAACGTATTAGATTAATTGAGAATTGATAATTGAGTTACTTAGATCTTGCACCAGTATATATTAACTATTACTAGGCGTAGACCCAGGGTACCCACGAGGGCATACGTGTCAACTTAAGGAATCAGAGTCACCCCAAATCAAGGCATCGAGAACATCTCGCTGTCGATGGATTGGTCGTTGAGACTTGAGAATGCCAAGAATTTTGGCGTTAGTACTCAGGAACTCAACGACATTGGTATCAGGAGTTTGCTGACTAAAGATGTTGAAGTGGTACAAACCCCGAAAAACCATCTCCAAAGAGATCCGTTCAAGGGGTTGATTCATGGCGATGGCGACTTCAGCACACAGATCATTAACAATAGCGTAGAAAATCCAAGTCGAGTAGATTTGGATTTCCATGCCATGGCGATTACCAACCCAAACATAGGCTAATCCCAACAATCTTTTCGTGATGGAAAAAGCATCTTCGATTCGCCAGCGACGACGATAGCGGATGAAACCACGCCGAGGTTCCCTCGGCATGTGTTTCACCAAGCACAGATCGCAGACCTGTCGTGCCGAAAGTTGGGTTGGATCTAGCACATTAGTGAGATAGTGATACCAAGTTGAACCCCAAAGCACGGATACCATGCGGACTGGATGCAGACAGGGATTGGAGCGATACTCTCCCATCTGGATGATTTGATCTCGGTAATGAGTACCAATAGACAAGATTTTCGTAACCTTAAAAGCAGTTTTTTCTCTTTGTCTGGTCACAAAATACTTGTGTGTATCTGTAAATTGGTCGAACCACTGAAACTTAAAAAACCCCAAATCAAAGATCAGTAATCCACCAGTCGGCAATTTCTGAAGTAAATGCTCCACCCACTGCTTATCATTAGCCACATATTCTGGCGTGTACCAACTGAAAACTGGACGGTGTGTCCATAAATCTACGAGCACCATCATTTTTCCAGCTAAAACTGTTCCTTTCCCTGCCTGAATTTTAAGTCGTTTTCTTAGCTCTTCGAGCGTTGAGCCATCAGCGATCCAAATAGCTGAAAACTTCTCTTGTAGAGATGACCATCCTAGGAAACTAGATTGTGGCACTGGTTTGGAGCGCAAATGTTCTAGTACTCGCTCGAATATTTCGGCGAAATACCTGACTGGTAGTTGCATCAATCGCTGTGATAATGCCTGACGACTTACTTGTAGTGGTTTTACCCACAGTAATCCCCTTGTCCACAATACTCGGCTGGCTTCTGCTAATCCTGGAATTTTCCGATATACTAATCCCAGCAGCACTGCTACCATTACAGGCAATGTCAACAGCCGATCTCGCCGCAGTTTCTCTGGTATTTGTAAACTGTTGCGGATAGGTTGAAAATCTTCGGGGTGGATTAAGTCGTGCAGACTTTTTTCCAGTACTTCAATTTCTGGCCCAGGCATCTGGACTTGACGGCGCAAATCTGGATTTCTTTGTGTAAGATGGCGACTTTTCATCTCCGCCTCCTTTATTCCTCTTTTCTCTACTTTAACGCTCCTTTTTGCTTAAGTTGACACGTATGCCACGAGGGGCACCCCTACAGGTAACTTGTAGGGAGGGTGGTTTCATACAAGGAAAGGAACATGGAAACATCTATTTGCTTAGTCATCAACCACCCGCAACTGAAGTGCGGGCTAATAGTCCACTTCACTTCTCGCGTAGTGTCACGAAGTGAAGTGGACTTAATTCGGGTAGCTCGTGATTTATCTACGGGCGGTGGATGACTAAGTACTAGGGCATGTTAATTTTATTTCTCTGTATGAAACCACCTTCCTACAGCTAACTTGTAGGGGTGCCCTTAAATCGAATCAATCTAAATCTTGTTGTAGAGATGCTGCTGACAGGGGTGCTTGAGCTGAATTCAGGACTGGATCTGCGGTACTAGCTGAAGTTTGCGTAATTTGGCGATCTTGTTGGCTTAGTTGCTCATTTGGAGCATCGAATAAAAGCTGCTGCTGGTAATTGGATGCGACAGCCAAGATTGTACCCAATCCTAGATAGACGGGTAAGGGCAAGTCGATATTTTTGACTGATTGATATAGTTCAGCAATAGCTAAAAGAATAAAAAAAATCGCAATCCAAAACTGAGGCATATCTGTAGAGGCATGTTTCCCAGTTTAATTTTAACTCATATAGTCGAAAGATCTGCACCTGATTGGGGCTAGCACTTAAACAGCTCTACAATTGTCAACGGTGTAAAAACGGATCTGACTAGGTAATAAAAAGTGACCACGACCTTGAAAAGTCGGGTACTTACAACATTCTTTAATGTTCGATAAAGGTGATAAGCTGTTACCGACGAGTTAGGAAAACTTAACTTTGGCAATTATCGAACTTACCCCCGATTTCCCAAGTTTAACAACGACGGATCGACTACTAGAGTCGATCCGTAATCACCCCGAAGGTTTAACAATTAGGCAATTAGCCGATCGATTAAACCGTCCAGTCTCCATGCTCCAAATTTGTTTGAATATCTTGATGGCGAATCGAAAAGTAGCGATCAGACAACAGAATAATGGGCACCAATTAGCTAAAGTATACATTCTCAAGCCAGATAAACTCCAGTCCCAGCATCAGTTTCGACGCACAACTAGCAATAGTAATAGTAGTGTCACCCCGATCGAATTGCGAGCCGGAGCTGGATTGACCAAAATCCAACTTGCAGCTCAATTGGGATTGAGTGTCCGAACCATTAATGATTGGGAGCAAAAACGCTCTCAGCCAAAATTAGTTCCGTCTCAACTCAAGCAAATGATGTCGGTGTATCAATGTACACTAGACGAACTGATTGCGGCATTTGAGTAAGTGCTAAATAATACTTTGCCGTTAGCGATCGCTTGTAATTGAATTATTAGTGGTCCTAATGTATATGTATCCCGATCGACAATCGTAGTGATTTCGATCGGGTATTTTTGTTTTTTGATCTGTTCGATAAACTGAACATAGGTGGTCAATTGACCATCGCCGATTTGGGGTCTGTCGTCCAAGATGCCTGCGCGACGGGCGCGAAGTTGAGATGTCACGAGCAGGATATTTAATTGCTGGCGAATTTGCGCTTCACTCATATTTAGCGGATCGACTGGTACATCAGCAATTTTGGCATTTTGCTTGAACAATTTTTGATTTGGGGTGGCATCAATGAACACCTGAATATTTTGGTCGCCAACTAGATAGTTCTCGGTTGAAAAGATTCGCACCACGTAATCACGACGTGCTCCATCGAGTGAGTTGGTGGGATTGGCGATCTGCTGTTTGAGCTGGGTTAATTGACTGGAGCCGATTTCAATTATTTGTCGCCTGCTATCAAACCTGTCGGGATTAGTGGCTTGTAGGGCATTGAGATTAGCTTGGTTGAGCAGCGCGTTAATGGCTTTGGTGGCAGTTCCGGTGTTGCTGACTTGGATGATTGCACTTGCGAGTACCTGATTGCGAAGAATGCCAATATTCCCCTGGCGAATCTTGCGGTACTCCTGTTCAATATTGTTGACTTCTTTTTCGAGTGAAGCTAATCCTTGGCGATTGGTTTTTACCTGGGATTCAATCTTTTTGAGCTGTCGATCTCGCAGTTTTAACTGCGTTGCGCGGGTCTGAAATTCTCGTTCGAGGGTTTGATGCTGTTTTTCTTTTTCTTTGAGTTGGGCTTGGCGGACGGCTAGCTGCGGATCGAGTTGCTCGATCTGAGCTTCTACTTTTAAGAGCTGTGTCTGCTGTGTTTGCAATTCCAGTTCCAGATTGATCAATCTGGTAGTTGCCTGCTCCAAATCTCGCCCGACTTTTTTAACAGTATTTTCATAGGTTTGCAACCGCTGAGTTTTGTCAATTAATTTTGGTTCGACGGTAGTGAGATTCAGTTGTTGCTTAAGCTGCGATCGTTTGCTAGTGTTGATTGCCAGTTGTGATTGCAGCGGTAAAATTTCCTCTTCCAAGCTGCTAATGCGTTGGTTAAAGTCTCGGACTTGAGCCACGATTGTTTGGCGTTGTGCTTGCAAATCTCTGCGCTGGCGCACGATTTCAGTTACCTCCTTGACGAGGTTATTTCGTTCACTGGAGACAGATTGGAGCTGCTGTTGGGTATTTTTGAAATTCTGAGCAGCGATTGACTGCTTGAGCAGTTCATCTTTGAAGGATTTATTGATGCCCATCAGCAAACCTTGTGCTTCCAGTTGCTGATTTCGAGCGATTTCGAGTTCTTTCTGGACGCGATCCTTTTGTTCTAGGGCGCGGGCAAGATTTTCTCTGGTAGCAGAGAGCTTACCTTGAATTTTTTGGAGGTCGAATACGCCTGTCCGTAACTGCTCACTGGCTCCAAAAATCAGTGTTAGTACGGAGCCGGAAATCAGTGTGCCTGTGACGATCGTTACTAACGTAGCAGTCTGGCGCGGGCGGAGCCTAAACAGCGTCAATCTCGCCTTGCCGACCCGTGTGCCAATCCGATCTCCAGAGACAGCGATGATGCCCCCTAGTATTAACATTGCCCCGATTAGTAGGTAGCCGCTGGTCATTTTGGGGAAGGTTTGGGACTGGGGGACTTGGGGACTTGGGGACTGGGAGACTGGGGGACGGGGGGACTTGGGGAACGTATGCGTTTATTCTGTTTGTTGCGTTCCGAACTCCCAGAATCCCAATTTTGTTTAATTGATAAGCTTTATGTTCAATCGAAAAATGACCTAGCAATTATGATATCACAAGCATTTTAGAGATTCCGATCTCATAGCTACCACTCAGTAATTCCAAATTCAGCCAGTCAGATGCTGTAGGGGCGGGTTCATGCTAAAAATACTCGCAACGCACAGTCTCGCAATGAACAAAACCCGCCCAACTCCACCAACAACAGTCGATTGTTGTTGGTGGGGTTGGGCGGGTTTTGTTTGATATTGATTGGTACTAAGCGGAACCAGCTAGCATGAACCCGCCCCTACGGCATGAACTTACCCCTACGGCATATGGTTGGCGATCGAAATCGAATAAATTTGAATTTAGAATTGCTGGCTACCACTCTTTCAGCTTTGCTGTACCAGAGGTAATCGACAGTTGCAACCCAATAATTCCCCCAATCCCCCAGTCCCCCAGTTCCCCAAGCCCCCAGTCCTCAAAAACTACTTCTCAAAAATTAATTGTCGATCGACTCCAATGTGGCATAGAATCTAGAGATTGGTTGTAGTAGTTTAAATTGCCAATGACGTTGGGTATTGGGGTGTCGCAGTTTACAGAATCCTGGTTGCGCCAAAGTCTTGACCTGGGATTGGTAATTGCCCTCACCTTTATGGTGTTATTGGCGGTCAGGGATCGTCGAACGCTGTGGATGGTGCGAGGGCTGATTGTGTTGATGGTAGCCGCAGCGATCGCTGAACGGTGCCAATTTCGGCTGTTAAACTTTGCTTTGGACAAATTGGTGATTGGAGCTGCACTGGCGATGTCAGTGGTGTTCCAGTCGGAATTTCGCCGCTTTCTGGAGCAATTAGGGCGGGGGAATCTGCTGCCATCACTGAGTCAAAATAAGCGGGTTGGAGATGGAGCGGATCGATTCTCCAGGGGAGAGGCTCTGCCAACGATCGATCGAATTGTCGATGCAGTCAAAGAGCTATCGCAACAGCGGATCGGGGCATTGATGATCCTCGAAACCAGTGAAATGATGGATGAGCGAGATTTTGCCGTCCCAGGCGTAAAATTAGATGCGGAGTTATCCAAAGAATTGATCCAAACCATCTTTCAGAATACTACTTTACTCCATGACGGTGCGGTGTTTATTCGGGGAAATCGGATTGTGGCAGCGGGAGTGATCTTGCCGCTTTCGGATCGGACTGCTTCTAGACAACTAGGCACTAGACATCGAGCCGCGATGGGCATCACCGAGCGCACAAACAATTGCGTATGTATCGTCGTCTCAGAAGAGACTGGCTCAATTTCTCTCGCCGAAGGTGGCGTGCTCGATCGACCCCTGACTAGCAGTAAACTGAAGGAACTATTAGAACTGCGGCTCGCACCCATCAGCGAACGTGAATCGGTCAGACCCAGTTTTCGCACCTTCGGACGCAAGTTTACTGTGCGGAGCCTACTACTAGTTCGCCGTATACTCCAACTGCCACATCAGAAGTAGGTGGATGGGGGATAGTGAATTGTTGAATGGGAAAGGACTAGATAGACTCACATATTGCACCAGTTTGAAAATACTAGTGCTAACCGTAGAGGGTACCCATGAAGCGTCGTTTTTATTCGGGGGTTCCCCCCGAATAAAAAAACGACAAGACAGGGCACCCCTACACAATTTACCTGTAGGGGTGCCCCTCGTGGGTACCCTCGGATCTACGCTTTTACTAGTCGTTATGTATTGGTGCAAGATGTCAGTAGACAAACAAATAACCAATCGATCGCCATCACCGTAATGTGACGTTCATGAATTGAAGTAAAATATTGTTCTAACATCTTCAGTCCATGTCTTCTCGTCACCCAGTCACCCCATCCCCCAGTCTCCCCGTCTCCCATCTCCAACACCCCCGTACCCCCGTACCCTCCCAGATGACCTCCAAAACGACCAGTCTCATCGAACTACCTCGCGATTTAGATTGCACTCAACTACCACAACACATCGCCGTGATCATGGATGGGAATGGTCGATGGGCAAAAAAACGGGGCTTTCCACGGGTGATGGGACATCGGCGCGGTGCAGATACGCTCAGGGATTTGCTGCGGTGCTGTAAGGATTGGGGGATTGGGGCACTGACTGTCTACGCCTTCTCAACTGAAAATTGGGGGAGAACCCTCGAAGAAGTCGATTTTTTGATGACCTTATTTGAAAATCTGTTTCAGTTGGAACTGAAAGAAATGGTGGCGGAAGGCGTGAGATTAGAAGTAGTCGGAAATCTCGATAATATTCCAGCTTCATTATATGATGCGATCGATCGAGCTAGAGTCGCCACCCAGCACAATCAAGGTGTGCGGTTTACCGTCGCGATCAATTATGGTGGTAGGCAGGAAATCGTCAGAGCTTGTCAGGCAATTGCTACTCAAGTCGGGCAAGGATCGATCGAAGTTGCCGATATCGACGAGAATTTATTATCAAAACATCTGCATACGGCGAATTTGCCAGATCCAGACTTATTGATTCGGACTAGTGGCGAGATGCGGATTAGCAATTTCTTGCTGTGGCAACTGGCATATGCGGAGTTCTATGTCACGGATATATTGTGGCCAGATTTTGACAGAGGGGCGTTTCATCAGGCGTTGCTCAATTATCAGCAGCGGCATCGGCGGTTTGGGAAGGCGTAGGGAAGGATGTGGGAGTGTGGGAGGTTAGCTTAGGAGCCAATCGTCTAGTTTGACTGACTAATACATATTCTTGGAGGCTTTCTATCTGTTGGGTGATTCCCAGGAAAAACCAGAACCCGTCTAAAATTGGGTATCTTCTTTATCAGGAATCACCTTGATAATCAGCAAGCTTATTACCTCGATGGAAAGCTTCCGTACTAGTCGAGATCGAGCAATCTAGTACCCAGCGATCTTAGCTAACATCTTCCAAGACATGGCGATTGTTGTTCCATGTCCAGACACCTGCGATAATCACAACGAGACTCACGCCCCACAATACTGGCTGTAGTCCAAATTTATCAGTAGAAGGGCCAGTAATAATTAGGGGAATAGCTACTGCAATATTGACAGCATTATTCTGAAATCCAAACACTTTGCCCCGCATTGATTCAGGCGTTTTCTCTTGAATCAGAGTCTGCATGGGTACAGCAATTAGTGATGCACCTAATCCCAGTACTCCAGCGCACAGTAAGCCAGCTAATAAATTATTTACAAATGTGAATACTGCTAGCACGATACTCATGCTGATGAAGCCAATTAGAGGCAAAGACTTTTGTTGCATCCGATTGCCCCAATGCCCTAAAATTCCAGCTCCAAGTACCAATCCAATTCCCATTGCTGCAACTAGAAATCCAAATTGTTCTGGCTTCAAACCTACTTCTGCTGTAAGTTTGATTGAAAGAATTGGGAGAGCTGCTATTGTCGAAAACAGCACTGCTAACTGCACCATTGCATTTAGCAATATCCTGTTGCTACGCAGATATTTTAGTCCTATTTTTAATTCTTCCCAAGGCTTAATTCTTTCGGCATGTCTACTGGTATCAATGTTTTCATGTACCCGCACTAGTTGCCCCAATCCAGCCGCGATGAAATATAGGACTGCAACTAAAACTTCTCTCGCACCATCTTTACTGATATTACTCGCAGCCGTTAATAGTGGCTCACCGATCGCAAACCCGACAATCAAGGAAGCCATCGTACTTGTCGTAAATAAAGCGTTTGCTGTCAGGAGATTTTCTGGTTTAACTACTAAAGGAATTGCTGACTGCTCTGCTGGTGCAAATGCTTGAGTAATCACCGAAATTGCAAAAGTTATCAGCAATAAAATCACAAATTCTTTCGGTAAAATTGACAATAGTAGAATTAGGCTGCCACGAACGACATCTGCAAACACCATGATCTTTTTCTTGGGATATCGATCGACAAATATCCCTGCTGCGGCTCCAAACAAAATTGCCGGAATCGTCGTAGCAAGCATCAAATAAGAGCTAGAAGATGCAGCATACTTAATTGGTACGTTATAGGTAGTTAATAGCGCGATCGACATTACCAATAGAACTTTATCAGCAATCTGTGAAACAATTTGTCCCGTCCACAAAAATAGGAATGCTCTGTTTTTGAGCAGAGCCTTAAATCCACTCGCCTCTGTAGGAGTTTTCGTAGGTATCATAGGCTGAATTAGGGAAAGGGGGATGGGGAGACTGGGGGACTGGGTGACTAGGAGACTGGGAGATGGGTAATTCGCTAAACCACCAAACCACTAAACCACTAAACCACCAACTCCTGTAGCGATTGTACTCACTTATGGGTCGAAATGTTCGGGCGGGTGTGACAGTCGATTTAGTGGACAGTCGATCGGGGATCGGGGATAGTAGATATTAAGCATTAATTCGTCCTACGCCTGCTATGAACTCTACCATTGCCTATTTGACTACTCAACTCGATCAAGCGATTGTTGCGGCATTGGGGGCTGATTATGCGGGCACAGATCCACTATTAGGGCTATCGAGCAATCCGAAGTTTGGAGATTATCAGGCAAATATGGCGATGGGATTGTCCAAAAAATTGGGACAACAGCCACGGGTAATCGCGCAGTCGATTGTTGATAGTTTAGATGTTTCGGAAATCTGTGAGGTTCCGCAAATTGCGGGGCCAGGATTTATTAATTTTACTGTTAAGCCTAGCTATCTTACTAGTCAATTGCAAGGGATGCAGTTAGATAGTCGTTTGGGTGTGGCGGTGGCGGATAAATCACAGCGAGTTGTGGTCGATTTTTCGAGTCCAAATATTGCTAAAGAAATGCACGTTGGTCACTTACGATCGACTATCTTGGGTGATTGTATTGCACGGGTGTTAGAATTTCGCGGTCATGATGTCCTGCGGCTCAATCATGTTGGTGATTGGGGTACGCAATTTGGGATGTTGATTCTCTATTTGCGGGAAGCATATCCCCAGGCTTTGATTACTGCTGATGCACTGGATTTGGGTGATTTAGTTGCTCTATATAAAAAGGCTAAACAACGCTTCGATGAAGATCTAGAGTTTCAGGAAGCAGCTAGAAAAGAAGTAGTCAAACTTCAGGCAAGAGATCCAGATACGATTAAAGCTTGGAATCTGCTCTGCGATCAGTCGCGGCGGGAATTTCAGGTGATTTATGACAGATTAAACATTCAGATTGGTGAGCGGGGGGAGTCTTTCTACAATCCTTATTTAGCTGCGGTAGTTGATGATTTACGCTCGACGGGATTATTAGTCGAAAGCAATGGCGCACAGTGTGTTTTCCTCGATGGTTTTGTCAACAGAGAGGGCGATCCTTTACCGCTAATTGTGCAGAAGACAGATGGTGCTTATAACTACGCCACTACTGATTTAGCGGCTGTCAGATATCGGATTGAGATTGATAAAGCAGACCGAATTATTTATGTCACTGATGCAGGACAATCAGATCATTTTGCTCAATTTTTCCAAGTTGCCAAACTAGCAAAATGGGTTCCCGAACATGTGGAGATTACCCATGTGCCGTTTGGGTTAGTATTGGGTGAAGATGGTAAAAAGATCAAGACTCGATCGGGTGAAACTATTAAACTCAAGGCATTACTTGATGAGGGCATTGATACTTTTCGCAAGGATCTAGAAGCAAGATTAGTCGCCGATACCAGACAGGAAACTCCTGAATTTATCGCTAATAGTGCCGAAGTTGTTGGATTAAGTGCCGTTAAATATGCGGATTTGAGCCAAAATCGGCTGAGTAATTATGTCTTTAGCTATGACAAAATGCTGGCACTTCAAGGCAATACTGCACCTTATATGATGTATGCCTATGTGCGGGTGCAGGGGATTAGTCGCAAAGGTGGAATTGATTTTGAGAACTTGGGAGACAACGCTCAGATTATTCTGAATGAAGAGCTAGAGCTTGTGCTTGCAAAACATCTGTTGCAATTAAGTTCAATTATTACTGAAGTTGAACGAGATCTTCTGCCAAATCGGTTGTGCCAGTATCTATTTGAACTCAGTCAGAAATACAATCAGTTCTATGATAAGCACTCTGTGCTTCAAGCAGAAGAACCAATCCGCACTTCACGGTTGATACTGTCAGATTTGACGGCTAGAACTTTAAAATTAGGACTAGATTTACTCGGTATTCCAGTATTGGAACGGATGTAGTTGTTCAGACTAGTGCTAATAGAAACCCGACTTTTTCAAAAAAGTCGGGTTTCTGTACTCCAATCAAATCTTAAAATCACATGAAGCGGACAGATAATAAAACGTTGAGCGACATCAATGATGCGCCAGACTTACAGCAACTAGTTCATGATAAGCGATCGAGTAAACGTGCCACCAGTGCCAAAGCCAGTCGTCGCAATCGCCGCTATGAGAATCGGATTCTTAATTCACACACAGCGGATCAATTTGACGATGAAGAGGATGAGTTTAAGTCTGATAATGATGATTAACTATTCACCATTTTCTAGGCATGGCTAAAGACAGTCAGCTCCTGATTAGATGGCTGATTGACATTTGGCAAATCTAATTTAAAGTCAGACGACAAAACAGGCTCAATGTTCATACCTCTACTTGCAAGTCTGTCGGTGACAGCTACCAAGTCAGATTGAAGCTGACGATTTTCGCTTTGCAGTGACATAATCTTGCTCTTGATTGGTGCCAATCGCTCCGCAAATTTGCGCGTATATACCTTGGGCAATTCTCTAATTACTTGCTCCAACATGTGCCCACGTTCGCTGAGTTCACTGATGGTTCGGCGCAACTGCTGGATTTCTAGATCTCGCCGCTGGAGCTGGTGCTGATAATAATGAACCTGTTGTTCGACTCCCTGAAGTTGTTCGCGTAGGAGTCTCACTTCAGCTCGATAGTCGCCAGCTACTTCAGGTCTGGGCGCATAGGCTGTATTATCTTTGACTAATCGAAATAGTTCTTGAGATAATTGTTGGACGAGTTTGTCGCGGATGCTCAGTTCTTCACGAAATCTTGCAACTTCGGCTTTGAGCGTCGAAACGCTAGCTGTTTTAGTTTTGGTCACGGGGTATCACCTGGAATGCGATCGAGGAAATACCATGACTTTACCAGTTTGTTCAATTTGTCGCAATGGTGTATTCAAACCAATCTACAATTGCTTATGGAAGCTGTATGTAAATCTGGAATCATAATATGAAAAATTTTACAGCCATAGTTGAGCGCGATACTGAGACAGATCTCTATGTTGGCTATGTACCAGGTTTTCCAGGCGCACATTCTCAGGCAAAGACACTAGATGAATTGCAGGTAAATCTACGCGAAGTAATCGAAATGCTGCTTGAGGATGAAAATGAATTACTGTCAACGAATCCCGCTTAGACAGCTAGAATACAGATTCCAGATCCCCGATCGTGATAGGCTATAGAAACCAGAAATAGCAAAGAGAGTAGGGCGATCGATCATGAGCGCAGGTAGCAGTACACAGCAGATTAAGTTTGGGACTGATGGATGGCGGGGAATTATTGCAGAAGATTTTACTTTTGCGAATGTATGTAAGGTGACAAGAGCAATTGCTGCCTATCTCAGTACTGCATACAGTCAGGATCGCCCAGTTTTAGTCGCTTACGATCCGAGATTTTTGGCGGATGAGTTTGCCCACACTGCGGCGGAAATTCTCGCAGATTTAGGCTGGACAGTGAAACTTGTCGATCGAGATTGCCCCACTCCAGTTATTGCTTACAATGCTAGACATCTCAATTCGGCGGGTGCGCTGATGTTTACCGCCAGTCACAACCCCGCTGCTTACTGTGGGATTAAGTATATCCCTGACTATGCAGGGCCAGCAACACTGGCGATCACTGATACGATCGTCGCGAACTTAGATGGTGCGAGTGATGCACCACCAATGAAGAAAAATAGCGACAAGATTAGCACCTTCGATCCTCAGCCAGAATATTTCAAATTTATCTACACCTTACTCGATGTCGAGCGGATTCGATCGGCCAAGCTCAAAGTTAAGTTCGATGCGATGTATTCCACCTCGCGGGGATATCTAGACAAAGTATTGCTCCATTGCGGCTGCGAAACTGAAACATTCCACATGCAGCGAGATGTGCTGTTCGGCGGTGGAATGCCCGAACCCAAAGCAGAACTACTGGGGGAACTGATTGCCGCTGTTCAAAAGGATAAAGCCGATCTCGGCGTAGCGACAGATGGGGACGCAGATAGGTTTGGGATCGTCGATGAGCTAGGCAATATGCTCACCCCAAATACCGTCCTGCTGGTACTGGCAAAGCACCTGATCAAGAATAAGGGCAAAACGGGCGCGATCGTCCGCACAGTGGCAACTACCCACCTCCTAGACAACTTTGCCGCCAAGCATGGTGTGCCCCTAGTTGAAACTGCCGTCGGGTTCAAATATATCGGCGAACAGATGCGCGAAATCCCCGTACTCATCGGCGGCGAAGAATCCGGCGGCTTGAGCGTAATCGGACACATCCCTGAAAAAGATGGCATCCTGGCTGATATGCTAATTGCTGAAGCGATCGCCTATGAAGGCAAACCATTGAGCCAAATGGTCGCTGAAGTCATTGCAGAGGCTGGTGGACCATTATTTAACCGTCGCCTAGATTTACACTTAGACAATGCTCACAAAGAGACGGTGATGAAAACCTATCTCGAACATCCACCCACGAGCATCGCCGGAATCGATGTCAAAGAAGTTGGGCGCAAAGATGGGGTAAAGTTCTATCTCGCCGATGGTGGCTGGGTGTTACTTCGCGCCTCCGGTACAGAGCCATTGATTCGGGTGTATCTAGAGACTCATTCTGCCGAAGAGTTACAGAAGCTAGCAACGACAATGGAAACTGCGATCGAAGCCCTAAAATAAAGAATAAATGCGTAGGGTGTGTTACGGCGAAAGCGCGAGCGTACCAAACAGAACATGGAATGTATTCATGTCCTAAACGTAACGATACTTATGGAAGGTGCGTTACTGCGACAGCATAACGCACCCTACGTTAACTGAATTCTCGATCGAGAATGCAAGTGCAATGACAAATTTAATTGTTTCCACCATCGCCGCTGTTTGGATTGCCGTAATCGCCCTAATCTCAGTCCAGAACGCTAGCTTAGTCAGCATTCAGTTCATACAGTGGAAATCGATCGATCTCCCTTGGGGACTGGTCCTAGCTGGCGCAGTCGCCCTCGGCTTCCTCGTTGGTGGCTGTCTACCACTGCTTGCTAATAAATCCTCCAAGGTAGAACGAAGATAACCACAATTCACCATCCACACTTCGGCTACGCTCTGCTAAGGCAGACGCTACGCGAACAGTGCAAGCCATTCACCATTCACCAAAATATTACAAATTGTTGCCTTGTCTTCAGAATCCCGATCGCGCCACCTAAAAATCCTGCTATCGTAAGGGAGATCGATCGGAGCCAAGCTTCATGTACCAGCCATTTTTAAACCACTTAGAACGCGAACTGACAGCCAAGTTTGACTTACAGCAGCGAGAAATTCCGGCGGGTTTGGAATTGAATGTCAGTGAGCGCGGCAAAAGTCCAGCCACGATTCAAAGCTGGTCGTATCAGTGTCCCCAGCTCCGCAAAATTCGCTACACATACATTGATGCTGGTGCGAGTTCCCAGATTTTCAACTGCGTAATTTATCCCGATCATCATTACGATTTACCCCTGCTGGGATTAGATTTTCTCTCGTTTGGTAAAGTCAAGAATCTGGTAGTGCTTGACTTCCAGCCCCTATTTCAAGACGAAGCTTACCAGAAGAAGTATATCGAACCGCTGAAATTTCTGCACGATCGATATCCAGATCTATCACAAGATTTGGAGATGAAATTCTACGACTCCAATCAATATTTCTCCAAGTACTTGCTATTTGCCAAGACAGATCCCGAAACCGTCTCAACCCGACTACTGGCAGCATTCAAGGATTATCTAGATCTATATTGGCAGATGATCGACAGGGCTAAACCCCTCACCGATCCTTCAGATATTCAACGGATTGTCAAAGCGCAGAAAGACTACGATTGCTACAGTGCAGAGCGTGACCCAGCTTCAGGTTTATTTAGCAGCTACTTCGGACATGAGTGGTCAGAACGCTTTCTGCATGAATTTTTGTTTGAAGACTCTGTACCCCTTGCGGTAGTCGGAAAAGTCTAGAAGGATTGGGGAGAGGGGGAGACGAGGAGACGAGGGGAAGCATTTACGATATTTCCACCAAGCCTCCCAGTCCCCAAGTCTCCCAGTCCCCAAGTCCCCAATTCCCATCCTGACAATAGATGACTCTCTACCAACCCTTCCTCGACTACGGCATCGACTATATCAAATCACGGCTGGATATCAGTGATTATCCCATTCCAACTGGATTCGATCGCAATAGTGCCATAACGGGCAAAGGTGATAAGCAAGTAGAAGTCCTCACTACTAGTCACGGATTCCAGTCGCCCAAACTGCGCCAAATTCGGGCTGCACACGTTCAAGGCGGACAATCTCTGCAAGTCCTCAATTTTGTAATTTTCCCTAGCCTCAACTACGATTTACCGTTCTTTGGGGCAGATTTAGTTACTTTACCAGGTGGACATTTGATTGCGATCGATATGCAGCCATTATTCTGGAATGAGCCAGCTTATCAAGAACGATTCACCACGCCGATTTTGCCAATGTTTCAGGAATACCAAGCTCACTTGCCTTGGGGTGGTGACTTTCCCGAAGAAGCCAAGGCATTTTTCTCGCCAGCATTCCTGTGGACTCGTCCTTCCGAGACAGCCGACGTTGAGACTCACGTATTTGGCGCATTTAAGGATTATCTCAAAGCTTATCTGGATTTTGTCGATCGAGCCGAACCGATTACCGATACAGGCAGGCTTGAAGAGATTAAGCAAGCACAACTGCGGTATGTTCGATACCGCTCTGAAAAAGATCCGGCACGCGGGATGCTGAAACGGTTCTACGGTGAAGAGTGGACTGAAGAATACATCCACGGATTCTTATTCGACCTAGAGCGAAAACTGGTCGAAAGCTAAAATCTTTCTGTAGAATAGTCCGAAAGGAGCAGAACGATCGTGTCACTCATCAGCTTCAAAGCAGGATTCTAAGCGAATGTTAACGTTTGTGACGAAAATGAGGAAAAGCTGAAAAAGGGTTCATACAACATTGTATAAACTTAACATAATAGTTAATATTAGTTATGTAGAGGTCAGCTCTGTGCAAAATTGAGCCGGATTCGTCCAGCTTTTAAATTGGCGTGAGAGTTCTCCGAATTTATTGACTGTGTTACCCACAGGGTGCAACTTCAGTACATAAATTTGACACTAAAACTTTAAACGGATAAAAGGATTAAATATATGTTAGACGGATTCTCTAAAGTTGTTGCTCAAGCAGATGCTCAAGGTCAATACCTGAGTGCTGGACAATTAGACGCTTTAGCTGCAATGGTAGCTGACGGCAACAAACGCATGGATACCGTTAACCGGATCACTAGCAACTCTTCTACCATCGTTGCAAACGCAGCAAGAAGCTTATTTGCTGACCAACCAAACCTGATCGCTCCAGGTGGAAACGCATACACTAGCCGCCGGATGGCAGCTTGCTTGCGCGACATGGAAATCATCCTCCGCTATGTAACCTACGCAATCTTCGCTGGCGACGCATCCGTACTCGATGATCGTTGTTTGAATGGTCTGCGTGAAACTTACCTCGCACTGGGCACTCCAGGCTCATCAGTAGCCGCTGGTGTCTCCAAAATGAAAGACGCAGCAATTGCCATCATGTCTGACAAAGCCAACATCACCAACGGTGATTGTAGCGCGTTGACTTCTGAAGTTGCTGGTTATTTCGATCGCGCAGCAGCATCTGTAGGTGAATCGATTCTCTCGATTAGAAGATCGCTCAGATAAATATTTTTGTCAACCATCGTAAAGAAAATCACAACATGAAAACTCCATTAACCGAAGCAGTAGCAAC